>WGOB01000045.1 GCA_016124255.1 Alphaproteobacteria bacterium | reverse complement strand
GGTCCATGATCTCGGGCCGCTGCGGGCTGCCGAAATTGAGATTGTCGGTGATCGCCAGCGGCGTGGCGCCCGACGCGGAGAGATTGCGCCACGCCTCCGCCACCGCCTGCTTGCCGCCCTCGAACGGATCGGCTTCGACATAGCGCGGCGTCACATCGCTCGTCATCGCCAGCGCACGGGTTGTGCCATGCAGGCGCACGATCGCCGCGTCCGCGCACTGGCCGGAATCATCCACCGTGTCCGCCATGACATGGCGATCGTATTGTTCCCAGACCCACCGTTTCGAGCACAGATCCGGGCACGACATCAGCTTCGCGATAGAGTCTGCAAAGCCCCCTCCCCCTTGCGGGGAGGGGGGAGGGGGTGGGGGGCGATCAGGATGGGCCGCCGTCGACGACGCGCGCTGTTCTGCACGCCCCCCCTCCCTATCCTCCCCCGCAAGGGGGGAGGGGGCGGGGGGGCGCACGAACGGGCGCTCGTATTTCGGCGCTTCGTCCGCCAGCGGACCAAGCGGGAGATCGCACACGGTCTGGCCATGCCATTTGAGCACGAGGCGCTGCGTGTCTGTCGTCTTGCCAATGACGGCCGCGTCGAGGCCCCACTTCTCGAAGATGCGCCGCGCCTCGTCCTCACGGCCGGGCTTCAGCACCATGAGCATACGCTCCTGGCTTTCGCTGAGCATGAATTCGTATGGCGTCATGCCCGCTTCGCGCGCTGGCACTTGGTCAAGGTCGAGTTCGATCCCCGCTTCCCCCTTCGACGCCATCTCCACGCTCGACGAAGTGAGCCCTGCGGCCCCCATGTCCTGGATGCCGATGATCGCGTCCGTCGCCATCAGTTCGAGGCACGCCTCGATCAGCAGCTTCTCCAGGAACGGATCGCCGACCTGCACGGTTGGCCGCTGCGCCTCGACCTCGTCGTCGAACTCGGCCGACGCCATCGTCGCGCCATGGATGCCGTCGCGGCCTGTCTTTGCGCCGACATAGACAACCGGGTTGCCCGCGCCCTTTGCCGCGCTGGTGAAGATGCGGTCCTTGGGCGCAACCCCCACACACATCGCATTGACAAGGATGTTGCCGTTGTAGCGGCGGTGGAAATTGGTCTCCCCCGCAACCGTCGGCACACCGACGCAATTTCCATAGCCGCCGATGCCGCGCACCACGCCGTCGACCAGGCGCCGCGTCTTGGGATGGCTCGGATCGCCGAAGCGCAGCGCATTCAGCAGCGCCACCGGCCGCGCGCCCATCGTGAACACGTCGCGCAGGAGCCCGCCCACGCCGGTCGCTGCGCCCTGATAGGGCTCGATGAAGCTCGGGTGGTTGTGGCTCTCCATCTTGAAGATGCACGCACGCCCATCGCCGATGTCGATCGCGCCCGCGTTCTCGCCGGGGCCGTAGATCACGTGCGGGGCCTTGGTCGGGAACTTCGCCAGATGCACGCGGCTCGACTTGTAGGAGCAATGCTCGCTCCACATCACCGAGAAGATGCCGAGTTCGGTGACGTTCGGGACGCGGCCGAGCTTGACGACGACCTGATCGTATTCGTTACGGGAAAGGCCGAATTCTTCGGCCAGCGCCAGCGTGCCCGGCGCAATGGGATCAAGCGACATGGCTGGCGCTTAGCCTGCGTCGCAGGCGCAGGGAAGGGCGCGCAGGGCCGCGCCCTTCCGCACGCGGAACAAATAAAGAACTTAGACCGACGGCGCGTCCGCCGCGCAGCCGTTCACGCGCGGCCGCGCCAGCACCAGGAAGGATTCCGAGCCCCCTTCGGCGTCGTCGAACTGGAGCCGCTCCCCGCGGCGGCGCATCACCCAGCAATTCTCGTCGGCGAACCCCGTCGCTTCGTAGCTGAAGCAGGCCTCCCCCGCCTCGGTGATGCGGACCCGCCCAATCTGCGGCGGGACGCCGCCGATGCGAAAGATCGTGTCGCCGTCCCGGGTGATGCACTCCATCCACGGCGCGCGGCTCGCCTCCGTGACGCCGCTCAACGCGCGCCCAAGGATGGCGGCGCGCACCTCAGCCGCCGTCAGCGGCTGCGACAGCGCTTCGCCCTGCGCTTGTGTTGCGCCGGCGCCGCCCGCCCACATCAAGACCGCGGCTGCCATGGCGCGCATGTGCATAACAAACCCCGTTTTCCTAGCGGAAACGAGTGCAACGCCGGAATCCGCCGGATTGAAGGCGCCTGCGCGCGCGCAGGCGCCTCGACAACGCCACGCGCGGCGCTTACTCGAGCCTCGTTTGGATGAGGAGACATCGCATGCGGGAAATCGCGCTCGCCGACCTGCCCGGCCTCGTGGGCCAGGAAATCGGCGTATCCGATTGGATCGAAGTCACGCAGGATCGGGTGAACCTGTTCGCCGACGCCACCGGCGATCACCAATGGATCCACGTGGACGTCGATCGCGCCACCAAGGAAATCGGCGGCCCGATCGCGCATGGCTACCTCACGCTCTCGCTCATCCCGTACCTCTCCTCCGGCCTGATGCGGATCACCGGCGTGACCCGCGGGATCAATTACGGCTCGGACAAAGTGCGCTTCACCAACATGGTGCGCGTCGGCAAGAAGGTGCGCATGCGCCAGAAGCTGATCGGCTGCGAACCCAAGGCCGGCGGTGTGCAGATCAAGAACGAGTGCACGATCGAGATCGAGGGCGAGAGCCGCCCGGCGTGCGTGGCCGAAACGATCTCCATTCTCTACGGCGCGTGAGCCAAAATGCGCATTGCGCAGCTCCTGCTCTACGGCGTCGCGCTGTGGGGGACGCAAGTCGTCATCGGCGTCGTGCTGGGGCTCTTCGCGTCGGCGCAGAGTGCGATCTTCGATCAGCTGATGGATTTGACGCTGGCGGGCGCGGCGGCGCTGTTTGCATATCTGTACATGCGCCGTGCAGCGGCCAAGGGCCTGCTCGCCGGCGCGATCGTCGGCTTCATTTGGATGGGCCTGTGCATCGCGCTCGATCTGCCGCTCCTGATGCTGGGCGACGAAATGCCCCCGCTCAGCTACGCGATCGACTTCCTCATCATCCCGATCATTGCCGCCGCCGTCGGCGCAGCATTTGCGAACGCGGCGCATCGCCCGCCGGCGTCTGTGGGCGACATGAGCACAGCTATGGCGCGCCGCGATGCTGACGCTCCTTGAGACGCTCTCCGTCGCCGGCGATCGCGCCAAGCAGAACGATGATGCCTGCGGCGCGTCCGGCGCCTTCGCCTGGGTCATCGACGGCGCAACCGACCTGCACGACGCACCGATCGCGCCGTCGGCGACGGATGCGGCATGGCTTGCACATCGCCTCAACGCCTTCCTCTATCGGGCTTCCCGCGACGCTGCCCCCTCCGACGACGCCATGCGCGCCGCGCTGCGCAGCGCCAGCGAACACGCGCGGCTGGCCTTCTCCCGCTTCCCTCGCGCGACGAACGCGGATCCCTGGGCCTCACCCGTCGCCTCCGCGTTGATCGTCGCCGAACACGACGAAGGCGTGCGCGGGCTAGACCTAGGCGATTGCCGCGCCTTTGCGCTCGACGCGAACGGAACCGCCTTCATCCGCGGCGGCCCTGACGGCGCGAGCGATCGCGAGGCGGCGTTCGCGGCGTCGTTCGCCAACACCGCCGACCCGCCCGCCGGCGGCGCGCTCTACCGCACGCCGGACGCGCTCAAGGCGCTGCGCGATCTGCGCGCCGCACAGATAGCAGCCGCCCGGCCAGGCGTCTTCGGGCTGAACCCCGTGTGTGCGGACCATGCGCGCGGCTGGACCATCGCGCTTACCCGGCCCGCACACATCGTTCTGTGTACGGACGGCCTCTCCGCGCTCGTCGATCGCTACGAGGCCCACGACGCCGCAAGCTTCGTCCGCGCCGCGCTGTCGCACGGCCTGCACGACCTCGGGCGCGCCGTACGCGATATCGAAACCAAGGACGCCGCCGGCGCCCGCCATCCGCGGTTCAAGCGTTCCGATGACGCAACGGGCCTTCTGTTGCGGCTCGACTGATCGTCGCAACCGGGTTGGACGCCCGCCTGCGGGCCGGCTAAGTTGCCGTCATCACGACCGCTTTTTGCCGGATCCCTCATGCACAGACGCGACATTCTGAAAGCTGGCGCGGCCATGCCGCTGGCCGCGCTGATCCCCGCCGCCTGCGCCTCGACAACCACGGAGACATCCGCCTTGCCGCAACCGCCCGTCGCTCGCCGAGATCCCAAGACCATCGAGCAATTGGGCCGCGTACGCGTGGATGAGTATCACTGGCTCAAGGACGCTGATTGGCAGGCCGTGATGCGTGACCCCACGCTGCTGCGCGCCGACATCCGCGACTATCTCGTCGCGGAGAACGCTTATCGCGAAGAAGTCATGGCTTCCACGGCGGCGTTGCAGGAAACCCTGTTTCAGGAAATGCGCGGGCGCATCAAGGAAGATGATTCAACGGTGCCCGCGGGAGACGGTCCCTGGGACTATTTCGCGCGCTTTCAGACGGGGGCGCAGCATCCTCAACACCTTCGCCGTCCGCGCAATCAGACGGGTCCGGAGCAAATCCTTCTGGACGTTGAGGCGCAAGCCCAGGGCAAGGACTACTACGACGTCGGCGCTGTGACTCACTCGCCCGACCATCGCCTCTTCGCCTACGCCCTCGATGAACAGGGCAGCGAATACTTCACCATCCGGATCAAGGATCTCGAGACCGGCCAGGAACTCGCAAGCGCGCCGGACTCAACGACCGGCGATTTCGTGTTCACCCCGGACTCGCAGTTTCTCTTCTGGATTTTCCGTGATGAGAACGGCCGCCCCACGAAAGTCTATCGCCGCCCGGCGCGCGGGAGCGCCGACGACGACGTGCTCGTGTACGAAGAAGAGGACGAGGGCTTTTTCATCGGCCTCGGCGTCACCGCGAGCCGCGCGTTCATCACGATCAGCTGCGGCAATCAGGAACAAAGCGAAACCTGGCTCATCCCGGCCGCCGATCCGACGGCTGCGCCGGCCTGCTTCCATTCCCGCGAGGCGGCGCTGCTTTATGATCTCACGCACTGGCAAGGCCGCTGGCACATCCGCACCAACGCCGACGGCGCCGTCGATTTCAAAGTGATGGTGTGCGCTGAAAGCGCGACGGGGCGCGCCAATTGGCGCGATCTCCTCCCCCACACGCCCGGGCGGTTCATCCTTGGCGTCGGCGCCTACAAGGACTTCCTCGTGCGGCTGGAGCGGGTGAACGCGCTGCCGCGCATCGTGATCCGCGACGCCGGCGGCGCCGAGCACACGGTGGCGCAAGACGAGGAAGCCTACGACATCGAATTCGGCGAAGGCTTCGAGTTCGACACCAGCGTCACCCGCTTCGTCTACCAATCGCCGACCACGCCTCGCCAATGGTTCGACTACGACATGCGCACGCGCGAACGGACGCTGCGCAAGACCCAGGAAATCCCCTCCGGCCACGACCCCGCGCGCTACGAGACGCGCCGCTTCATGGCCCGCGCGCCCGACGGCGCGGACGTTCCCGTGACAGTGCTGATGCTGCGCGGAACGCTGCTCGACGGCTCAGCGCCGATGTTGCTCTACGGCTACGGCTCCTACGGCATCTCGATCGACGCCGACTTCTCCATCCGCCGTTTCAGCCTCGTGGACCGCGGCTGGGTGTTCGCCGTGGCGCATGTGCGCGGCGGCGCCGAGAAGGGCTGGGGCTGGTTCCTGGACGGGCGCAAGTTCGACAAGAAGAACACCTTCACCGATTTCATCGCCTGCGCCGAGGCGCTCGTCGCGCGCGGCTATTCCGCGCCGGGACGGATCGTGGCCGAAGGCCGCTCCGCAGGCGGGCTTCTCATGGGCGCGATCAACAACATGCGTCCCGATCTTTGGGCCGGCGTGATCGGCGGCGTGCCCTTCGTGGATGTCCTCAACACGATGAGCGACACTTCGCTGCCGCTGACGCCCCCGGAATGGCCCGAATGGGGCAATCCCCTCGAGGACGCCGCCGCCTACGACTATATCGCCTCCTATTGTCCGTACACGAACGTTGAACGCAAAGCCTATCCCGCCGTGCTGGCGACGGGCGGCCTCTCCGATCCGCGCGTCACCTATTGGGAGCCGGCGAAATGGGCCGCCAAGCTGCGTCCGCACACGACCAGCGGCCGCCCGATCCTGCTCAAGATCAACATGGAAGCCGGCCACGCCGGCGCCACCGGACGCTTCGACTACCTGAAAGAGATCGCACATGATTATGCGTTTGCGCTGAAGGCTGTCGGCGCCGCGGAAGCGGGCGGCGGCTTCTAACGGAGCGCCGGCCCCTGGCCGGCGAACAAGCCGAGACGCCGCGGGTTTATCCGCCGCCGGGGGGCCGGCGCTCCGGCCCGGCGCCCCGGGCCGGCGTTCCTAGCTAACGGCGCAGTGCTTCCAGTTCGAGCAGCATAAGGGCGCCGTTCGCGTCACGATCCAGCAGCGCAAAGCGCTCCGCGCCGGCCGCGTCGAACTCCGTGCGCGAGACGCGGCGGTTGAAATCGGCGTCGGACGCCAGCACCGGCTCGCGCTCGCTCAGCAAAGTCACCACCGTCAGCAAGTCCACGCGCGCGCCCCGGCGCGCGGTGATGAAGCCCTGTTCCGGCGTCCAACGCGGCGGGCCGCGCACGCGCTGGCGCACGCCGGGACCGGGGAGATAGGCCAGCATCGTCTCCAGCTGCGGCGCGAGGCGCGCGCGCAGCGTGGAGACCTCCGGCGCGGTCGCGTTTCCATCGCCATCGGCGTCGACCGCCGCGAAGAAGCGCGCGCCATCCGCAAGAAACTCCGCCGGCGTCAGAACGTCGTCGCCGTCTGCGTCAGCGCCAGCGAACCAACGCGCCACGCCGCTTTCGCCGGGCCCGAACGCCAGCGGCTCCCCATGCGGCGAGATGAAGAACCCGCGCGCGGCCGGCGCGCGCTCCCGTCCTGGCCCGACGCAGCCCGCGAGCGCCAGCGCGGCGCCAAGCGCAAGCGCAGCGGCGAGCGCCGGTGCGGACGCGCGGGAAGCATCACGGGCCATGCCCGCCAACTTCTCTCCCCGCCCGCCAAAAGGAAAGCGCGCAAAAGAAAGCGGCGGGCCCCGTTCAGGAACCCGCCGCAGACGTTGAGCTAGGAGGGTCGCCCGCTTACCAGCGACGCGCAACCGAGACCACGTAGGTCCGACCGAGCAGATCGTACTGGTTGGTCAGCGGGAACGTTCCGAGACGCGCGAAGAACGACGCCGTCGAGATGACCGGCGGCGGCTCATCGAACACGTTCCGCACGGTGCCGAGCAGCGTCCAGGTGTCGGTCTGGTAGCGCACGGACGCCGTGTGGGTCGCGTAGGCCTCGGTGTATTGCTTGTAATAGGCGTTGTTCGCATACGGCGCCGCCGCGCGGAACCCGAAGATGTCGCCGCCGAACTCCTCGGTGTTCGACGCCTTGCCGACCATGTTGACGTCCCAGAAATAGGTGAAGTCGTTGCGGTCGAAGCGCAGATTGAGGTTGGCGGTGAAGTCCGGATCGACGATCTCGCCGTTGAAGTCGATGAGATCCTCGCTCGGTGTTCCGGCCGCGAACAGAACCGAGTCCTCGAACGTCCAGGTGCCCTGGAAGTCGGCGCGGAATGTGCCGAACGAGAATTCGTGTTCGTAACGCAGCGTGACGTCGAGGCCTTCCGTGTCCTGACGGTCGAGGTTCACGTAGGAATTGTTGACCGTCTGGATCTGGCCGAACGTCGGCGAGGCCGGGTTCTCATCGCGCGTGAACAACCCGCAGAACGAATTGTTCGGGTATTGCGGTGAGGTGTAGCACGCTCCGAGGATCGCCGCGGCGCCGAACTGAGCCACCTCATCCTCGACCACGATGTCGAAATAATCGACCGCCACGGAGAGGTTGATGAAGCTCGGCGTCCAGACGAAGCCGTACGTTGTGGCTTCCGAGGTTTCCGCCTGCAGCGTCCCCGCGCCGCCGCCGGTGACGATCAGCGCCGAGGGATAGGGGCCGGTGTAGCCGGGCGGGAGCCCGACGCCGCCGGGACCGCAATTCGCTTGGATTTGCGGGCTCGTGCTTGAATCCCACTGGATGCAGGGGTCGATCTGCGCCTGGCCGAGGAAGCCCGTCTGGTTGGCCAGGAAGAGCTCGAACAGCGCCGGCGCGCGATACGACGTGCCGGTCGTGGCGCGGAGGCGATATTCCGGCGTGATCTGCCAGTTGAGACCGACCTTGTAGGTCGTGTCGTCGCCGAAGGAATCGTAGTCCGTCCAGCGGTAGGAGCCGTTGAACGTCAGATTCTCGAACATCGGCGCGTTCGCGATCAGCGGCGCTTCCACTTCGCCGAACAGTTCGCGCACCTCGTCGGTGCCGACCGTGCGGCCCGCGGAGGTCTGACCCCAGAGGTTGCCGATCTGGGCGTTGAAGCCCGGCTTGTCGTCGATCGACTCCCGGCGGTATTCGGCGCCGAGCGCGAGCGACAGAGGCCCGGCCGGAAGGTCGAACACGTCGCCCGTGATCAAGCCCGACACGATCGTCTGATCATAGGTCGTGGTGCCCTCTTCGTAATCGAACAGGAACGCCGCCTCTTCCGAACTGAAGCCGCCGAAAATCGCATCCAGGTAGTTCACGCCGTTCGGCACATCGGCGCAGTTGAAGTTCGACAGATTGCCCCCGGCCGGATTCGGGTTGCAGAGCGCCGCCCCCGTCGTCGCAAGCACGCGGTCGTTGTAGAAGAAGTTGTTGCCGTAGGTCGCGTCGGAGAAGCCCGTCTGGACGTAGGCGTCGTACGACCAATTGCTCAGGAAGCCTTCGCCGAAATCCCCGCGCACGCCGAGAACGCCGCGGAAGAAGTCGATCTCCTGAGCCGTGATCGACGGGAGCTGGACGATGGAGCGCGCCGTCGCGCCAAGGTTCCCGAAGGTGGAGGTGGCGACCTGTGGGTTCGCTCCGCTGATCGTCGGGAAGATCTGCCGCAGCGAGTTCGTGCTGGACTCGCGGCGATTGTACATCGCTTCGCCGTAGAGCTCCGCGCTCGCGCTGATATCGAGCGAGCCGGTGGCGAAGATCGTCCAGCGTTCAACCGGCGAAACCGAGTCGCGCGAACCGTAGAGCGGCGAATCGTTCGGCGTCGCGGCGAGAAGATCGCGCCACGTTTGCTCGACGTTCGCCGCGCAAGGCAGCGCCACGCCGCCATTGAGCGCGCCGTTACAGATCGCGTTCACGTTGTTGTAGGACTGCCCGACGAGGCGGAAGCCCGGACGGTCAAGGCCGAGCGGGCCGCCGTTCAGGACTGCCGAGGGATCCGGCGCGAAGCGCATGCCCAGCGCGCCGAACGCGGTGCTGGTGCGCGCATCGATCACGTCTTGCAGCAGGTTGAAGCACTTGGGCTCGCCCGTGAGCGGATCGATGATGTCGATGCGGTCGCCGCCGGGCCCGCCTTCGAACACATAGTCTTCGGCGCAGCTCGTGGCCTCGCGATCACCCCAGCCGAGGCTTTCGCGTTTGAAGTATTCCGCACCGATCACGAACTGGCCGTTGTCGAACACGCGGCCCCAGGAGCCGTTGATCTGCAGGCTCTCGCCGCCGCCCTGCTCGGTGATCGAGCCGGTGCCTTCAAGCACGAAGCCGTCGAGATCGCTCGTGGTGATGATGTTCACGACGCCGGCGACGGCGTCTGAACCGTAGATCGAGGACGCGCCGTCCTTCAGGATTTCGATGCGTTCGATCATCGATTCCGGGATGACGTTGGTGTCGACTGCGCCGACCTGGCCGCGCGAGCCGGCCGGGTTGATGCGGCGGCCGTTCAGCAGAACCAGCGTCCGGTTGGCGCCGAGGCCGCGGAGCGAGACCGTGTTCACGCCCGGGCCGCCTTCGACGACGAAGCCGGTGAACTGGTTGTTGATCTGCTGCGAGCCAGACGCGATCGTCGAGCCCTGCAGGATTTCGGAGGTGTCGATCAGACCTTCGAGCGAGTTCTGCTCGGAGGTGATGATCTGGACCGGGGACGACGAGGTGAACTCGTTGCGGCGAATCCGCGACCCGGTGACGACGATGTCCGCTTCGTCCTGTTGCTGCGCCTGCGTCTCGGGCTCCTCGGCCTCCTGCGCCAGCGCCGGGACCCCCGTGGCGGTCGCCAAGCCCGCGATCATCGCACCAAGGGCGACGCCACGCTTGAGCGCCTTTTCCTTGGCGGAGTCCTTGTCCTTCTTCGAACCAAACATCTGCTAACCCCTAGCCGCTCGCGTGACAGGCGAATTGCCCTGGCCGGCGTCACATATTCTTGTTCCGACGCCTCGCCTCGATTTGGCCACCTTATCGGGCGGCTTTCGACGGGATCAACGGCGCGCGCGCCTCTCCGCCACGAAACCGGCGCCAGTGTTGCGCCGCAAACACGCGACGACACATCGCGACCTGGGGCTCCGCCCTTGCGACTAATGGGGTTTTTTTCTGCGAACGGCGCTCTTGGCGCGACAAACGTGCGGCGGGCGTATGCCGCACGGCGCAGTTGCGACCAATGACGGCCCTTCGTTTCGGGAGGCGCTTGACCAGAGGTCGGTTCTCGGTCGAATTGCACACTCATCCGGCCCCGACTGCGGGGCGTAGGACTAAGGCCGTTTAGCGGCGAGTGCGCGTTCCGGGCTTCCCGGATCGGACGCGGGTCCCAGATCAACGAGTTAACGAGGATTGGGCATGGCGATGTTCAAACGATTGTTCGCAGCGGCCGCGGCGGCCGTGGCGCTGGCGGCGGCGGGCGCGACTGCGCAGCCGCTCCAGTTGACGCCGCTTCAGATCGACCAGGTGGCCCGCCACCCGGCCATCCAGGGCGTCAGCATGTCGCCTGATGGCCGCCACATCGCCGGCCTGATCGCCAACCCGAACTACCGCTGGCCGGTCATCGCGATTTGGAACGCCGACGCCATCGCCGGCGGCCAGGCCGCGGACGCGGTGCTCATCCCGTCCACCGATATGCGCCCGATCGCAGTCAGCTTCCTCGGCAACGACCGGATCATCTTCATCGTCGATCAGCCGTTCACCTACGGCTCCAACAAGACCTTCACCCGCCAGGCGATCGTCTCCGATCTCCAGGGCCGCAATTTCGAGCAGCCGTTCGCAGCGCGCGGCGCCCTCTCGGACACCGCCCGCGAAGCCGAGCGCTTCGGAATCAATTTCTCAGTGCTGATGGACGGCACGCTGGATGATCCCAACGAATACCTCATCGTCCGCGAGAACATCGACCAGGGCACGACTGAAGTCCTGACCCTCGACGCCGCGACGCTGCGGGTCTCGCGCGCGGGCCGCGCCGGCGACGACGAAGGCTTCGTCCTCGCCGACCGCCGCGACGGCGAATTGATGGTCAAGGAACGGCTGGCGTTCGAGAACGGCGGCTGGCAGGTCATCCGCGAGGTGCGCAATCGCCGCACCAACGGCTGGGAGCGTCACGACGAACTCAGCTATCCGATCCGCGAGCGCTGGGCGATCAACCCGCTCGGCTTCTACGACGCCGATCCCGACATTCTCTATGTGTCGACCAATCGCGGGCAGAACTTCCAGGCCATCCGCACCTATAACGTGCAGACCCGGCAATGGGGCGCGGAGCCCGTCTTCGCCTCGCCCGAGTTCGACATCGTCGATGTCGCAGGGCAGTTCGATCGCGAGACGCGCCAGCTCATGGGCCCGGCGTCGTACACGATCGCGGGTCCGTCCATCCGCGAAGTCTATGTTGATGAGTACTGGGCGCCGATCCAGCGCACGCTGGAAGGCCAGTTCCGCGGCAAGGATGTGCGGTTCATCGACCGCAATCGTCGCACCGGGCGCGCGCTGATCTCGGTCTCGGCGCCCAATTATGCGCCGGAATACTACATCCTCACGAACGGCAATCAGCTGCGCCTGCTCGGCCGGTCCCATCCCTGGATCGACAACGCCACGCTCGGCCCGCAGACCTTCCTGCGGTTCCAGGCGCGCGACGGCATGTCGATCCCGGCGTTCCTGACGCTGCCGCCCGGCTACGACAAGGACGCGCACGGCCGTATCCCGGTCGTCGTCCACCCGCACGGCGGGCCATGGTCGCGTGACTACATGGGCTGGGACAGCTCTTACTGGACCCAATTTCTGGCGACGCGCGGCTACGCGGTGATCCAGCCGCAATATCGCGGCTCCGACGGCTTCGGCATGGAGCTCTGGCGCGCCGGCGACCGCGAGTGGGGCCAGAAGATGCAGGACGACAAGGATGACGCCGCCGCGTACCTCGTTGCCCAGGGCATCGGCGATCCCAACCGGATGGCGATTTTCGGCTACTCGTATGGCGGGTTCGCCGCCATCGCGGCGTCGGTGCGGCCCAATAGCCCCTACCAATGCGCCCTCTCCGGCGCCGGCGTCTCCGACATCGAACGCCTCGCCAATCTCTGGGGCGCCAACCGCATCGCGCGCGAGGCCCAGGGCTGGACCGTGGACGGGATGAACCCGATCCGCCACGTGCGCGAGGCGAACATCCCGATCCTGCTCTATCACGGCGACCACGATCGCCAGGCTGACACCGTGCACTCGCGCGATTTCTATCGGGCGATGCGCAGCGCCGGAAAGCAGGTCGAGTATCACGAGATCCGCTACATGTGGCACCAGATCCCGTGGTGGCCGGAATGGCAGCGCGAATCGCTGACGCTGATCGAGGACTGGCTCGCGGGCCCGAACTGCTTCGGCGGCGCGCGCAACCAGACCGCCTCGACCAACTGAGCGCGCCGCTGCGCTGAGAAATAAGGGCCCGTCCCGCCGCGCGGGGCGGGCCCATCTTTTTGCCGCTTCCCGCTTTGCGGGCGGCCCCGTTGGCCCTAAACCGACGCGTCCTGCGCCATGCCTAAGCCCATCGACCGCGCCGCCGCCTTCGAGAACGGCTTCGCCACCGCCAAGACGCTGGCGGAGGCGCTGCCCTACATCCAGATCTATGACCGCGAGACGATCGTGGTGAAGTACGGCGGCAACGCCATGGGCGACACCGAGACCGGCGCCCGCTTCGCCGCCGACGTCGTGCTGCTGAAGCTCGTCGGCATCCATCCCGTCGTCGTTCACGGCGGCGGTCCCCAGATTTCGCGTATGCTCGATCGCGCCGGCGTCGCGTCCGCGTTCGTCGATGGCCTGCGCGTCACCGACGCCGCCACGATGGAGATCGCCGAGATGGTGCTCTCCGGTAGCGTCAACAAAGAGCTGTCGCATCTCATCACCGTCGCCGGCGCCGAAGCCGAAGTGCGCGGGGTGGGGCTCTCCGGCAAGGACGCGCGGCTGATCACGGTGGAGAAAGCCCGTCGCACGCGGAAGGATCCAGACAGCAGGATCGAACAGGTTGTCGATCTCGGTTTCGTCGGCGAACCCAGGAGCGTCGACCCCACGCTGATCAAGGCGCTCATCGCCGCGGAAGACGACTATATCCCCGTCATCGCGCCGATCGGCGTCGCCGAGGACGGCGCCACCTACAACATCAACGCCGACACCGCCGCCGGCGCCATCGCCGGCGCCCTGGCCGCCAAGCGGTTCCTGCTCCTCACCGACGTGGACGGCGTGCTGGACGAAAAAAAGACACTGATCCGCGAAATGACCCGGGACGACGCGCGCAGCCTCATCGCATCGGGCGTCGCCTCCGGCGGCATGATCCCGAAGCTGGAGACCTGCATCGCGGCGCTCGATGCCGGCGTGGAATCGGCGGTGATCCTCAACGGCACGCAGCCCCACGCCCTGTTGATGGAATTGTTCACGGAGCACGGCGCTGGCACGCTTATCCGCTAGACCGAAGCTGATCGCCGGGCTCGCCGCCGCCGCGCTCGCAGCGATTGTCGCCGTGGTCGCGCTCAGCGCGCCGTCTGATGCGCAAACGCGGCGCCGCGCCAACGGCTGGACGCTCTGCAACGAGACCAGCTTCGTGCTCGAAGCCGCCACCGCGCGCCCCGAAGGCCGCGCCAACGTGGTTCAGGGCTGGGTGCGGCTGAGGCCCGGCGAATGCCGCCTTGCGGTGGCCGCGCCCCTCGCGCGCGGCGCCCATTTCCTCTACGCGCGCACCTCAGCCGCCCATCGCGGCGGGCGCCAGCAATGGGGCGGCGAAGAAACTTTGTGCGTCGATCCATCGGCGTCCTTCGCCGTGGAGAATCCGGCCCGCTGCGAACAATGGGCGCTGGAAGAGCGCGGCTTCCGCCGTGTCCAGATCAACCGTCGCGACAATTGGCGCACCAGCTTCGCCGAGCCGGAACTCTTCACGCTTTCGCGCGCCCGCGCCTTCGGTCTGCAGCGCCTGCTCAACGACGCAGGCTACGAAACCCGCAACGCCCGCGGCGCGATCGATCTCAGGCTGATGGCCGAAGCGCGCCGGCAATTCCGCGCCGCGGCCCGCCTCGGCGGCGGCGCGACCGAAGAGCAGATGATCGACGCTCTTGAGATCGCCGCGCGCCGCCGCGCCGATCAGCTCGGCCTCACCCTCTGCAACCGCACCACCGGCCGCGTCTGGACCGCGGTCGCGCGCCGGCGCAGCGAAGGCTGGGAAAGCCGCGGCTGGTGGCCGCTCGGTCCCGGCGGCTGCGCGCGCACCATCGATGAATCGCTGAACCAGGACAGCTATTACGTCTACGCCGTGCTGGAGACCCCCGACGGCGATCGCCATCTCTCCGCCCCGGGTGTTCCGTTCTGCACCAGCCCCGCGCGCTTCGCGATCCTCGGGCGCGAGAATTGCGGCGACCGCTATTACGAGACCGCGCTCTACGCGCCGATGCCGACCGGCGGACGCCAAGGCCTCGTGGTCGAGTTTTTGAACCGCGACTTCCTCCGCGCCGGCCAGGCGCAGCAGCGGCTCGAATCCGCCCGCGTCAGCGGCGATCCTGCTGAAGTCGTGCAGCCGCGCTCGCCACGCGCCCCGGCTGCGGCGCCGCCTGCGGGCGAGTAGCATGATCCCCCGCCGCGACGTCGATGCGTGGGTGTTCGATCTCGATAACACGCTCTATCCGACAGGCGCCACGATCTACGATCACATCGGCGCGCGCATGACCGACTACATCGCGCGCATCGCCGACGTGGACGCCGACACCGCGCTCGACCTGCGCGAAGCCTATTTCGAACGCTACGGCGCAACGCTCTCGGGGCTGATGAAGCATCACGGCGTCGATGGGCGCGACTTCCTCGACTACGTGCACGATGTCGATCTCTCCGTCGTCGATCCCGATCCCGAACTCGCCGATCTGATCGCACGTCTGGAAGGGCCTCGCCTGGTCTTCACCAACGGCGCGCGCGCCTACGCCGAACGCATCACCGCGCGCCTCGGTCTTGGCGGGCTGTTTCACGATCTCTTCGACATCGAGGCCGCAGGCTTCGTGCCGAAACCGCAGCGCGGCGCCTTCGACGCTCTGATCGCCCGCCATCGCATCGATCCCGCGCGCACGGTTCTGTTTGAGGACAGCGCCCGCAATCTGGAGACCGCCCACACGCTCGGTTTCAGGACGGTGCTGATCGATCCCGAGTGGACCGCGGACCAGACCCTGGAAGAGCACATTCACCACGCCAGCGATTGCCTCAAAGCGTTCCTGCGCAGCCTGTGATCCTGGGCGGCCCGCGTCGTCATTGCACGACGCCGAAAAACGCGCGATGCGGGACCGACGGAGAAGGAACCGACGTGACGCAGCAATTGGAAACCGTGATCGACGCCGCGTGGGAAACGCGCGAAACGCTCGCGCCGCACAGCAAGGGCGAAATTCCGGAGGCTGTCGAAGCCGCGATCGGCATGCTCGACCGCGGCGAGGCCCGCGTCGCCGCGCGCGGCGCTGACGGCGCCTGGACGACGCGCCAATGGCTCAAGAAGGCCGTGCTGCTCTCTTTTCGCCTTTCCCCCAACCGGCTGATGCCCGGCGGCGCGGACGGCGGGTTCTGGTGGGACAAAGTCCCCTCCAAGTTCGACGGCTGGCGCGACAACGCATTCGCGGCCGCCGGCTTCCGCGCTGTCCCCGGCGCGATCGTCCGGCGCGGCGCACACATCGCCAGGAACGTCGTCCTGATGCCGTCCTTCGTGAACATCGGCGCGTTCGTCGATGAAGCCGCCATGGTCGACACCTGGGCGACGGTCGGCTCGTGCGCGCAGATCGGCAAGCGCGTGCACATCTCCGGCGGCGCCGGCATCGGCGGCGTGCTGGAGCCGCTGCAGGCCAATCCCACCATTGTCGAGGACGATTGCTTCATCGGCGCCCGCAGCGAGGTCGCCGAGGGCGTGATCATACGTCAGGGCGCAGTGCTGGCGATGGGCGTCTTCATCTCCGCATCGACCAAGATCGTCGATCGCACGACCGGCGAGACGACGCGCGGCGAGGTGCCGCCCTACGCCGTGGTGGTGCCCGGCGCGCTGCCTGATCCGAAAGGCGGGCCCTCGCTGGCTTGCGCCGTCATCGTCAAGCGCGTCGACGCGCAGACCCGGTCCAAGACCAGCATCAACGACCTCCTGCGTGACTGACCATGGAAGCGGTCGATCCCATCCCCCTCGCCCAGGCGCTGATGCGCTGCGCCAGCGTCACGCCGGCGGACGCCGGCGCGCAGGACGTGCTCGCCGCCGCGTTGGAGCGTCTCGGCTTCGTTGTCGCGCGGCGCCGCTTCGGCGAGGTCGACAACCTCTTTGCGAAGCTGGGAACAGGACGTCCCCATCTCCTGTTCGCCGGCCACACCGATGTCGTGCCCGTCGGCGACGCCGCAGCCTGGACCGTCGATCCCTTCGCGGCCGAGCTGCGCAACGGCATGCTCATGGGCCGCGGCGCCGCCGATATGAAGGCAGCGATCGCCGCAATGGTCGCCGCGATCGAAACCCATCTCTCCGTACACGGAGCGCCCAACGGCGCGATCTCGCTGCTGATCACCGGCGACGAGGAGGGCCCAGCGATCGACGGCACGGTGAAGGTGCTGGCCGCGCTCGCCGCCCAGGGCGAGCGCTTCGACCACTGCCTCGTCGGCGAGCCGACCGCGGTCAGCCGCGTCGCCGACACCCTGAAGAACGGTCGCCGCGGCAGCCTCAACGCTGTCATCACTGTCGAGGGCGTCCAGGGCCACGTCGCCTATCCCGCGGACTCCAAGAACCCTGTCGGGGCGTTGCTTGATCTCCTCGGCGTCCTGCGCGGCCGCCAGTTGGACCACGGCGCGCCCGGCTTCCAGCCCTCGAACCTCGAAGTGACGACCATCGATGTCGGCAACGCGCCGCACAACGTCATTCCCGCGCGCGCGAGCGCGAAGCTCAACATCCGCTTCAACACCGCCCATGACGGGCAGGACCTGAAACGTTGGATCGAAGAGGAAGCCGCCGCCGTAGCCGCACAGCATGGCGTTCACATTGAATCCCGGATCGCCGTCACCGGCCGCGCGTTCTACACCGAGCCGGAGCGCTTCATCCGCCTCGTCGCGGGCGCAGCCGAATCCGTCACCGGTTATCCCGCCCAGCTCTCTACCTCAGGCGGCACCTCCGACGCGCGCTACATCAAGGACTATTGTCCGTGTGCGGAGCTTGGCCTTTCCAACGCCACCGCCCACAAGGTCGACGAACGCGTGCCCGCCGATGAGGTGCGCACGCTCGCGCGCATCTACGCCCGCGTCCTGCAGGACTATTTCGCGTGAACCGGCTCTACGCCGGCATGCCGCGAACGATCTTCGACGTCATGAGCGGGCTTGCGCGCGAACGCGGCGCCGTCAATCTGGGCCAGGGTTTTCCGGAAGAGGACGGCCCCTCCGATCTCAAGGAAGCCGTCGCGCGCGCAACCCTCGATCACTCCAATCAATACCCCCCGATGATGGGCCTCCCCGCGCTGCGCGAAGCGGTCGCCGCGCACTACAAGCGCGTCCAGGGCGTCGATCTTGACTGGACGAGGGAAGTCACGATCACCTCCGGCGCCACCGAGGCGATCGCCGCGGCGATCCTCGCCGTCCTCAATCCCGGCGAAGAGGCGGTCCTCGTCGAGCCGATGTACGACGCCTATCGCCCGCTCGTCGAACGCGCCGGCGGCGTCGCGCGGTATGTGCGCCTCGCGCCGCCGGATTGGCGCATCCCCCGCGATGCGCTCGCCGCCGCCTTCACCGAAAAGACCCGCGCCATCGTGCTCAATTCTCCGGTGAACCCGAGCGCCAGCCTCCTCGTCCGCGAAGACCTGGAGATGGTTGCGGAGGAATGCATCGCCCGCGGCGTGATCGCGATCTCCGACGAAGTCTGGGAGCACGTGACGTTCGACGGCGCAGCGCACGTCTCGATCCTGAACATCCCCGGCATGCGCGAACGCGCGATCAAGATCGGCTCGGCCGGCAAGATGTTCTCGATGACGGGCTGGAAAGTCGGCTTCATCTGCGCCGCACCGGCCCTGACCGACATTGTCGCGAAGGCCCATCAATTCCTGACCTTCACCACGCCGCCCAACCTGCAGTTCGGCGCCGCCTACGGCCTCGCCAAAGGCGACGACTACTTTGCAGCGATGCGCGCCGGATTTCAGCGTTCGCGCGATCGGATGGCCCAGGCGCTTCGCCATGAGGGCTTCGCAATTCTTCCCTGCGCCGGCACGTATTTTCTCAATATCGATCTCGCCGCTTCCGGCGTCGCGCTCGCGGCTGAGGATTTCGCGTTGCGCGCCGTAAACGAGCACGGCGTCGCCTCGATCCCGCTCACGCCATTCTATGCGAGCGCGCCGCCCGCGCAGATGCTGCGCCTCTGCTTCGCCAAGCGCGACGATACGCTCGACCGCGGCGTCGAGCGCCTCGCCGCCGCACGCCGCGCCTATGCGTAGCCCACGCGCACAAGATAGAGCCCATCGGCCGGCGCCACCGGCCCGCACCGCGCGCGGTCCTTCGCCGCCAGCGTATCCGCGAGATCGCCTGGCGTCCATTTGCCCAGGCCGACCTCGACAAGCGACCCCACCATCGAGCGCACTTGCCGATGCAGAAAGCTGCGCGCTTCGCACCACACCTGGATCTCGTCGCGGATGCGCATCACGTCGCAGCGATCGAGCGTCTTCACCGGCGAAAGCGCCTGGCATTGCGAATCCCGGAACGTCGTGAAGTCGTGCATGCCGATGAGCCGCCGCCCGCCCTCGCTCATCGCGTCGGCGTCGAGGCCCTGCCCCACGCGCCACGCGCGGCCCCGATCCAAGGTCAGGTCCGCGCGGCGATTGACGATCCGATAGAGATAGACCCGCTTCACCGCCGAGAAGCGCGCGTGAAAATCGCCCGGCGCCGGTTCGGCGCTCAGCACCGCAATCGGCGCGGGTCGCAAATGCGCGTTGAGCGCATCGGCAAGGCGCTGCGGCGCCATCGCCTTCTCAAGATCGAGATGCGCCGCCTGCCCCAGCGCGTGCACGCCTGAATCCGTGCGCCCCGCGCCGATGCATTCGCAGCGCTCGCCGGAGAACGCGAACACCGCGTCCTCCAGCGCCCCCTGCACGCTCGGCCCATCCGCCAAACGCTGCCACCCCTGAAACGGGCCGCCGTCATACTCGATCGTCAGTTTCCAGCGCACGCGCGCCTTCTAAAGCAATTTCCGCTCAAGTGGAGACCGCGTGAGCGGGCCGCAAAAGCCTCTCGCTCACGCGCCCTGATCGCGCGAATAGGCGTAGACGGCGCACGCGCGCGCCTCAGCCGCCCCTGGCGCGCCCCCGGCCACGGGCAGTACGCGCAGCTGCTGCTCGCCGGGGCCGAAGGATTCCCAGACCAGGATGTATTGCGCCTCGCCGTCCTCGCACAGCGCGCGTCCCCCGCGCGGCGCGTTCTGGCTTTCGACCCTGTAGAGCGACAGCGACGGCGCCCGCACGTCGAGATCCATCAGTGCGCGGATGGTCTGGCCGCTGAGCGAGGTTCCCGGCGACACCGCCCCCGAGAGCACGCCCTCCGCCGTCAGCCCTGTCTCCGCCCGCAGCGACATGTAGTCCACGGGCTCGCGGCGATCGCTCGCCGGATCGGGCATGCGCGTGGTCAGCGTGATCGTCAGCCGCCCCGTGACCGAGCGCGCGGAATCGGACACGGCGCGATAAGCCCGCCCCGGCTCGGCGTCCGGGACTGGCGCGTCCATCATCGGCGCTTCCGCGCTCGTGGCCGCGCTCTCCGTCGCGCGGTCGCACGCAGCCGGCGACATGGACAACACGAAAGCCGCAATCAGCACGCGCACGCGCATGCACTCCTCCCTCGGCGCTTGGCCGCGGCAAGTTAGTGAAGACGCGCTGCGAAATCCACGCGTCAGCTGAACCTCGCGCCCGCCGCGATCGGCGCGCCGCGCAGAAAATCCTCCGCGGCCATGGCCGCGCGGCCTTCGCGTTGCAGCCGCAAGAGACGCACCGCCCCCACGCCGCAGGCGATGAGCAACGCGTCGTCGAGCGTTTCTCCCGGCGCGCCCTCGCCCAGGCCGACGCGCGAGAAGAGCGCCTTGGCGCGCGCCCCGTCAGGCATCTGGAACCACGCGCCAGGCGCAGGCGACAGGCCGCGGATCTGGCAATCGACTGAACGCGCAGGCGCGCGCCAATCGATCCGCGCATCCTCCGGCGCGAGCTTGTGCGCATAGACGACGCCGTCTTCGGCCTGCGGCGTCGCCGACGCCTCCCCGCGCGCGAGGCGGCGCAGCGTCTCCGCCATCAGCGGCGCGCCGAGCGCGGCAAGGCGGTCATGGACGCTGGCGAAGGTGTCGTCCCCCTCGATCGGCGTTTCGGCCGAAGCATAGATCGGGCCCGTGTCGAGCCCTTCTTCCATCCGCATCGCCTGCACGCCGGTGACGCGGTCCCCCGCCATGATCGCGCGCTGGATCGGCGCCGCCCCCCGCCAGCGCGGCAATAGCGACGCGTGGAGATTGACGCACCCGAGCCGCGGCGCCGCGAGCACCGTTCTCGGCAGGATGAGCCCATACGCCACAACGACCGCGCAATCGAGCTTGAGCGCCGCGAACGCCTCCTGAGCCTCGGCCTTCTTCAGCGATCGCGGCGTGCGCACCGCAAACCCGCGCGCGTCTGCGTACTCATGGATCGGCGTCTTGCGCTCTTTCCGTCCGCGTCCGGACGGTTTCGGCGCCTGCGTGTAGACGCACGCGATCTCGTGCCCGTCCGCGACCAGCGCGTCCAGCGTCGGCAGCCCGAACGCGGGCGAGCCCATGAAGGCGATGCGCATCCCGTCCCTCCCGCGCGCGGGAAGGCGCGTCTCAGTTCAGCGTCGCGTCGCGCGCCACGCCGTCGAGGAAGCCCCAAAGCGCGCCGGCGAGTTCTTCTCCCGCGGCGATCGCCTCGGCGCGCTCGTCCGGCGCCAGGCGATCGAGCAGGGCGCGGCAGACCGCGGCGTGCTCGACATCCGCCGCCTCGTGCACACGGAAAAACGCGATCGCCGCCGCGTCCGCCACGCCGTACCGCGCCGCAAGCCCATCGATCTTCGTCGTCGAGACCGCCGGCAGCTGGCTCTCATAAGCGTAGAGCGCGCCGAGGCCCGCCGCATAGGATTGGCGCGAAAGCCGCCGGAAGGTCTCCACCAGACGCGCGGTCTCCGGATGCAGCGCCGCGCCGCGCACCTCCGCCTCGTCTGCGCCCATCGCCGCCGCGAAGCCGAGCCAGAGCGACGCATGATCGGTTTTCCCCGCGCCCAAGCCTTCTTCTTCAGCGAGGTTTTCGGCGAGCAGCTTGCGACCCTGCGCATCCGGGCAATTGGCGTGCACCGCGCTGACCGCGCGCGGGAACGCTTCGACATGATGAAAATACTGGCGGCCGTACGCGCGCAGATCGCCCGTCGTCAGCCGCCCCTCGGTCCAAGCCTGGTAGAACGGATGCGCGAGCATCGCGCGGCGCGCGACAGCGGCGTCGATGGCGGCGGACACGGATTGGGCGGCGAAGCCGTCGGACATGAAAACCCTCCTGATGCGCATGGAAAAGCGCAGCCGCACGGAACGGCGGACGCAGACTTTAACGGAGAATCGTCCGGAGAAAAGGCTTAGGCCCGCGCCGGCGCCGGGTCGCGGTCCCGCGCCGCCTTCTTGACCTTGCGCACCGCGCTTTCGCGCTTCAGCCGCGACAGATGGTCGATGAACAGAACGCCTTCGAGGTGATCCATCTCGTGCTGGATGCAGACCGCGTAGAGCCCCTCCGCCTCCTCCTCGATCTCCTCGCCGTTATAGTTTCGGTAGCGCAGCTTGATCCGCGCCGGACGCTCGACCTCGTCATAGATCTCCGGCACCGAGAGGCAGCCCTCTTCGTAGGGTTGCGTCTCCTCGGACGCCCAGAGGATCTCCGGATTGACGAAATGGCGCGGCGCTGGCGGCTCGCCCTCGCGCGCGAGGTCCATCACGATCACCCGCAGCGGCTCGCCAATCTGGATCGCGGCGAGCCCGATGCCCGGCGCCGCGTACATCGTCTCCAGCATGTCGTCCATCAGCGCGCGATGCGCGTCGGTCACCGGGCCCTCGACGGGCTTGGAGACCTGCTTGAGGATCGGGTCCGGGACGGTGAGGATCGGGCGGACGGCCATGGCGTGGAAGTATGAATCTTGACCGGCGGCGTCAAGAATCGACGCCAGAACAGAATGCTCCACTCATAGGGATCGGGCGTGGATGAAGACTGAACAGCTCTACCGCGCCGCCGCAGCCGCAGCGATCCTGGGCGGGGCCGCCCGGATCGCGGCCGCTTTCCCCCTAGGCCTCGCGCTGCCGGAGGCGGAAGCCCTCTACGCCGTCATCGACATGCTGCTGCTCGCCGGCCTGATCGGCCTCTATCTCGATCGCGCCCACGCCCTTGGCTTCCTCGGGCTCGCCGCGTTCGCGCTGGCGTTCGCATCGTTGTCCCTGATCGGGGGGCCAGACGCCGATCCCTGGGGCTTCTCCACCTATCGCGAGGGCGCGACGGCCCTCGCCATCGCGATGGCGGGCCTCTCGATCGCCTGGATCTCGCGTGGCCAGAAGCCGATCTGGCCGCCGCTTTTGTGGTTCGCGAGCCTGGCGGCCGGCGGCGCCCTGACGCAGGCGCCGGGTCTTGAGCCTCTCGCGCTGCACCTCGCCGGCGTTCTTTTCGGCGCGGGCTTCGTCGCCGCCGGCGCTGCACTCCTGCGCCGCCCGGCGACGACCTGACTCCTTGCGAGCCTCGGCCGCGCCTGCGATATCAGGCGCGCAGGCAGGCGGCGGACGGCCGCCCCGCCAACCCGGTCAGGTCCGGAAGGAAGCAGCCGCAACGGGTTGCGTACGGGTCGCCGTCCTGTCTGCACTTCCCTTTTGGCAGCAGCGCGTCGCCGCCGCCGGCGCCTTCGCCGACGCGCTCTTGACGTCTGGCGTTGTTCCCTCTTTGTTCAAAATCTGCAAGAGGAGGCGACGATGACCGAGACGACAGCAGACGTGGCCAAGCGCTTCACCGAGGCGCTCAAAGCCGGAGACTTCCCCGCCGCGGAGGCGTTCTGGGCCGAGGACGTGGTCAGCATCGAGGCCCAGGACGGCCCGATGAAGGAGGTGCGCGGCCGCGCCGCCGTGCACGGAAAAGGCGAATGGTGGACCGCCAACCACGAGGTTCACAAGTTCGAGACGCAAGGCCCGTTCGTGAACGGGGACCAGTTTGCGCTGCGCTTCGTGATGGAGGTGACGCCCAAGGCCACCGGCCAGCGCGCCAGCATGGATGAAGTTGCGCTCTACACCGTCCGCAACGGCGCGATCGCCGAGGAGCGCTTCTTCTACTGAGCAGGCCTTGAGCCGAAACGGCGGCCGGCGCGCCCTCGAAAGCGACGCCCGGCCGCCGCCGGTCAGGCCGCGATGCGTGTCCCGCGCATCGCGGCGACCTCGCCCGAGAGCCTCTTCGCCCACGGCGACGCAGGTTTGTGCGCCACGCGCTCGGCCGCGAACGCCTCGGCGGTCTCCTTCATGCCGCCGCGGATGGCGGCATGAAGCGCAGTGAGGTTCAAGATGTCGCGCTGCGCATGGCTGCCGCCGAACCGTTGCGCGATCCCGCGCACAGCTGCGATCGCCTCCACGCAATCGCGATAACGCCCAGCGTCGAACGCCGCGAACGCTTCCGCCAGCGGCAGCCCGATTGCGCGCGTCATGGCGGCGTTGTCGCCTTCTCCCGTGGACGCAAGGTTGCGCATGGCGTCCAACGTCTGCGCGACCTCGGCGGGTCGTCCCGCGCCGATGAACGCCATGACGCAATGCAGGTCGTTGAACGCGTAATAGCCGTCGCCCGCGGCGCGCGACATCGCGTCCGCCAGCCGCGCCCACCGATCGGCGAGGTCGATCCCGTCCAGGTGCAGCCGCCACAAGAGCGCCGCCGCATCGATCCATTCCATCACCACGTCCGACTGCGCCGGACGCACCTTTTCATCATAGAGGCGCAACGCCGCGGCTGGTTCGCCGCCGTCGAGATGCAGGAGCGCAAGGTGCCACCAATTGTGGTAGGCGAACCCGCTCTCCGGCGCCCATGCGTCGGCGCTGTCGCGCAGCCACGGGACGCCGCGGTCAAGATCGCCGCGCATTTCGTGTACGTGCGCGACCGCATGCACCGCCCATCCATCGCGCCCGTCGATCTCCACGGCCTCCGAGCCGTAGGCTTCCGCACGCGCGTAATCGCCGCATTCCTCGAAGCCGAACGCCGCCATGCCGAGCAGCGCGCCATATCCATCGTCGCCGCGCCGGAAAGCGCGCAGCGCCTGCAGCGGCCCGTCGCGCAGATCGGACTGCCGCCCGGTGAAGAAACAGCCGAGATGCGCGCTCTGCACGGCGAACACGTCCCGTGGGTGCGCCTGCGCGATCCGCGTGCAGCGCGCGACGCCGTCGTGCAGCCGGCCTTCGCTGAAGTCGAGCGCCGCAGCAAGCAGCGCGCATTCGCGCTCGGCGCCCCGCCCGGCCGCCGCGCCCGCGCGCACCGACCGTTCGACCTCTTCGCAATAGGCCTTGTCGGTCTGCTGCGCGAGGACGCCCGCGCGAACGGCCCACGCGTTCACGAAGCCCGGATCTTCCCCAAGCGCTTCGTCCAGCGCGGCGATCGGGTCGCCGCGATAGAGCCGCACCAGCTCCAGCGCCGCGTTGAAGCGATCGAGCGCGGCCTGCGAGTGCGTGAATACGGCGTTGCCGTAGCGGTCATGCAGCATGAAATTCTCCTTTCGCCGTAGCGCACGGCGCAGTGTTTCCAGTCGTGGATGTGAACGCGGTCACGCGGGCGGCAGCCACAGCACGGCGGCTTCATCCGGCAGAAACCAGATGAGCACGGTGATGCTGAGGGTAAGGGCCAGAAGGCCGAAGCCGGCCGACATCAGATCGTCCTCTCGTTTCTCGTCGACGCACGCGTTCGCGCGCAGACAGTGACAAGCCAGCCAGGGGACGCCGTTCGACGTCCCGCTGGTCCAGCCCTGCGCCCATCTCGACAGAGCGCCCGAACCGAGGCTGTAACCCCCGTAACAGGCCGCGCAGCCGGCGCGGGACCGGCGCAGCCGCACACGGGCGATTGGAGGACATGCGCGCGCCCTCTATATTTGGGACGCCCATGGCGTCCGATTCCCCCTCCGCCGGCGAACCCGGCCTGTTCGGCGACGAACCCCAGCGTGGCTATCTCGTGCTCGCGCGAAAGTACCGCCCGCGCACGTTCGAGGATCTGATCGGCCAGGAGGCGATGGTCCGCACCATCGCCAATTCCTTCGTCATGAACCGGATCCCCCACGCCTACATGCTCACCGGCGTGCGCGGCGTGGGCAAGACGACGACGGCCCGCCTCCTCGCGCGGGCGCTGAACTATGAGTCCGACGCGGTCCATGCCCCGAGCGTGACGTTGAGCCCGCCCGGCGTTCATTGCGACGCCATCATGGAGAGCCGCCATCCCGACGTGTTCGAGATGGACGCCGCCTCGCGCACCGGCATCAACGACATCCGCGAGATTCTCGACAGCGTGCGCTACGCGCCGGTGATGGCGCGCACGAAAGTGTACATCATCGACGAAGTGCACATGCTCTCGACGGCGGCGTTCAACGGCCTCTTGAAGACGCTCGAAGAGCCGCCGCCGCACGTGAAGTTCATCTTCGCCACGACCGAGATCCGCAAGGTGCCCGTCACCGTGCTGTCCCGCTGCCAGCGCTTCGACCTTAAGCGCATCGACAGCGATCAGCTCGCCGCGCATCTGGCGTCCATCTGCGCCAAGGAGAAAGTCGCCGTCGACGCCGACGGCCTCGCGCTCATCGCGCGCGCCGCCGAGGGCTCGGTGCGCGACGCGCTCTCGCTGCTGGATCAGGCGATCGTGCATAAGGCCG
The DNA here is from genome assembly GCA_016124255.1 of Alphaproteobacteria bacterium. GTDB lineage: Bacteria > Pseudomonadota > Alphaproteobacteria > Caulobacterales > Aquidulcibacteraceae > CADEEL01. The sequence goes on along the minus strand of WGOB01000045.1, from coordinate 17,258 downwards.
GCGCGAAGGACGCCGTCCACGCTGCGGATATCCGCGACATGCTCGGCCTCGCCGACCGCGCCCGTGTTCTCGATCTCTTCGAAGCGATCGCCGCGGGCGACGCCAAGACCGCCATCACGGAGGTGCGCGCGCAATACGAGTCCGGCGCCGATCCGGCGCTCATTCTGCGCGACCTTCTGGAGATCGGCCACGACGCCGCGCGCGCGCAGGCGCTCGGCGCCGACGCGCGCCTCATCGGCGGCGCCGATTGGACCGCCCGCATCCGCGGTCTCGGGGAGCGGCTCTCGCCCGCGCAGCTCTCGCGCCTGTGGCAGATGCTCCTGAAGGCGCTGGAGGAGACGAGCCGCGCCCCCGATCCCGTCGCCAGCGCTGAAATGGCGATGGTGCGCCTTTGCGCCGCTGCAAGCCTGCCGCCGCCGGAAGACGCCGCGCGTCTCCTGGCTTCCTCCCCCGTGCGCGGGGGAGGTGTCGCCGCAGGCGACGGAGGGGGCCGCCGCGCGCCCGCCGGTCCTGCGTTGCAGCCAGACGGCGCCCCCGCACGCGCGCAAGCAACGGCGTTTCAATCCTTCGAGGATGTCGTCGCGCTCGTCGGCGCGCGCCGCGACATCGACCTGGAGGTCGCGCTCGAGCGGTTCGTCCGTATCAAGACGTTCGAGCCGGGCCGCATCGAGTTCCAGGCCGCGCCCGGCATGCCCGAGGATTTGCCGCGCCGTCTGCAGCGCTTCCTGAAGGACGAACTCGACGAGACCTGGGGCGTGAGCGCGGACGCCGCGAGCGGGGTGGAATCCCTGGCCGAGCGGCGGCTCAAGGAACAGGCGCAAATCATCGACGACGCCCGCCGCCACCCTTATGTCGCTGAAGCGCTCAAGACCTTTCCCGGCGCCGACGTGACCTCGGTGCGCGCCGGCGAAGAGCGCGACGACGACGGCGCCGTGGTGCCTCTGCCCGGATTGAAGACGAAGGAACGGCGATGAAGGACATTTCCCAGATCATGCGCCAGGCGCAGGCGATGCAAGCCAAGATCGCCGAGGCGCAGAAGAAACTCGAAGCGATGGAAGTGGAAGGCCAGGCCGGCGGCGGCATGGTCAAGGTCAAACTCTCCGGCAAGACCGCGCTCATCGCCGTGACGATCGATCCCCCGCTTCTCAAGCCCGACGAAGCCGAGATCGTGGAAGACCTGATCAAGGCCGCGCACGACGATGCGCGCCGCAAGCTTGAAGACGCGCAGAACGAGGAAATGAAAGGGATGGCCGGCGGCCTCGGCATCCTCCCCGGCTTCAAGCTGCCGTTCTGACCTTCGAACGTCCCAACGCCCGCGCTTTCACGCCGCGCCCAGCAGATCCGCACGCGCGTCGATGCCCGCCGCAGTGAAGAGTTCGGCGCGCTCTGGCCCCGCTTTTGGCGGATAGAACGCGGCGTTGACGCGCCGCCCCCGCGCCCAATAACCCAAAATCTTCACCATCGTGGCCGGCCGCTTGATCCACGCGTCCGGCGCATCGAGCATGTGGAACGCGCGCATCGCGTCGCGCAGCAGATTGGGATCGGCGCGCAGAGCGACGCCCACGCCGTCTTCCGCGAAACTCTTGAGCAAACGCGCGCGCCAGCGCGGGCGATGCCCTGGCGTCAGCGCATGACGCGCGCGGCGGATGGCGCTGCGGTCCTGCTTCAGCATCGCCTCGTAGAACGGGCGCAAATCGCGCGTCAGCGCGCCTTCGAACGCGCGCGCCCGCGCGCGCGGATCGGCCGATCCATCCAGCGCCTCCCGCAACGCCTGCGCCGCGACCGCCGCGAACGAACAGCCGCGGCCATAGAGCGGATTGGTGCGTACGTGAGAATCCCCGACGGCGAAGAAATTGAGCGCCGCGGGCGCCCCGTCCGGCGCGAAATCGCGCCAGACGCTGTGCAGTTCGCCCATGCCGAACACGGCGCTCGCCGGCGCCGCGCGCGTCTCTTCCACCCACAGCCGCAGGCCCGGGATCAGCATCGCGATGCGCTGGAAGAGCGCGGGATCGACGAGCGCCTTGCGCAATTCCATCTCGATCTCGGGCGCGGCGAGCGTCACTGAAAAGCAGCCCTCGTCCGCCGGAAAGACGCCGAACTTCAGAAATCCGAGATCGCCCGTCGCCGGCGGAACGCCCTCGCGCGGCGGCTCGCTTTGTCCGGGAAGCAGACGATAGTGGCGCGTATAGTAGAGAATGCCTGCGGGCTCGCCCGTCTCGCGGATCGGCGCGCCGGCTGCGATCAGCCGCTCGACCGACGCCCCCATTCGCCCGCTCGCATCGACGACGATGTCCCCCTCAAGCGCGAATACGCCCGTGTCATCTTCGCCCGCAACGCCGCGCACTATCAGCGGCGCGCCATCCTCGATCATCAGCCGCTTCACCATGGCGTTCGCCCGGATCGTAACCGCGGGCAGGCGCTCGACGTAGCGCCGCATCACCCATTCGAGCGTCGTGCGCCGGCTGGTGAGAAACGTCATCTGCGCGTCGTCGGCATGGGGCGCATAGGAGGAGCGCTGCGCTTCGGTCAGCGAGCGCGCAAACGGAATCTCGCGCGCCCCGCTCTCCAGCAGCGCCGACAAGAGGTCCGGATGTTCGGCGCGGATGAATTCCCGCAGCCGCGCGAGAAACGCATGACTGTGTCGCAGGTGCCCGACGCCGCGCCGTCTCCAGTCCGCGAAAGCGACATCGGCGTCGCCGTGCGGCGGCGGCGGGTCCCGGTCGAGCAGCGTCACCACCCTTCCGGTCGGCGCGAGCGCCAGCGCCGTGCACAGCCCGGCCATGCCGGCGCCGATCACCAGCACGGATTGCTTCGCATCGCCGCTCACGCCCGCCTCCTTGCGCGGCGCAGGAAGCGCTATTCCGCGACGTCAGAACAAGCCCTGCTACTCGTAGCTCACGCGGGCGTGGTCATCGCAATAGGAGCCGCGACAGGCGTCACGACCGCAATAGGCGAAATCCCCGGCCTTTGGATCACCGATCGGGAATTTGCACATGCCGTCCCGGATGGTGAGCACCGTCGCGACAGCGCCGTCGGCGAAACGCAGCGGCGCGAGGCGCGTGACGAGGGCCGCGTGCGCCACGGCGCTGAAACGCGGCGGCCGCGGCGCGCTGACGCGCGCGGCCGTCTCAGGCTTTGGGCGCGGTGCGACCCGCGTCAGCGGCGATCGGTCGGGAAGACCGAGCCGATACGCCTTACCAATAATTGAGTTTCGCGTGGCGCCGGGAATGCACGCGGCGATGTCCCGCGCCGAATGGCCCTCGCTCCACAGCTTGCGGAGCAACGCAACGTTCTCGTCAGTCCAAACACTCATGATCAGCCCCCCGGCTACCAGAAGTGCTGTCATTGAACCGTCTAAAACGAATCACGCAATCGGCTTGACGTCGCCGCGAGGCGTTCTCCCCAACTGATTCGTTTCTGTGGGTAAACGGCGCCCGACGCATTTCCACGCCGAGCGCCGCCCACCGTCACGCAGCCACGTCCGTGACCACGCCGGCGCCGACCGTGCGTCCGCCTTCGCGGATCGCGAAGCGCACGCCCTTCTCAATGCCGACGGGCTTGCGGAGCTCAAAGCTGATCTCCGCGGTGTCGCCCGGCTGAATCAGAGTGTCCTCAGCCGTACGCACGAGCCCGGTCACGTCGGTGACGCCGAAGAAGAATTGCGGCTGGTAGCCGCTCGCGAACGGCGTATGCCGCCCGCCTTCCTCGGCCGTCAGCACGAAGATCTGCGCCTTGCCCTGCGTGCGCGCTTTGATGATCCCAGGCGCGGACAACACTTGCCCGCGCTCGATTTCATCGCGCTTCAGCCCACGCAGGAGCAGGCCGACATTCATGCCCGCACGCGCTTCCGGAATGTTCTTACGGAACGCCTGCGTGCCGGTCACGATCACTTCGGCGCCGTCATTGTCCAGACCGATGATCTCGACGGCGTCGCCGACCTTGAGCACGCCCCGCTCCACACGCCCCGACACAACCGTGCCGCGGCCAGGAATGGTATGCACGCCTTCGATCGGCATCAGGAACGGGCTCTCGAAGTCCCGCACCGGATCGGGGATATGCGCATCGAGCGCGGCGACGAGATCGACGATGCATTGCACATCGGGCCCGTCCTTGTCGCCCCTCGCGATCGCGTCCAGCGCCTTCAGCGCGCTGCCGAACACGAACGGCGCATTTTCGTAGCCGTGCTGCGCCAAGAGCGCGCCGATCTCCAACTCGATGAGCGCCTTCATGTCGTCCCGCTCGGCGGGATCGAGGACGTCCATCTTGTTGGCGAACACGATCATGTGCCGAACGTTCACCTGCCGCGCGAGCAGGATGTGCTCGATGGTCTGCTTCGCGGCGCCTTTGGTGGCGTCGACGAGCAGGATCGCGCCGTCCATCTGCGCTGCCCCCGTGATCATGTTCTTCACGTAATCGGCATGGCCGGGGCAATCGATATGCGCGTAGTGGCGCCCATCGGACTCATACTCCACGTGCGTGGTGTTGATGGTGATGCCGCGGGCCTTTTCCTCCGGCGCCTTGTCGATCTGATCGAACGCCAACCCTGTTCCGCCCAGACGCGCGGCCTGCACCTGCGTGATCGCCGCGGTCAGCGTGGTCTTGCCATGGTCCACATGGCCGATGGTGCCGACATTGACATGCACTTTGGACATGGATCGTCCTCCTGTGTTTGCGGCGCGCGGCCGCATCTGCGCGAACGCAAGGCGCACGCGCATGGTATGAGACATGATTGACGCCGCGCGCCGAGCGCAGCTGTGAAGGCCCCGTCGCGCACTCAGCGCGCGGGGATTGGTTGTCGTTCAGACGTCGAGCGCTTCTTGCGAAGCGTCGCGCGCGTGAACGCGTGAACGGTCTTGCGCATGGCGCTCTCCCACATCGCGCCGGCCGCGGCGCAAAACAAAACCCCGGAGGCGGCGCCGTCCGGGGTCAACACGGGAGAGGCGTCGCCTCTCGAGTCCGAGAAGCGGTTTAGAAAACGCGAGCGCGTGCTTCAGCGTCGGCTGCCGCCGCCGCTGCTGACACGTTTGCCTTGCATTCAAACCGGATCATCTCGGCCTCACAAATCGGGCGCGGGAAATAACATCGCCAATGCCGCATTTCAAGGCGCGGTTGGAACGGACACGCAATCGGGGTATTCTAAAGACATGAAGACCCAGGTTCTCTCCACCCGGCCGGACGTGATGGGCGGCGCCCCGGTGTTCGCAGGCACCCGCGTGCCCGTGCAGACCTTGCTGGACTATCTGGCGGCCGGGGAGTCGATCGACGACTTCCTGGAGGGATTTCCAACCGTAACCCGCGCACAAGTCCTGGCCTTTCTAAAGGACGCCAAAGAAAGCCTCGTCGAAACCATCTCATGAAAGTGTTTCTCGACGAGTGCGTCGACTGGCGGTTGGCCCGCCACCTGCCGAGGCGCGAGGTGCGAACCGCTCGCCGCATGGGCTGGACCGCGATTACGAACGGCGAATTGCTGTCTCTTGCATCGGGTGAATTCGATGCGTTCGTCACCGTCGACCGCAACCTTGCGTTCCAACAGAACACCAACGAGCATGCGATCGCGCTCTTCGTGTGCGTGCACCCACGAACCGCCTCGCGGACCTGATCCCCCTTATGCCGAAGCTGAACGCGGCGCTCGACTCAGCGCAACCGCACACGGTGACGTTCGTCGAATAGCGCCGGCCCGTGACCTGCGTCTGAGCCCCACCCTCGCAACCGCCCGCGGCGCACGCTATCTCTCCTCCGCCATGCGCAGCCCGAAGACGCCCACCGCCTCCCCCGAGATCGAAGCGCTGATTGATGCGCTCGGCAAGGTGCCGGGGCTGGGCCCGCGCTCGGCGCGGCGCGCGGCGCTCCAGCTCCTCAAGAAGCGCGATCTGTTGATGCTGCCGCTTGCCGCGGCGCTCACCGAGGCTGCCCAGAAGGTGCAGACATGCGGCGAGTGCGGCGCGCTCGACACCCAGAACCCCTGCGCGATCTGCGCGGCGCCCGGCCGTGACGATGCGCTCCTGTGCGTCGTCGCGGAGGTCGGCGACGTCTGGGCGCTGGAGCGCGCCGGCGCATTCAAGGGCCGCTACCATGTGCTTGGCGGCGTGCTTTCCGCGCTCGATGGCGTGCGCCCGGAGGACCTGCGCATCCCCAAGCTGATCGAGCGCGCCAACCGCGGCCTGGTGAAGGAGATCATCATCGCCCTCTCCGCCACCGTCGATGGACAGACCACGGCGCACTACCTCACCGAACGCCTGCAGCCGCTCGGCGTCTCGGTCACGCGCCTTGCCCACGGCGTGCCGGTGGGCGGCGAACTCGAACTGATGGACGACGGCACACTCTTCGCAGCCTTCTCATCGAGGCGGCCGCTCTAGCTTTTTGCGCGCCGGCTCTGTGACGTAGACCCCGTCGTAGAGGCGCGCGATTGTCGGCGGCCGGCCTTCACGTCTCCGACGCATGTACACCGCTCCCAGCGCTCAGCGTTCGGCTTCGTGGATCACGGGGCGATTCTCGCATGTGCGCGCAGGCCGGAGACGGAAACCGCGCGCCTCTGCAATGGCGGCCCCCGTCGCGGCGCCGGCGCGCAAAAGAAGAGACATTTATTCCTTGCACTCGGCGCTGGCCTTCGCGAGGCGGGTGTCGAGCAGGCCTTCGCGCAGGCTCGTCCGCATGGCCTCGCGATAATCCTCGTACGTCATCGCGCGGGTGATGCTGTCCCAGGTGCAGTCGCATACCGGATCGCCGGCCGGACACCCCTCGTTGAAGGACGCCTTGGCTTCGGCGGGATAGGGATTGGGCGTCGCCTGTTCGCCGCCGCAGGCGCCGAGAAGGGCAAGCCCGGCCAGGGCCAATCGCACGCGCTTCATCACGGACCCCCTATCATAATTGTCTTGTCGCGCCCGCGACGGCGTCGATCAAGCCGCGCCCGTATCCTCCTGGTGCAGCCCAATGATGTTCCCCTCGGTATCGTGGACATAGGCCTGCCAGCCCACGCCAGGAACCGCCATCTTCGGCAGCGCGAGCGCCTCGGCGCGCCCGTCCAGGGCCTCCGCCAGCGTCCGGTCCAGGTTGTCGACGCCGATCGAGCACACGAACGCGTTCACGGGCTGCCCGGCCCCCGGCGCCTCGCCCCGCCGGCGCATAAGGCCCCCGTCGATCCCCGGCCCCTCGCCGGTCTGGACGAGCCAGTAATCGAGCGCCGGCACGTGCTGGAGCCGCCAACCGAACACCCGCGTGTAGAAAGCGGCCGCCCGTTCCGGATCCGCGGCGTGGATTTCAAAGTGAATCACCCGTCCCATGGGCATCTTCCTTTGCTGGCGCGGTCGAATCCGTTGAGCCTTCGCGACGTGAACGGGTCCCCTCATGGGCCCGACTCTTCCTCAGGAGCACGGGGCCTCGGCTCCGTGGGCGGCATCAGCGGAGGGCGCTCGTGGCGATCTATGACTTCTCCATCTCCGGCATTCGCGGCCCGGTCAATTCCGACGGCCTCGGCTGGGCGACGATCTCGGTCCAATTGGAGCTCGACGACCCCGATTCCTATCCCGAGATCGAGATCGACGTCCCGATCCAGTTCGACCAGAGCCTGTCGATCGCGCAGCTGCGGACCATCGCGTTCGATCGCGCCATCAAGCTCCTGCAGCAGGCGCAGGCGGACATGGCCGCGCAAGGCCTGAAAGGCTGTGACGGCATCGCCGCGGAAAAGATGAGCGACGACGGCGACATCATCATCTCCACCAACACCGCCGCCGCCTGAGGCGCCCGAGATCAAGCGAGATCAAGCGCAACCCGCCGGCGCGCTGAAACGGCGCGCCGGCGTTCTGATCTCCTGGGTCGATTTATGAATCCGGGTTTGCGACGCAGGCGAGCGTGATCGCCTCGATGCGTGGGCTCATGGCGTGGTCGATGTCGCCGAACTCGATCGCGCGCTCCCAATCCCGGTACTGCGCCAGCGTGAACTCGCTCTCGATGCCGCGCAGCGTGCACGCGCACATCGGCGCCGCGGCGCTTTCACGTGTGCACGCTGTCATGAATTCCTGCCGGACGGACGCGGGATAGCCCTGCGAGCAGGCGGCGATCAGCGCACACAGTGCAGCGCCCGCCGTCAATCGGATGATCGCCATAAAGCATCGTGCGTCAAATGCGACCTGCGATTGGGGTTGAACGGGGTTTCGCATTTAAAGTCCGCTGCTCTAGGCCGCTCCTTGACCGGGTCGTCGCGCCGTCAATTGGCGCCGTCTTCCAGCAGCCGGCGCGCAATCACCATCGCCTGGATTTCGCCCGCACCCTCGAAGATATTGAGGATGCGCGCGTCCGCGAGCACGCGGCTGATCTGGTACTCCATCGCAAAGCCGTTGCCGCCGTGGATCTGCAGCGCGTTGTCCGCCGCCGCCCACGCGATCCGCGCCGCCAGGAGCTTCGCCATCCCCGCCTCCAGGTCGCAGCGCTTGCCGGAATCCTTCCGCCGCGCGGAGAAATAAGTCAGCTGCCGCGCCGCCACGAGCTCGGCCGCGATCATCGTGAGCTTGTCGGCCACGCGCGGGAAATCGAATATCGCCTGGCCGAATTGCTGCCGGTCGAGCGCGTAGGCGAGCCCAAGCTCAAGCGCATTCTGCGCCACGCCCACGGCGCGCGCTGCGGTCTGGATGCGTGCGCTTTCGAACGTTGCCATGAGCTGCTTGAAGCCCTGGCCCTCCACGCCGCCGAGCAGATTCGCGCACGGCACGCGAAAGCCGTCGAAGCCGATTTCGTATTCCCTCATGCCGCGATAGCCGATCACTTCGATCTCGCCGCCGGTCATCCCCGGCGTCGGGAACGGATTGGCCTCGTCTCCGCGCTGTTTTGGCGCGAGCAGCATGGAGAGGCCGTTGAACCCGGTCGTCTCCGGATCCGTCCGCACCAGGAGCGTCATCAGGTCCGCGCGCGCGGCGTGCGTGATCCAGGTCTTGTTGCCGGTGACGACGTAGTCCTCGCCGTCCTTCGTTGCGCGCGTGCGCAGGCTGCCGAGATCGCTGCCGGTGTTGGGCTCGGTAAACACGGCCGTCGGCAGGATTTCCGCGCGCGCGAGCTTCGGCAGCCATTCCGCCTTCTGCGCCTCGGTCCCGGCGCTCAGGATCAGCTCCGCCGCGATCTCGCTGCGTGTCCCCAGCGAGCCGGCGCCGATCCACCCCCGCGACAATTCCTCGGAAACCACGCACATCGCGGTCTTGCCCATGCCCGCGCCGCCGAACGCTTCCGGGATCGTCAGCCCGAACACGCCCAGTTCGCCGAGCTCCTTCAGGAGGTCGAGCGGAATGAGGTCGTTGTTCAGGTGCCATTGATGCGCATACGGAACAATTTTCTCGTTCGCAAAGGCGTGGAATTGGTCCCGGATGAGTTCGAATTCTTCGTCGAGCCCGGCGTGCTCCACCGTCGCCTTGCCGCGCGAGGCCTTCAGGAGGTCCGCCAGCCGCCTTTTCGCGGCGCTGTCGAACGTGATGAGCACGCGCGGCGCGGCGACGCCGAAATCGGCGGGACGGATCGTTTCGACCTGCGTCATCGGCACGCCGCCGGCGAGCTGCGCGCCGTACTCGGCGAAGACGCGCTCCGCCAGCAGGTGCTCCACCTCGCCGAACGCGGGGCCGAGTGCGCGCGCCCATAGCGTGATCTGGCGCAATGCCTCCACGTAGGTCGCCACCCACGCCAGGCCATGCACCAGATGCTGTTCCGCGTCGAGCAGACGCCTGTCCGCGCGGCCGTTCTTGCACACGCGCGCAGCAACCGCATCGCGCGCCGCGGCGAGATACGCCTCCGCCTCCGCGACGGCCGCGTCAAACCGTGTGATCAGCCCGCTGTCCTGAACCGCGATATGAGCGCTCATTCATGCTCCTCCACCGTCAAGGACTAGCGAATTTTGTGCGGCTGCGAAAGCAGCCCGATCGTCTCAGGCGCATTCAGCTCATCCAGCGCAGCGTCGTCGGTTCGATCGGGTTGGTGAACGCGCGCCCCTCCGCGCGGCTCTTCGCCCATTCGCGCTTGAGCGCCAGATACCATTTCGCCTGAACGTCGATGTCGTCGATCCAGAGCATTGATTTGGTGTATTTGAGGCCCTCGTTCTGCAGATCGACCATGCGCCCGTCCTGGTCGAGAAATTCCTCAGCCATCGGAACCGCGAACGGCTTGATGAGATCGAGGATCGGCGCGCCGCTCCAATACGTCACCTGCGTGATCCGCGTGGAGAGATCGTTCTCCGGCGTCAGGCACGTGAGCGTATAGAGCCGCTTGCGCCCGGCCTCCACCACCTCCCAGCGATACCCCGGCAGCATGAACGCGATCTCGGTCGTCACCTGATCCCCGAACAGCCAGCGATAGGCCAGCGAGTTGGTCGACGGCGCGTGCCGATCGATCGCCCATCCCATTTCGCGCGGGACGAAGCGCTTCTCCTTGAGCTTCTTGCCCACATGCGGCGGGCGCCACCACCACTGGTTATGCACATAGGGCACATGCGCGGGGTCCATGAGCCCGACGACGGCGTTGTCCATGTGCGCGGAAAACGTCCGTGTAATGATCATTTTCGGCTTGGCGTCCGGCGCCGTCAGGTCCGGCGGGGCCAGCCCCGGCTCGCCCGCGAACCGCGGATCGCTGGAGACGTACACGAACACGATCCCATGCGCCTCGTGCGTCGGGTAATGGCGCACGCGAATGCGATCCGCTTCGTAGATCTGTCCCTCCACCAGCGAAGGAATGAGCCGGCACACCCCGTCCCCGGAGAAACGCCAGCCATGATACGGGCACTCGATCGTGACGCGTCCGCCCGTCTCGGCCTGTTTCCCCGCAGACAGCGGAACCGCGCGATGCGGGCAGATGTCGCGCAGCGCGAACGCGCGCCCGTCTTGCCCCCGCGCCAGCATCACCGGCTCGCCGAGGATTTCCCGGCGGAACTGCCGGCCGGGCTTCAGTTCGTCGGACGTCGCCGCGAAGTACCAGAGATCGCGCAGAAGCTCGCTCATCGCTGGCTGATATAGAGGAGCGCGCCCACGCCATAAAAGCCGCCGGCGCCCGATGCGACAATTCCCGCAGCGCACGCCAGCGCCGCAGCCGCCTGGGCCGCCCGCGCGCGCGGTTTGCGGTTGGGGTTGAGCGCCGCGCCGATGAAACGCAGCGCAAACAATGAGAAGAACGCCACCCCCGCCACCGCCGCGAGGAAGATGAGCGTCTGCCCAACGAGCAGCATCAGCGCGCGCCGGCGGCGATGAGTTGCGCGTAGAAGCGCGCCATGCGCCCCATGTCCCCCACCGACATGCGCTCGCCCGTGCCGTGAATGCGCGACAGGTCGGCCTGGCGCGCCCAGACCGGCTGGAAGCGATAGACGTTTTCCGCGACGCCGACATAGTGCCGCGAATCCGTCGCGCCGAGCACCAGCATCGGCGCGACCGGGGCGCCCTCCGGCGCGTGGGCCGCGGCCGCCGCCGCCAGCAGCGCGTACGCGTCTCCCTCCGTGCTCGACACCGGCGATGGCTCGTTCGGATCGCCTTCCGGCTCGACCGTCACGCCCTCGATGTCGGAGACGGCGGCGCGCAGATGCGCCAGCGCGCTCTCCACGCTGTCGCGCGGATGCAGGCGCAGATTGACGATCGCGTGCATCTCCTGGGGCAGGATATTGTCTTTTGTGCCGCCCTCCAGGATCGTCGGCGCGATCGTCGTGCGCAGGATCGCGTTGCCGGCGCCGGTCTGCGCCACCTGCGCTTCGATCATGCCCCCAAACAGCCAACGATTGGCGATCGCCATCCGCTGCATGAAGCCAAGCCGCGGGCCGAGCGCGTCGAGCAGCGCCCCCGCAGGCCCGTCCTGCACCCCGCCTTCGAATGGATTGGCCCGGATCGCGACGATCGCGCGCGCAAGTTTGTCGGCGGCCGTGTCCGCCTGCGGCATCGAGGAATGCCCGCCCTCGGCGCGCGCGGTGACGCGCACGCTCATATAGCCCTTCTCCGCCACCCCGATGAGCGCGACCGGCGCCCCCGTCGTCGGCTCGTCGAGCACGACCGCCATGCCTTCATCGAGCGCGAACCACGGCCGGATGTTCCGTTCACGGAGGAGCGCCGCCATCGCAGCCGCGCCCGCGCCAGAGACTTCTTCGTCATGGCCGAACGCGAGGATCACGCCGCGGCGCGGCGCGAACCCCTGCGCAAGCAGCGCTTCCGTCGCCTCCAGGATCGCGATCAGAGAGCCTTTATCGTCCACAGCGCCGCGGCCATAGATCATCCCGTCGATCAGCGCGCCGGAAAACGGCGCCGCCTCCCAATCCTCCTCAGTGCCCGCCTCCACCGGCACGACGTCCTGGTGCGCGAGCAACAGGATCGGCGCCGCCGCCGGATCGCTCCCCGGCAGCGTGTAGAGCAGGCTGAACGCGTTCACGAACTCGCGCGTGAACGCCGCGTGCGTGCGCGGATAGGTCTGCGCCAGGAACGCATGCAACGCCCGGAACGCGTCCGGATCGTCCACCACGCCCGCCGTGCGCGAAATCGTCCGGAACCGGATCGCCTCGCCAAGCCGCGCCGCGGCGGCCGCCTCATCGATCTGCGGCGCCGAAGGCAGCGCCACCGCCGCCGCCGCCGCGGGCGCACGCAGCGTCATGGTCCGCACTGCAACCACGCCGGCCACGGCCGCGATTGCGATCAGGACCAGAACAAGTCCCCGCCAGACCCACTTCATGCGCGCCTCCGAACCGGGCGAGTCTGGCCGCCGGGCGCGGCCTTGTCCACCGACGCGTGCAATCGGGGCGGGCGCGTGCAACCATCGCCCGCGCGTCGGCGTAATGGCGGCGGGAGGCAGGCCGCGTGACCAGCAAAGCGAAACCCAGGACGTCGCGGACCGCCGACGGCAGGGAGCGCATCTATCGCCATGCGCTCCTGGTGCGCGTCACCCATTGGATCAACGTGGTCTGCATCGTCGTGCTGCTCCTCAGCGGCCTGCAGATCTTCAACGCGCATGCGCGTCTCTACTGGGGTTCGGACGGCGCGTGGAGCGATCCTGCCGCGTTGTCGATCAGCGCGGTCACGCGTGACGGCGAGGCCGTCGGGATCACCCAGATCGGCCCCGCGAAACTGGAGACGACCGGCGTTCTCGGCGTCTCCGCCCGTGACGGCGAGCCCGAGCGCCGCGCCTGGCCCGCATGGGCGACCTTGCCGAGTTTCAAGTCCCTGGCGCTCGGCCGCGCCTGGCACTTCTTCTTCGCCTGGCTGTTCGTTCTGAACGGCCTCGTTTATCTCGCCCACCTGATCGCTACCGGGCGCCTCCGCCGCGACATGCTCCCGACCATGGCGCAATGGCGCAACATCGGCCCTTCATTCGTCAGCCATCTGAAGCTGCACCGCATCCGTGGCGAGGACTCCAAAACCTACAACGTGCTGCAGAAGATCGCCTACCTTGCGATCATCTTCCTCTTCCTGCCGCTGATGCTGTTGACCGGGCTGACGATGTCGCCAGGGATGAACGCCGCCGCGCCCTGGCTCCTCGACGTTTTCGGCGGCCGGCAAAGCGCGCGCACGCTGCACTTCATCTCCGCCTTCGCCATCATCGGTTTCGTCGCGATCCATGTCTTTGAAGTGTTCCTGCAGGGCCCCGTGAACGAGATCCGGTCGATGATCACCGGCTGGTTCACTGTCGAGCCGGAGAAGAAAAAGGAGACGCGTGATGACGCGAAAGCTTGAGCTCTCCCGCCGCGCGGCGCTTCTGGGCCTGGGCGCCGGCGCGCTCTCCGGCTGCGACCAGCTTTCCGAACAGCCCGGCTTCCGCAACGCGCTGCAAAGCGTGGAGGGGATCAATTACCGCCTCCATCGCTTGTTGCTCTCGGGGCCCCAGCTCGCGCGCGAGTACAGCGAGGCCGACATCTCCACCCGCTTCCACGCCAACGGCACCACCATGCCGAACACCGACGCGTATGCGCAGCTGATGGAAGGCGGCTTCGCCAGCTGGCGCCTCAGGATCGACGGCCTCGTCCAGCAACCGGCGGACTATTCGCTTGCGCAGCTGCGCAACATGCCCTCGCGCACGCAGATCACGCGCCACGATTGCGTCGAGGGCTGGAGCGCGATCGGCAAGTGGAAAGGCGTGCCGCTGCGCCTTCTTCTGCAAGCGGCGGGCCTGATGCCGGAAGCGCGCTACATCGTCTTCTATTGCGCCGACTTCCTCGGCGGCGCCAGCAATCCAAACGGCCGCTATTACGAGAGCATCGATCTGGTCGATGCGTTCCATCCGCAAACGATCCTCGCCTACGACATGAACGATCAGGCGCTGCCGGTGGCGCACGGGGCCCCGCTCCGTCTGCGCGTCGAGCGCCAGCTTGGCTACAAGCACGCGAAATACGTGATGCGGATCGAGGCCGTCGCGTCCTACCGATCGCTGTATCAAGGCCGCGGCGGCTATTGGCCCGATCGCGGCTACGAATGGTACGCAGGGATTTAGCGCCGGCGCGCGAGCGCGTGTATCGCGTGTATGATGCGAACGACCCCCTCCTTACCTCCCCCTTGCAGGGGGAGGATTCTCAAACGTCGCGCACTCCTCCCCCTGCAAGGGGGAGGTAAAGAGGGGGTGCGGGGCTCACACCACGTGCGCCGCGCCCCAGGTGTTGAATCCGAGGGGCTTCGGTGTGCTCGGGAGATACATCGTTTCGACGTCGTCGATGGCGAAGCCGGCGGACGTCACCATCGCCTGCACGTCGCGCGTGAGGCGGCACCCGCCGGCGAGCGGCGTCCACCAGCGTTCCATTTTCGCCTGCGTGGTCGCGACTTTCTCATCGGGCGCGAGGCCGTGTTCGCAGAAAAGCAGCGTGCCGCCCGGCCTCAGCACCCGGCGCGCGCCTTCGAGCGCAGCGTGCGGATCGGGGATCGTGCATAGAGAATAGGTGACGAGCACGGTGTCCACGCTCGCTGCGCCCAGCGACACTTCCTCGGCCTTTTCGGGCAGCACCTCAACCGGCACCGGCGCATCCTTCGCCTTCTTCCGTGCACGGACGAGCATGCCCTCCTCCGGTTCCAGCGCGTACACCTTCGTCACTTTGCCGGCGTCATAGTACGGCAAATTGAGCCCCGAGCCGAAGCCCAGCTCCAGCACCACGCCTTGCGCGCGCGGCACGATCTTGCGGCGCTGATAGCGGATAGGCTTGGCGCCGCAGGCGCAATTGATCAGCGGCGGGACGACGTAGCGGGACCAGAAGCTCATGGCGCAAGGCGTTCGCGGAAATAGGCGATGGTTTCGTCCAGCGCCTTGCGCGTGAGCGACGCCGGCGCATCGTCATAATGCACGGTGAACACGCTGTGGCCCTTGCCCTCCAGCACATCGAGGATCACGCGCACGCGGCCGTCTTCGTTGAACGTGCGCTCCAGCGCCTCGAACCGCTCGCCTGAGCAGATCGTGTCGCCGCTGAACCGGTAGGCGCGCGCCGGCCCCTTCGTCTCGCACGCCGCCCGTACGGCCGCGATTTCGTCGCCGGACATGTGCACGCTCGTCTTGTCGACCGGCAGCGACGGTTGCGCGCCAACCGCTGCATGCACGCTCTCCTCCGCGATCAGCGTCAGCGCGAAATTCCCGGAGAGGCACATGCCGACGACGCCGACCTTCGCGCCGCCCCGCTGCGCCGACACATGTGCGACGAGCGCGCGCATCCAATCGACCACCGCGCTCGATTGGTTCTTGGAGAAAATCTGGAACTCGCGCTGCATGCACAGCACGCGCACGACGTTGCCGCCCAGCGAAATGCGCCCGATCGGGCCGAACCAGTGCGGCATCCACACTTCAAAGCCCGCGTCGACCAACCGGTCGGCGAACGCCAGCGCCTCCTGCCCGATCCCCGGCAGCTCCTGCATGATGACGACAGGCGCGCCCGCGCCGCGATGATAGACGTCGAACGCCTTCGCCCCGCCGCCAATCGGCGCCGCAAATCGCTCCTTCGTGTAGGCGCTGATCGGCGTGGGCATCACACCGCCCGCTCGAACACGGCCGCCAGGCCCTGCCCGCCGCCGATGCACATGGTCTCCAGGCCATAGCGGCCGTTGCGGCGGTGCAGTTCGCGCGTGAGGTTGGCGAGGATGCGCCCGCCGGTGGCGCCGATGGGGTGGCCGAGCGAGATGCCGCTGCCGTTGACGTTCAGCTTATCGCGATCGTCCCAATTCCAGCCTTTCAGCACCGCGAGCACTTGCGGCGCAAACGCCTCGTTGAGTTCGACGAGATCGATGTCCTTCCAGCCCAGGCCATTGCGCTTGAACAGACGCTCCACCGCGGGAACCGGCCCGATGCCCATGCGCGCGGGATCGCAACCCGCGGCGGCCCAGGAGTGAAACCACGCCAGCGGCTCAAGATCGAGTTCCTGCAGTTTCTCTTCCGCAACCACGAGGCACGCCGCGGCGGCATCGTTCTGCTGGCTGGCGTTTCCCGCTGTGACGACGCCGCCCTTCTCGATCGCGCGCAGGGCGCCGAGCGAGTCCATCGTCGCGTCCGGGCGGAAGCCTTCGTCCTTCTTGAAAACGATCGGCTCGCCTTTCTTCTGCGGCACTGGTACGGGCACAAGCTCATCGTCGAACTTGCCTTCCTCCCACGCCTTGGTCGCGCGCTGGTGGCTCATGACGGCGTAGGCGTCTGCCTCCTCGCGCGTGATCTGATAATCCTTCGCGAGATTTTCCGCGGTCTCGATCATGCCGGTGATGATCCCGAAGCGGGCGATCGGCTGGCTCATCACGCGGCCGCGCGAGAGGCGGTCATAGAGCGTTGCGTCGCCCGCGCGGGCGCCGCCGCGCATGGCGGTGGTGTAGTATTCGACATTGCTCATGCTCTCGACGCCGCCGGCGACGACGACGTCGGCCGCGCCGGTCTGCACCATCATCGCCGCGTCGATCACGGCTTGCAGCCCCGAGCCGCAGCGCCGGTCCAGCTGATAACCGGGCACGGAGATCGGCAGATCGGCCGCAAGCGCGGACCAGCGCGCGATGCACGGCGCTTCGCCATTGCCGTAGCCCTGCGCAAAGATCACGTCGTCGATGCGCTCGGGATCGAGCTTGGTGCGCGCGACCAGCGCCCTCAGGATCACCGCGCCCAATTCCCCCGCCGGCATGGACGCGAGCGCGCCCTGGAATTTGCCGACGGCGGTGCGGATGGGGCTGACGATCGCGGCGCGGCGCATGGGAAATCTCCTTCGCCGCCTGCTTAGAGATGAGGCGCGCGCCTGTCACCAACATCACACGATCGCCGGCCGCTTGAGAGATCGGAACCAGGGCGCGGGCGAGGCTGTTTGCTTCCCAGAGAGGAGC
>WGOB01000061.1 GCA_016124255.1 Alphaproteobacteria bacterium | reverse complement strand
TCGCCGGTGCCCATCATGGCGGTGCCCATCTCGGCCATCACGGTACGCACGTCGGCGAAATCGAGATTGATGAGGCCCGGCATCACCATCAGATCGGTGACGCCGCGCACGCCGCTGTAAAGCACCTGGTCGGCCAGTTGGAACGCTTCGGCGAACGTCGTGCGCTCATTGGCGACGCGGAACAGGTTCTGGTTCGGGATCACGATCAGCGTGTCGACGTGCTTGCGCAGCTCCTGCACGCCCGCTTCCGCGAGCTGCATGCGGCGCTGGCCTTCGAAGTGGAACGGCTTGGTGACGACCGCGATGGTCAGGATGCCGCGCTCGCGCGCCGCCTTGGCGATGACGGGCGCCGCGCCCGTGCCGGTGCCGCCGCCCATGCCGGCGGCGACAAACACCATGTGCGCGCCCTCGAGAAAATCCTTGATGTCGTCCGCGCTCTCCTGCGCCGCGGCCTGGCCGACCTCGGGACGCGCGCCGGCGCCGAGGCCTTCGGTGATGGCCTCGCCGAGCTGGATGCGGTGGGGCGTGCGCGCGCGCATGAGCGCCTGCGCGTCGGTGTTGGCCACGACGAACTCCACGCCCTGGAGCTGCGCGTCGATCATGTTGTTGATGGCGTTTCCGCCGGCCCCGCCGACGCCGAATACGACGATGCGCGGCCTCAGTTCGTGCAAGCGCGAGGGTGCGCGCTCTGGACCGCCGGCGCTGCGCGTCATTTCAAACATTCCCTGCTCCGGGCGTGCTGGAGTGAGACCGATTCCCGAGCCCGCTCCCAACATGCCTACAGAAAGGTGCGTTTTCCAGGGCGATCATGATAATATTGGCGCGCCCGCGCCGTGACCTAGGCCCCATCGTACAGGCGCGCCGGAGCCGGCGCCGGCCTTCAATCCTAAACGTTTCTACACCGCTCCCAAGACGGCGTCGGATCGCGGGCGTCCAGCGCGCAGGAATGTCGGCGCGCGACATGGGGAGCGGTGTAAACCCGCCGCGGCGAGCAAGGCCGGATCCGGCCCACGGCTCAGAAGTTTTCCTTGAGCCAGGACCAGGCGCGTGAGGCGGCCGCGGCGGCGCCGGCGCCGATGTCGCGCAGCGTCGGCTCGTAGGGGCGCGTCTCGCTCACGTCGGCCGGCCGATCGAGACGCCAGCGCAGGAGGCCTGCGGCCGCGCTGGCGGCGGCGCCCATCCGCGCGGTGTCGAATTGGTTCAGGCCCATCGGCCCGCCGATCCGGACCGGCATGCCGAGCGTCTCCAGCGCCAGCTCGCGGGCGCCGGGCATGCGCGCGCAGCCGCCGACGAGCACGGCGCGCTGCGGGCTCCGGCTCGGCTCGAGACGGGCGTCGGCCAGGCGCGCGCGCACCTGCAGCAGCGCCTCGCGGAAAATCGGCTGCAGGGTCTCAACGAAATCCTTCTTGGCGACGATCTGCGCCTCGAGACGCCCGTCGGCGCCAATGCATGGCGCCTCGATCGCCTCGCGCGGGTCAAACTGGCCGCCGACGGCCCCGTGCAAGAGCTTCGCGCGCTCGGCGGCGGCGAACGTCGCGTTGAGACGGCGCGACAGCGCGCGCGTCATGCGCGCCCCGCCGATCGGCGCATGGCCGACATGGGTTACGCCTTCGGGCGCCAGCACGGCGAAGCCGGCGCCGCCGGCGCCCATGTCGATCACCAGCACGCCCTCGGCGCGCTCTTCCTCGGTCGCGGCGGCGAGCGCTGCGGCGTACGGGCCGGCGACGATCTCGGCCGGCTCCACGCCGCCGGCGCGGATGCATTGGCGCAGCGCTTCAATCGCGGCCGCCGGCGCTGTGACGACGCACGCTTCGACGCTCAACACGCGGCCTTCGAGGCCGCGCGGATCGGGCGTCAATGCGCCATCGTCGACGCGGTAGCCAAGCGGCGCCACATGCAACGCCGCGCGCCCGGGCGACGGCGCGCTATGGATTGCAGCGGCGAGCGCGGCCTGGGCCTCGCGTACGCCGACAGATTGGCCGCGCACCTTGGTTTGGCCCCGCGCGATCCGCGCGGAGAGGCCCGGGCCGGAATACGAGGCGATCACTTCGTGGATCACGCCGTCGGCGCCGCGCTCGGCTTCGTCGATCGCGATCCGGACCGCGCGCGCGCAGGATTCGAAATCTTCGCCCGCGCCCGGCGCGCGTGCGTTCAGGATCCCGGCGCCGATGACGTCAAGAGTGCGCCCGCGTCCCCCGGGCGCTGTGCAGCTCATCGGCGCAGCCAAGCACACAGTCTTCGACACGCCGACGTCCAACGCCGCCGCAATCATGGATGCCGTGCGCGCGGCGCGCGGCGGCGCGCCCGCCAGATCGAGGGCCATCAAACAGCTCCCGCATCCGAAGCCGATGCAAGATCGTGCGGCCCGCCGAGCAATTCCGGCGCGATGCGCACGCTCATCCGGCCCGGCGTGCGCATGTCGATGCGCGACACGGGGCGGTCCAACAGGCGATGTTCATCCTGCAGCCGCTCCAGCGTCGCGAGCGCGGCCTGCGGCCCGCGCTCCGGGAGCGCGACGACGGCGCCGGACGCGACGTGCACGTCCCAGCGACGATGGCCCACGCGCACCAGCGCTGTGGTGCGCGCGCGCAACGCCGGCAGGTCTTCCATCGCCGCAAGCAGCGACGCAGCGGCGGGGCCCGCGCCTTCGCCGACAATGAGCGGCAACGCGTCGTTCGCGCCCGCGGCTTCGCCGTGGAGGCGCTCGCCGGCCGCGTCGATCACGCTCACGTGGCCGTTCTCCTGCCACCGCGCGACCGCGGCGCGCCGTTCGATGGCGATGCGCAGGGTGCCCGGCCACAGCAGGCGCACGCTCACATGGGCGACCCAATCCAGGCTCTCGATGCGCTCCTTCACCGCCTGCGGATCGAGCGCGAGCAAGGAATGGCCGTCGTCGCCTTCAAGCAGCGCGCGCACCTCGGCTTCTCGCGCGCCGAGCGCGCCGGTGATCTCGACCGTATCGACACGGAATCCCATTGCGGTAGCGGCGCCGTCCATCGTGTGGGCCGTCGCCTTGCCGACGTCGAAGAACGAACCGCCGAGCGCGGCTGCGCCCAGCGCTGCGGCGCAGACCACGCCCGCGAGCGCAACCATCGTCTGCGCGAAGCCTTTGCGCGTCAGCTTCGGCATGGCGAAGGCGGGCCCGACCATGTCGAGCTTCATCGTCGCCAAGCGGGGCGTGCCGGGCGGCTTTCGGCGCGGCGGCGGCGCATAATAGTCACCGCCTCCGCGCGCATATCTTCTGGCCCTTATCGCGGGCATGACGCGTCCTCCAGGATCCACTTCACCAACGCAACGTAATCCATGCCCACAAACGCGGCCTGCTCCGGCGCGAGCGAGGTCGGCGTCATGCCGGGCTGGGTGTTGACTTCGATCAGGATCGCGCGGCCGGTGGCGGCGTCCCATTTGAAATCCGAACGCGTGAGGCCCCGGCAGCCGAGCGCTTCGTGCGCAATCGCCGACCAGCGCATCATGTCGGCGGCGACGCTCTCGGGAATTTGCGCGGGCAGGTCATGGCGCGAACCGCCGGCTGCGTACTTGGCGTGATAGTCGTACCACTCGCCGGCCGGAATGATCTCGGTGACGGCGAGCGGACGGGGGCCGGTCTTTTCACCGAGCACCGCAACCGTGAACTCGCGACCCCCGATGAATTCCTCGACGAGCACCTCCTCGCCGTAGGACCAATCCGGATCAAGCAATTGTTCGGGCGGGCGATTGGCGCCCTGGCGCACGATGAACACGCCGAGCGACGAGCCCTGCGCATTCGGCTTCACGACATAGGGCAACGCCATGGGATGTTCGCGCGCGGCTTCGCGGCGATCCATCAGCTTGCCGGCGGCGACGGGCACGCCCGCCGGCGCGAGCACCGCCTTGGCTTTGGCCTTGTCCATCGCCAGCGCGGACGCCAGCACGCCGGAATGCGTATAGGGCAGCCCGAGATATTCGAGCACGCCTTGAACGCGCCCGTCCTCGCCCCAGGCGCCGTGCAGCGTGTTGACCACCGCGCTCGGCTTCGCCGCACGCAGCTGCTCGATCCAGTCTTCGTCCTGCGGGTCGATTTCGCACACGTCATGACCGAGCTGCTTCAACGCGGCGACGCAGCCCGCGCCGGTGGACAGGCTCACCGGCCGTTCGGGGCTCAAGCCCCCCAGCAACACCGCCACCAGCGCCATTTCGCGCGCTCCTCGTTCTGCCTTCGATAGAGGCCACGCCAAGGTTAAGGCGGTGTTGTGGCGCTGCACATTTTGCCGGCCTTAGCGGCTGATTTCGTGGTGAATTTTGCGTTTAGATGCGGGCAAGAAATGAATGCGCCTCAACACTTTGGGGCCGCCGCGCCATCGGCTGTTCACACGCCCGAAAGCATACCGCCCATCCCTCCTCCAGCGCTTGTGCATGAGGGGGCGTCGGGCGCCGATATTTTGGGCGCCGCCCGCTTCCGAAGCCGGCCGGCGCGCGCCATTCCTTGTTCTCCCGTTCATGTTTCTGCACGAGCCTCCACTTCTAACGGGAGGGTTGACGGTGACGCGAATTCTGGTGGCGCATGCGCCCGCGGCGAAGAAGCGTGCGGCGGTGGTGATCGATGAGCTGGCGGCGCTCGGCTACCGGATCGAGGCGGCGTCCGTGACGACGCTCGCGCCGCATCGGCGCAAGGCGCTTGCCGGCGCCGTCGCGGAGGCCGGCGCGGTGGTGGTGCTCTGGTCCAAGGACGCTGCGGAAACGCCGGCGCTGCGCGCCGCGGCCGATCGCGCGCAGGCGGCGGGAAAGCTGGCGTTGGCGCGGCTCGATGCGGCGACGCCGCCGCTCGGCTTGCGCGCCGTCGATCTCAGCGCGTGGAAAGGCTTTGCGGGCGCAAAGGCGTGGAAGCGGCTCCTCGCGTCGCTGCCGACGGCGCCGGCCAGCCACGCGGGCTCGGGGACGAAGGCGGTGAGCACGGCCGCGCCGGCGCCGGCGAAGAAGAAGGGCGGCGGCGCGCTCGGCTGGATTCTTCTGGCGCTGGCGCTCCTCGGCGCAGGTGGCGCGGGCGCCTACCTCTATTTCACCGGCGCCCTGGGCTAAGCCTCCCGTCCGATCCGCTTGATCTCCCAGTGCAGCTCAACGCCGGAATGCGCCTTGACCGCGGCGCGGACGTCTTCGCCCAGGCCTTCGATATCGGCGGCGGTCGCGTCGCCCGTATTGATCAGGAAGTTTGCGTGCTTCTCGCTCACCTGCGCGCCGCCGCGCCGGGCGCCGCGCATGCCGGCGGCGTCGACGAGCTTCCACGCGCTCAAGGTTTCGCCGTTTTCGCCAGACGGGTTCTTGAACGTGGAGCCGCCCGTCTTCTCGCGGATCGGTTGGGAGGCCTCGCGCTTCACCGTGATCTCGGCCATTGTGGCGGCGACGGCCTCGGGCGTGGAACGCTCACATTGAAACACCGCTTGCATCCAGATGATTCCCGGACCGACCGCGCTCTTGCGATAGGTGAAGCCCATGTCGGCATTGTCGAACACACGTGGCTCGTCGCCATACCGATCATATCCCCACGCCCGAACGAGCACGTCCTTCGTCTCGCGCCCGTAGCAGCCCGCGTTCATGGTCAGCGCGCCGCCGATCGTCCCTGGAATGCCGGCGAAGAACTCGAGCCCTGCAAGCCCCGCCTTCACGGCCGCGCGCGCGACCATCGCGTCCGGCGCGCCCGCGCCGGCGATAACCTGCGCGTTCTCTTCATCGATGTGAATTTGTCCGAACGGCTTGCCGACTAGCCTGATCACCACCCCCTCGACGCCGCCGTCGCGCACGATGACGTTGGACCCGATGCCCAGCACGGTGATCGGAATGTTGTCCGGCAGCTGCTGCAGGAATTGTGCGAGATCGTTCTTATCCGCGGGAATGAACAGCGCATCGGCGGGGCCGCCGACACGGAACCAGGTGAAGGGCGCAAGCGCCTTGCCGCGCATGATCTCGCCGCGCACGGCCTCGCCAAACGTCGGCGGCAGGTCAACAGGCGCCATGCTTAGAGAATGTCAGAGAGGCGCAGTGTGAGCTGCGGCAACGTCTCGGGCGTGAGCGGCGCCTCCGGGCTGAGCTCCTGGAACCTGCCATATCCGTGACGCTTGGACGGTTCCTTGAAGACGACGGCGACCTTTCGATCGACATCCAGAATCCAATACTCGCGGACGCCATACTTGGCGTAGATCGGCGCCTTGACCGCAAAATCGCGATGGCGGCTCGTCGCGCAGACTTCCACCACCAACAGGACGTCCGGGCCGCGCACGTCGTGGCTCTTCAGCGTCGCTGGGAAAACGACGAGGTCGGGCTTTAGTTCTACATCATCAGCGAGGAGCAAGCTGCCCTCGCTACCTACCAGATACTCATCGCCAAGTGCGCGATTGAAGAACCGAACGAGCTTCGCGCGTGGGCGAAAATGCGGATCGAGCTCCGGCGCCATAGGGACGATTTCACCCTCGATCAGCTCAAATGGTTCTTCGTCATCGAGCACCCCCGCCTCGATCATCCGAGTGATGTCGGCGTTCCTGAAGGCACGCCGCGGCAGACCATCAGCAGCTTGCGTCTGCGGCGTGCGGGGAACGGGGCCTTTCGGCGCAGGGGCGAACGGTGCGTTCATCGCTCCGTAGGCTAACAGAACCGGCGGACGGCGTCACCGGCTCGCCTAGCGGCCCATGCTGGCTTCGGCTTGCGCCAGGCCGGCGCGGAGCGCGATGCGGCCGAGCGCGCCCTTCACGATGACGTCGAGCGGGCCGCCGGGAAGATAGTCCGCCGGGGCCACGAAGCTCACACGGTCCTCGGCGATCAGCGTGTGGATGCGCGAGACGCCCAGCGGATCGCTCCAGCGATAGGGGTCGAGCACGGCGATGGCGCAGCCGCCCTGGCTCGCCACCATTTTCATCGAGGGGATGTCGGTATCGCCGTCGCCGAGGAAGATCATCCGGTCGAACGGCAGCGGGCGCTTGGCCTCCGGGATCCAGCGATTGACCGCCTCGGTGTCCCACACCGTCTCGATGCCTTTGTTGATGCGGAACAGGAATTGGGTCTTGGTGGTGTAATTGATCGCGACCGCGGGCCAGACCGCCTCCCCGGCCTTGTCGTAGAGAAAGCGCGAGGCGAACACCTGGCGGAAGCGCGGATAGATCGAGCAGCCCTCGATCATCTCGTGGATGCCGGACGAGATGACGTAATGATCGATCTCCAGTCCGAGATCGGCGCCGAACGCATCGACGCGATCGAACCAATGATCGAGACCGTCGAACAAATCAGGATCCTGGCCGTGCTTGCGGAGTTCCTCGCGCGTGACCGGGCGGCCGGCGGCGCGGGCGGCCTCGATCATCTTCTGCATGTAGACGAGGATCTCGTCGGCGTTGTTCGCGCGCGCGACCTTGCGCACGTCGAGCCAGAACTCGTCATGGCTCTGGCCGGCGATGTCGGGGATGAAGCTCCGCTCCTGCAGATTGCCGCGCGCAAGCGTACCGTCGAAATCGTAGACGATGGCGCAGCGGAGCGGCTTCTGCTCAGGGCTGCGCGGGGCGTGGGAGGCGGAATCCGGCATATGCGCCAAAGGGAGGGAGTCGCCCGCGCGGTCAATCACGCAGCTTGCCGTGGCGCGAGCGCCCGCGTTAGCGTGATCAAATGTGGAGGCCGCTCGCCATGACGCTGGTTGCAGCCGGCGCCTTCGCCGCGATCGGCGTGGCGGCGTCGGCGCAGCCCGCTGAGCGCCAAAGCGCCTGCGCGACGATCTCGGTGCGCCTCTATTTCAACTCCGGCGCCGCCGCCGCGCCCGCCCCGGCGATGCGCACGCTGGACGCCGCGACCGCCCAGGCGCCGGCATGCAGCATCGATAGGATCGACGTCGTCGGCCACACTGACGCGTCGGGGCCCGAGGCGGCGAACATGGCGCTGTCCGTGCAGCGAGCGATCGCGATCCGTGACGCGCTCATTCAGCGCGGCGTCGAGGCGAGCCTGATCCAGGTCGAGGGACGCGGCGAGCGCGAGCCGCTGCGCGCTGGGGAAGACGGCGTGCGCGAGCCCCTGAACCGCCGGGTCGACGTCACGATCCGCTTTCAATAACGCTAGAACATCCGGTCGATCATGTAGGCGGTGGTGAAGATGACGATCACCGCCAGCGGCGCGCCCATGCGGCTATAGTCCACGAAGCGATAGGCGCCCGGCCCCATGACGAGCAGATTGTTCTGGTGGCCGATGGGCGTGAGAAAATCGCTCGACGCGCCGATCAGCACGGCGAGCAACAGCGCATCCGGCGAGACGCCGATGGAATAAGCCACGCTCACCGCGATCTGCCCCATGATGATCGCGGTGGCGACATTGTTGAGGAAGATCGAGAGCAGCATGGTCGCGGTCGCCAGCGCAGCCGCGGCCCAGAACAGCGGCGCGCCGCTCAGCAGGTCCGAGAGCGTGGCCGCGGCGATGTCGGCTGCGCCGCTGGTCTGGAAACTCTGCCCCACCGGGATCATCGCGCCGATCAGCACGATCACCGACCAATCCACCGACGAGTAGATTTCTTTCGGCGGCAGGAAGCGCAGCGCCGCCAGGCCCGCGGCGGCGGCCGCGAACGTGAACGCCGTCGACATCCCGAACGCGGCGGAGGCGACGACGGCGGCGGCGTAGATCGCCACAGCAATCGCCGCGCGGGTGCGGTTGAACGACAGGATCGGACGGCGCGCCACTTCCAGCAGGCGCGCATACCGTGCGTATTCGGCGATGCGGCTGGCGGAGCCATGGATGGTTATCTGATCACCGGGTTCGATCCGAAGACGCGACAGCGGCGCGCGCTCGCCCGCCGCGCGGACGCCGCCGGCGATCGCGGCGACGTCGCCGTTCGTCTCCCAGCGGATTTCGTCGAAGGGGCGCCCGATCAACGGCGAGCCGTAGCCGACGACCGCGACGATCGTCGTTGCGTCATCGGCCTGGGAGCGCTGGCCGTGCATCGGCAGCGACGTCTTGCGCGCAACGTCCAGCGGATCGTTGGTGGAGGTGACGAGCAGGCGGTCGCGCGCCTGCAGCGGACGCGCCGTTTCAAGATCAAGCACGCGGCTGCCGCGCAGCACCGCGAGGATCGCAACCTTCGCCGCCTTCAGCCGCTCCATGATCTTGTCGGTCGTCGCGTCGTCGATGTCTTCTGACGAGAGCGGGCCGAGTTCAAAGGTTGCAAGCAGGCCCTCGTCCGCCCCATGGCCGGCGTCGCGCCGCGGCGTCAGGCGCCAGCCGATCAGGCAGATGTAGGCGACGCCCGCGAGCGCCACGGCCGCCGCCACGGGCGTCATCGCGAAGAACGCGAACGGCGCGCCCAATTGATCTTCCCGCACGGATGACAGGATGAGGTTCGCCGGCGTGCCGATCAGCGTCGTCATGCCGCCGAGGATGGTCGCGAACGCGAGCGGCATCAGTCCCGCGCTCGACGGCAGATTGGCCGCGCGGCAGACCCCGATCACGGCCGGCATCGTGATCGCGAGCGCGGCGATGTTGTTCATGAACGCCGAGAGGGCCGCCGCCGCGATCAGCAGCATCGCCAGCTGCAGCGCAAACGGCGCCTTCAACGCGGCGAGCCTGTCGGTCACCGCATCGGCGACGCCGGTGATCTCCACCGCGCGCCCGATGATCAGCACCGCGACGATCACCACCACGGCGGGATCGGCGAAGCCGGAGAACGCGCGCGAGGCCGGCACGAGGCCCAACAGCAGGCAGGCAGACAGCGCGATTAACGCCACCAGATCGTGGCGCACCTTGCCCCACGCAAACAGCGCCAGCGCGCAGGCGAGCACGATCACGCTGGCGGTGGCGGGCGCAAACGGCGCGATCTCGATCACGCGGCGGCCTTCAGCTTCTCCGGCAGCGCGTTGGCGTAGGCGGTGATGTCGCCGGCGCCGAGGCACACGACGAGATCGCCCGCGCGGGCCTCGGCGCGGACGAAATCCGCAAGCCCGTCGAGACCGCCGAGCAGGCGCGCGTGTCCGTGCCCGGCCCTGCCGATCTCTGCGGCGAGGTGTGCTGCGTCGACGCCCGGAATCGGCGCTTCGCCCGCGGGATAGACGTCGGTGACGGCCACGAGATCGGCTTCGGCGAAGCAGCGGGCGAAATCGGCGAAGAGATCGCGCAGGCGCGAATAGCGGTGCGGCTGCACAACCGCGATGACGCGGCCTTCGGCGACTTCGCGCGCGGCCTTCAGCACCGCCGCGATCTCCACGGGATGGTGGCCGTAATCATCGACGATGCGCACGTCGTTCCAATAGCCCACCGTGGTGAAGCGGCGCTTGACGCCGGCGAAGCGCTTCAGGCCGGCGCGAATCTGCGCGTCGTTGACGCCAAGTTCGCGCGCCACCGAGATCGCGGCGAGGGCGTTCTGGAGGTTGTGGCGTCCGGCCATCGGCAGGAAGAGATCATGCAGCGTGACGCCGGGCCCCTCCCCGCGCTTGCGCGCGACAACGTCGAACATCACGCCGTCGCGGCCGGGGCGCACATGCACCGCGCAAACGTCCGCTTGCGGATCGAATCCGTAGGAGACGATGCGCCGCTCCTGAATGGTTTCGGCGAGCGCCTTTACGACGGGATGGTCCACGCACATCACGGCGAAGCCGTAGAAGGGAATGTTCTCCACAAAGGCGCGGTAGCCTTCGTGCATCGCCTCGACCGAGCCGTAATGGTCGAGATGTTCGGGATCCATGTTGGTGACGACGGCGGCGGTGGCGCGCAGGCGGGTGAAGGTGCCGTCGCTCTCATCGGCCTCCACCACCATCCAGTCTCCCGCGCCGACGCGGGCGTTGGAGCCATAGGCGTTGATGATGCCGCCATTGATCACTGTGGGATCTTCTCCGCCCGCCTCCAGCAGCGCTGAGACCAGCGACGTCGTCGTCGTCTTGCCGTGGGTTCCAGCGATCGCGACGGTCCATTTGAGGCGCATCAATTCGGCCAGCATCTCGGCGCGGCGCACGATCGGCACGCCGCGGGCGCGGGCGGCGTCGGTCTCGGGATTGCCGTTCTTGATTGCCGAGGAGATCACCACCACGCCGGCGCCATCGAGATTCTCAGCGGCGTGGCCGACGAACACGCGCACGCCGAGGCTCTTCAGACGCTCGGTGTTGGCGCCCTCCTTGGCGTCGGAGCCCTGCACATCATAGCCCCAGTTGCGCATCACTTCGGCGATGCCGGACATGCCGATTCCGCCGATGCCGACAAAGTGCACCGGCCCGACATCGAACGGCACGGGGCGGACAGTCATTGTTGCGCGTCTCGTAAGGTCATCACGAAAGAGAGAGCCGTAATCGGGCCGACGCGCAAGCAAAGTCATCGGTGCGCGCTTGATGCGAACGCCTCAGCCGATTATGACGGCCGCGTCAACCAAGAGGAGCGCCCCATGGCCCTGGACGGCAACTGGAACATCGAGATCAATTCGCCCATGGGCGTGCAAAAGGGCACGCTCGAACTCTCCACCGCGGGCGGCAAGCTCACCGGCAAGCAAAAAGGCGCCCAAGGCGAATTGCCGGTCGACGGCAAGGCCGACGGCGACAAGGGATCATGGTCCGCCCAGGTGACGACGCCGTTCCCGATGACGCTCGAATTCGACGTCACCGCCGCGGGCGATGCGCTCTCCGGCAC
This sequence comes from Alphaproteobacteria bacterium, assembly GCA_016124255.1. GTDB lineage: Bacteria > Pseudomonadota > Alphaproteobacteria > Caulobacterales > Aquidulcibacteraceae > CADEEL01. Next base: position 12,295 of record WGOB01000061.1, on the reverse strand, counting down.
GGTAAAGGCGGGCTCTTTCGGCTCCTTCCCGGTCAAAGGCACGCGCGCCTAGCGCGCCACGACGCGCCGCCGCGCGTCTCCTGAACAAGCGCTGCGCGCGGTCGTCCGGTGACGGCCGCGCGCACGCGCGTGTGCGGCCAGTCGGTTCAGACGACGGCCAGGCCGGCCTTGCTGGCGTTCGCCTTCATCTCTGCGTCGCGCGTCAGGCGCGCTGCGCCTGCGCGCGCCGATGGGTCGTTTGGTCAAGGTGACCGTATTCACCGCGCCAGCGATTCCGCCAAGTCGGCGAGCGTCTGGGCGGCGTCGGGATTGCCGGCGGCGCGGGCCGAGGCCGCGCGGACGGAGAGCGCGTGCGTGTCGGCGAGACGCGACGACAGCACGCGCGCGAGCGCTTCAGGCGTGAAGTCCGCCTCCGCGATGACATCGGCGGCGGCGACCTTCGTGAGGCTCTCGGCGTTGGCGGTCTGGTGATCGTCGGCGGCGATGGCGAGCGGGATGAGGATCGCGGGACGCCCCGCCACCATCAGCTCCGTCACCGACGAGGCGCCGGCGCGCGAGATCACAAGATGCGCCGCGCTCAGGCGTTCGCCCATATCGGCGAAGAACGGCGCGATGTCGGCGCGCGCGACGCCGGCGCCGGCATAGGCCGCCTGCACCGCCGCGACCTGCTCTTCGCGCGCCTGCTGCACGATGTGGAGGCGCGCGCGCAGCGGCGGCGGCAAGAGCGCGATCCCCGCCGGGATCACCTCGCCGAACAGCTTTGCGCCCTGGCTGCCGCCGATCACCAGGATGGTGAGCGCGCCGCCGGCGGGCGCCAGGGGATAGCCGCGCGCGCGCGCCTCCAGGATCGGCGGGCGCACGGGATTGCCGGTGACGACTTTGCGAACGCCGGCAGGCATCTTGTCCAGCCGCTCGAACGCGCATGCGACCGCTTCTGCATTCTTGGCGAAATAGCGGTTCACGCGGCCGAGCACGGCGTTCTGCTCATGGATCAGGATCGGGCGCTTCTGCGCCCGCGCGGCCCAGCACGCCGGCAGCGCCGGATAGCCGCCGAAGCCGGCGACGAGCGCGGGATCGATCTCGTTGAGTTTCTTCTTCGCCGCGCCGACGCCGCGCCAGATCTTCAGCGCCGCGAGCCCCGCCGTGACCGGATTCTTCGACTGGATCGTTGCCGCCGGCACGTCCTCGATCGCATCGGCGGGAAAATTCTGGGCGTAGCGGCGGCCACGCGCGTCCGTCATCAGCACGACTCGCCAACCGCGGCGGCGCATTTCTTCGGCGAACGCGGCGGCGGGAAAGAGGTGCCCGCCGGTGCCGCCGGCGGCGATCAGCAACGTGTTGGTCATGACCACCCTCCCCCTTGCGGGCAGGGTCGGCCGCGCAGGGGCCGGGGTGGGAGGCGGTCACGCCAGCGCGCGCGTGCAACCGCCCTGCACCGCTCTTCTCGCCCCCCCTCCCTATCCTCCCCCGCACGGGGGGAGGGAGGCGTTGCTCCGCCTACGGAAGAAATGCATTTCACTGCGCCCCTCCGTCATAGAGGTAGGCGCCCGGGCGTTTGCGGAGGAGCGCGAGGATGAAGCCGAACGTCAGCGCAGAGCCCATCATCGATGAGCCGCCATAAGACACGAACGGCAACGTCATGCCCTTGGCGGGGATGAGGCTCAGATTCACCGCGATGTGAATCGCGGCCTGGGTGACGAACAATGTGACAAGGCCTGCGGCGGCGAGCTGCGCGAAGGGATCGATCAACCGGCTCGCGCGTGAGAGGCCGCGCCAGAGGATCCACCCGAACAGCGCCAGCAGTCCCAGCGATGCGAAGAGGCCGAACTCCTCGGCGGCGACGGCGTAGATGAAATCGGCGTGCGCGTCGGGCAGCAGGCGTTTCACCTGCCCCTCGCCCGGCCCCGCGCCGAACAGGCCGCCCGCCTTGATGGCCTCGATCGCCTGCGTCACCTGATAGCTCTGCGCCTCGGGGTTGAGGAACGCGTCGACGCGCGCGCGGACATGCGGCTCAAGCCAGTAGAGCGCGTAGCCCAACCCCGCCGCAGCAACCGTCCCGCCGGCCAGCCAGCGCCAGGATACGCCCGTCAGCAGCAGCATAATCCCGAACACGAAGCCGATCAGCGCCGTCTGTCCGACATCGGGCTGGGCCAGCAGCAAAAGCGCCGCCGGCGCCAGCAGCGCCAGCGCCGCCCAATGACCCGGAAAGCGCGGGCGCTTCAAATGCTCGCTCAACATCCAGGCCCAGACAATCACGATCGCAGGCTTCAGGATTTCCGCGGGCTGCAACGAGAACGGGCCGGCGCTGATCCAGCGCGCGGCGCCCTTGATGTCGGGAAAGAAGAACGCCGCGATCGCGACCAGGATCAGCGACACGAGATAGAGCACGGCGCCGGCGCGGCGGACAAAAATGAGCGGCGACGCCGCGGCGGCGAAGATTACGCCCACGCCCAGCGCCGCGAACAGCGCGTGGCGCGCGGAGAAGTGAAAGCTGTCGTCGACCTGGATGCGCGCGGTGACCGCGGGGCTCGCCGCCATCGCGAACACCACGCCCAGCGCCAGGAGAACGCCGGCGGCGACCAAGAGGCTCTGATCGAGCGACCGGAACGCGCCCGCCGCCGCACGCCAGCGCGCCGTCCAATCGCCGCGCTCGGCGGCGGTGAAATCCGGCCGCGCGCTCACCCGGCGCTCGCATCGACGGGCGGCGCGAGCGGGAGCGCGGCGACCAGCGTCTTGAACGCGTCGCCGCGGGCTTCGTAGTCGCGGAACTGATCGTAGGACGCGCACGCCGGGCTCAAGAGCACGACAGCGTCCGCCGCGCCGCTCTTGCGCGCGTCGGCGAAAGCCTGTGCGACCGCGTGGTCGAGATCGCCCGACATCGTCACCGGCGCGTGGCCCTCCAATGTGCGCGCGAAGTCCTTCGCCGCCTTGCCGATCAGGTAAGCGCCGGCGAGACGCGGGAAGAAGCGGGTGAGGCTCTCCACACCGCCCTCCTTGGCCACGCCGCCTGCAATCCAGTAGACGCGGGGAAACACCGCCAGCGCCTGCGCGGCGGCTTCGGCATTGGTGGCCTTTGAATCGTTGATAAAGCGTACGCCGGAAACAGTCCCCGCGTCCTCCAGCCGATGCGGCAGACCCTTGAAGCTGGTGAACGCGGCCGCAATCACGCGCCGCTCGAGCCCGAAGGCGCGCAGCGCGGCGTAGGCGGCGGCCGCGTTCTGGGCATTATGCGCGCCCTTCAAATTGGGCGCGAGCGCCAGATCATAGACCTGGTCGGCGCGCGGCCCGAGCGCATCGAAGAGCTTGCCGCCGAGCGCGGACACGCCCTTGGACAACGCCTGGCCCGACGAGACCGGCGCCACCTGGCGGGCGCCGTGCGCCATCAGCTCGGTGCACACGCGCGCACCGATCGCATCATCGACGCCGATCACAGCCCAATCGCCGGCGCCCTGATTGTCGAAGATCCGGCGCTTGGCGGCGATGTAATTCTCCATCGCGCCGTGGCGATCGAGATGGTCGGGCGTGGTGTTGAGCCAGACGGCGGCGTCGCAGCGCAGCGCGTGCACGAGGTCGAGTTGAAAGCTCGACAGTTCGAGCACGTAGAACGCGCCGGCGTGCAGCGGCGCGAGGTCAAGGACCGCCTGGCCGATATTACCGCCGACGCGGACGTCTTTGCCGGCTTCCTTCAACGCGTGGCCGATCAGCGCCGTGGTGGTTGACTTGCCGTTGGTGCCGGTGACGCCGATCACCTTCGGCCGCTGGTGCGGCGCCAGGGCGTTCACAGCGCCGGCGAACAATTCCACGTCGCCAATGATCGGGACGCCGACAGCGCGCGCCAGCTCCACCACGCGGTGCGGCTCAGGATGATCGAGCGGCACGCCGGGCGACAGCACCAGCGCTGCAAAGCCGCGCCAGTCGCGGGCGTTGATGTCGGAGAGCGTGACGCCGTCGGCCTGCGCTTCGGCGCGGGTCGCTTCGCTATCGTCCCACGCATGGACGCGCGCGCCGCCGGCGGCCAGCGCCTTGCCGGCGGCGCGGCCGGTGCGGGCGAGGCCGAACACCGCAATGTCGCGGTCCGCGTAGTGCCGGATCGGAATCATGCCGGCGGCAGACTCTCACCGCAGCTTCAGAGTCGCCAGCCCGATCAGCGCGAAGATCACAGCCACGATCCAGAAGCGGATGACGATCGTTGATTCCTGCCACCCCAGCTTCTCGAAATGGTGGTGGAAGGGCGCCATCAGGAAAACGCGCCGGCCGGTGAGCTTGAACCACGCGACCTGGATCATCACCGACAGCGCTTCGAGGACGAACAGGCCGCCGACGATCGCCAGCACGATCTCGTGCTTGGTGGCGACGGCCACCGCGCCGAGCAGACCGCCAAGCGCGAGCGATCCGGTATCGCCCATGAACACGCGCGCGGGCGGGGCGTTGTACCAGAGGAAGCCGAGCGACCCGCCAATGAGCGCGCCGAGCAGCACCGACAATTCGCCCACGCCCTTGACGTGATTGACGCCAAGATAATCGGCGAAGACGAAATTTCCCACGAGATAGGCGATGAAGCCGAACGTGCCGGCGGCGATCATCACCGGCACGATGGCGAGGCCGTCGAGGCCGTCGGTGAGGTTGACCGCGTTGCCGGCGCCGACGACCACGATAATCGCAAACACTAGGAAAACCGGGCCGAGCGGGATAACCGTCCCCTCCTTCACGAACGGCAGCGCGAGATCATTGATCGGGCTGTCCCAGCTCAGCAGCGCGCCCCAGAAATCCGCGTCGCCGCGCGCCGCAGGATCGAGGCTGATCCATGCTTCCGACATCATGATCAGCACCGCCGCGAGCGCGACGAGGAACTCCAGCCCCAGGCGGATGCGGCCGGAGAGCCCTGCATGCGCCTGCTTGGTCACCTTGCTGTAGTCGTCGACGAAGCCGATCGCCCCGAAGCCGGCAGTCACCAGCAGCACCGCCCAGACATATCGATTGGAGAGGTCCGCCCAGAGCAGCGCCGCAACGCCGACGCTGATCAGGATGATGAAGCCGCCCATGGTCGGCGTGCCGCCCTTGGTCAGGAGGTGGCCTTCGGGGCCGTCGGTGCGGATCGGCTGGCCTTTGCCCTGCACCTTCTTGAGCCAGCTGATCAGCGGCCAGCCGATCAGAAACGCCATGATGATCGCGGTGACGATCGCGCCGCCGGTTCGGAAGGTGATGTAGTTGAAAAGATTGAAGAAGAGAGATTGATCTTTGAACGCGCCCAGAAGCGTCAGCATGCGTTCATCCCCTAGCTCGCGGCGAGCCGCGTGAGCGCTTCGACGACCCGCGCCATGCGCGCGCCGTTCGATCCCTTGACCAAGACGACGTCCCCGTCCCGCAAAGCGGCCGTCACCTGCGGCGCAAGCAGCTCCGCGGTCTCGGCATAGCCGCCCCGCCGGCTTGGCGGAAGCCGCTCATAGAGCGCCGCCATCTGCGGCCCGGCCGCGAACACGATATCCACACCCGCGCGGTCCAGCGGCGCCGCGAGGGCGGCGTGCAGCGCCGCGGAATCCGCGCCCAGTTCCAGCATGTCGCCAAGCGCAACGATGCGGCGCTGCGCCTTGCGTGCGGCCAATGTCTCGAACGCGGCCGCCATCGAGGCGGGATTGGCGTTGTAGGAATCGTCCACCAGCGTGAACGCGCCGAAGGCGGCGGCGATGCGGCGCGCCGCGCCGCGGCCCTCGATGTCGCTGAACGCTGCGAGGGCGTGGGCGGCGGCGAAAAGATCGCCGCCGGCGAGGTCGGCTGCGGTGAGCGCGGCGACGCTGTTGAGCGCCCAATGCGCGCCGGTCGCGCCGATGCGATAGCGGATCTGCCGGCCGAGGATGTCAGCTTCGGCGACCGCGCCGGTCTCGCCCATCTCGAATTTCAGAAGCCGCGCTTCGCACCCGGCGTCGCGCCCGAAACGGATGACGGCGCTGGCGCAATCCTCGGCGCGCGCGCGCAATCGATGCGCCGCCGGCGCCTCATTGGGGACCAGCGCCGCGCCGTCCGGCTCCAGGCCGGCGAAGATGTCGCCCTTCTCGTCGGCGATGGCTTCGATCGAGCCCAGGTGCTCGATGTGCGCCGGCGCGATCCAGGTGACGATGGCGACATGGGGCTTCACCAGCGCCGTCAGCGGCAGGATCTCGCCGCGATGGTTCATGCCCATCTCGAATACGCCGTAGGCGGACGATTGCGGCATGCGCGCAAGCGTCAGCGGCACGCCCCAATGGTTGTTGTAGCTCTTCACCGATTTGTGCGTCGGCCCCGAGGCGGCGAGGCAGGCGGCGAGGGCTTCCTTGGTCGAGGTCTTGCCGACCGAGCCGGTGATTGCGATGCGTTTGGCGGGCGTGCGGTCACGGGCCGCCTCGCCAAGCCGGCGCAAGCCTTCCAGCACATCGCCGACGACCAGGCAGGGGCCGTGCGCCTGCGCCCTCTCCGCATCGCTGACCAGCGCGGCGCTGGCGCCGGCGGCGAAGGCCTGGGCGATGAAGTCGTGGCCGTCGCGGACGTCCTTCAGCGCAACGAAGAGATCGCCGGGCTGGAGCGACCGCGTGTCGATGGAGACGCCCGCGGCGATCCAGGAATCAGCGCCGATCAGCCGGCCATGCGCGGCGTCGCGCGCGTCTTCCGCGAGCCAGAGCGGGTTCATGCCGCCTCCTTGAGCGCCTTCAGCGCCTCTTCCTGATCCGAGAACGGCGCGGTGCGATCAGCGAAGATCTGCCCGGTCTCGTGGCCCTTGCCGGCGATCAGCAGCGCGTCGCCCGCGCGGAGCATCGCAACGCCGGTTTCGATGGCGGCCCCGCGGTCGCCGATCTCGCGCGCGCCGGGGGCGGCGTCCATAATCATCCTCCGGATCGCCGCTGGATCCTCCGTACGCGGATTGTCGTCGGTGACGATCACCACGTCGGCGAATTTGGCGGCGACCGCGCCCATCTTGGCGCGCTTGTCCTTGTCGCGATCGCCGCCGCAGCCGAACACCAGGACGATGCGCCCCGGGGCGTGCGGGCGCGCGGCGCGCAGAAGAACGTTCAAGCCGTCGGGCGTGTGCGCATAATCGACGAAGACGTGGGCGCCGGCGGCGGTGGCGCCAACGTGCTCCATGCGGCCCTTCACCGGTTTCAGCCGCTCCAGCGCAGCGTAGACCAGATCCGGCTCCTCGCCCATCGCGATCGCGAGCGCGGCGGCGGTGACGGCGTTGATCGCCTGGAATTCGCCGATCAGCGGCAATTCGATCCTGGCTTCGGCGCTACGCCATTTCAGAGTCAGCGTCTGGCTCGCGGGATGGGGCGCGATCTCGCGGATCTTCAGCCCATCGCTTCCCGCGCGCCAGCCGGCGGCGACGATGCGCAACCCCTCCGCGCCGCGCTCGAAGGCTTCGGCCTCCGGCGAGTCCGCGTTCACAACGGCGATCCCCGGACGGCGCACGTGGGACCAGATCCGCATCTTCGCCGCGCGATAGGCGTCCATCGTCTGGTGATAGTCGAGATGGTCCTGGGTCAGGTTGGTGAAGGCGGCGGCATGGAAGTGAAGCGCATCGACGCGGCGTTGCTCCAGGCCGTGGCTCGACACCTCCATCGCCGCATGGGTGACGCCCTCATCGGCCAACATCGTCAGCGTACGGTGCAATTGAACGGGATCGGCGGTGGTGTGGCCAAGATCGAGGCGCGTTTCCACAGCGTCCGCGCCCCAGATCGCGCCCAGCGTCCCAAGGCTTGCGGCGCGATGGCCGGCGTGGGTCCAGATTTGGCGCAGGAAATCGACGGTCGAGCTCTTGCCGTTGGTGCCGGTGACGCCGACGAGATGTTCCGGGCGACGCGGATGAAACGCTGCCGCCGCCCAGGCGAGTTCGGCGCGCACGTCCCGCACCACCAAATGCGGCACGCCGGGATCGCCCATCAGATCACCCGCCGACATCACAGCGGCGGCGCCGCGCGCCACGGCGTCAGCGACGAAATCGCGGCCGTGCGCGGCAGCGCCCTTCACGGCGGCGAACAGGAAGCCGGTTTCGACCTTGCGGCTGTCGGCGGCGACGCCGGCGATCTCAACGTCGGCGATGTCCGCGGGTGCGGACGAGATCAGGTCGCCGAGCTTCATCCCTCCTCCTTCCGCGGCGCGCTTATCCCTCGACGCGCAGCCCGAGCGCCGGGGCGATGCGGGCCGCGATGCGGCCGACCGCGGGCGCGGCGACCGCGCCGCCGGTGACCACGCCCATGCCGGGCGGCGGGCGCGTCGGCTCATCAAGCGCGAGCACGATCACATAGCGCGGGTCGGAGGCCGGGAATATGGCGGCGAACGACGAGAACAGCCGCCCTTCCTCGTAGCCCTGGTCGCCGAGCTTCTCGGCCGAGCCGGTCTTGCCGGCGATCTCCAGCCCCGGCACGTCGGCGCGCTGGGCGGTGCCGCGCACGACCGCAGCGCGCATCATGGCCACGACCTGGCGTGCGGTCTCTGGCGAAAACACGCGGGTGCGGGGCGCATCCGCGGCGGCGCGGGCGCGCAATGTCAGCGGCACGCGCGCCCCGTCGTTTGCGAACACGGTGTAGGCGTCGGCGAGTGCGGCCAGCGAGACCGAGAGACCATGGCCGTAGCCCAGCACGGCGACGCTCAAGCGATCGGAGCGCATCGGCGCGATCGGACGCGCGCTCTCGGGCGCCTCCATATCGGCGCGCGCGAGCAGACCCAGACGATCGAAATACGCGCGCTGCCGCGCGGGCCCGGTGCGCAGCGCGAGCCGCGCGGCGCCGATGTTCGACGATTGCGCGATGATGTCGCGCAGGGTCGCGGCGCCCTCGAACGGGTGCAGATCAGAGATCTCGACGCCGTCGACGTTGAACGGCGCGAGCGTGAAGCGCTCGCGTGGTGAGGCGAGGCCCTCCTCCAGCGCCATCGCGACGGTGAAGCTCTTCATGGTGGAGCCCATCTCGTAGCGGCGCGCGGCGGCGCGATTGGCGATCGCGGCGTCAGGGATTGCGCCGCGATGGTTTGGATCGACGCCGGGCCATGACGCCATCGCCAGCGTCTCGCCGCTGCGGCCGTCAAGCACGACCGCGGCGCCGCCGCGTGCGCCGGTTTCGCGGGCGGCGCGGGCGAGTTCATCCTCCACCGCAAACTGGATGCGCACATCGAGCGAGAGGCGCAGGGTCTCCCCGACCGCGCCGGCGCGGCGGATTTCCGCGTCCAGGCCGCGCTCGACGCCGGCGAGCGGCGTCAGATCCGGATCGACGCGTCCGAGCACATGTCCCGCCAGCGGCCCCATCGGGTAGACGCGCAGCGGCTGCGCCTCGAACCCCAATCCCGGCAACGCCAGCGCGCGCACCTCCGCGCGTTGGCGCGGATGCAGACTGCGGCGGATATAGACCGTGCGCACGCGCGTGTCGGTCAGACGGCGCAAGGTGTCGTCCGCATCAAGATCGGGGAAAAGCCGCAGCAAGGCGCGCAGCGTCGCCGCCGGGTCCTCAACGCGCGCGGGGTCGGCGGTGAGCGTGAACCCATCGATCGTGGCGGCGAGAAGCGCGCCGTTGCGGTCGGTCAGATCGGCGCGGGGCAAAAACGCGGCGCTCGGCGTGGCCGCTTGCGCGGGCGCTGGGCCGCCAACCAGCGCCAGTTGCGCCACGCGCCCGCCGACGACGACAAACGCGCCGGCGAGCGCGAACGCCAGCACGCGGATGCGCGCGCGCGCGGGCGCCGCCTCGATCACGCGTTCGCGGGCGCGGGTCTCGCGCGTCGAGAACGGCGCGTGCGCGTTCTTCATTCGCTCAGTCCGTTTCCGGCGCGGGGAGCACGGCGTCGATGGCGTCCTCCGCGCGCGCGCGGCTTTCCGCGCCCGGCTCAAGCTCAAGCTTTTCCGCCGCCAGCGCGTCGATGCGCCCCGGGCTTTCAAGGTGTGCGATCTCCGCGCGGCGGGCGCGCACTGTCGCGCGCTCCTGCGCCACCACCCGCTCGAGCGCTGCGACCTCGGCGCGCGTGCGCGCCGTCTCGGTCTTGGCCCAATAGAGCGCGACCGCGAGGCCGAGCACGGCGATTGCGCCGACGATGGCGATCCAGCGGCTCACGCGTTTGCTCCGGCGACGTTCACGAGAGGCGACTCCATTCCTGGCGCGCACGCAACGCGCGTTCGAGTGCGGGTTCGGCGTGCCACGCCGGCGCGTCGGTGCGCACCGCCCAACGCAGCGCCGCTGACCGCGACCGCGGATTGGCGGCCAGTTCCGCCTCGCCCGGCGCAATCATCCGTCGTTCCTCCAGACGGAAGCTCGCGGCGCGCTCCGGCGGCGTCTCCGGCTGATGCCGCGACCCGCCTCCGCGTTGTCCCGCGCGGTCGTAAAGAAAGGTTTTCACCAGCCTGTCTTCCAGCGAATGAAACGACACCACGACCAGTCGTCCGCCCGGTTTAAGCAGCCGCTCCGCGCCCGTCAGCGCGCGCGCGAGTTCGGCCAGTTCGTCGTTCACCAGGATGCGCAGCGCCTGGAACGTCTTGGTCGCGGGATGCGTCCGCGCGCCCCTGCGCCCGCCGACGGCGCGTTCAACCAGAGCTGCGAGCGCGCCGGTTCGTTCGATGCGCTCGGCGGCGCGGGCCTGGACGATCACGCGCGCAATGCGGCGCGCGTCGTCGTCTTCGCCGTAATCCGCGATGAGTTCGGCCAGCGCCGCTTCACTTAGCGCGTTGACCGCATCGGCCGCGGAGGGCCCCTCCCGGTCCATGCGCATGTCGAGCGGACCGTCGTTCTGGAACGAGAAGCCGCGCTCGGCTTCGTCAACCTGGTAGGACGAGACGCCGATATCGAGGACGACGCCGTCGACCGGGCGCGCAACGACTTCTTCGATGTCGCCGAACGCCGCGTGCTTGAGGGTGAGGCGTGGGGCGAATTCGGCGACAAGGGCTGCCCCGCGGGCGATGGCGTCGCGGTCGCGGTCGAGCGCGATCAGCGTGCACGCCGCCGCGTCCAGGATCGCGCGGGCATAGCCGCCGCCGCCGAACGTGGCGTCGACATGGACCTCCCCATCGCGCGGGGCGAGCGCGGCCAACGCCTCGCGGCGCAGCACCGGGACATGCCCCGCACCCGCGTTCGACACGGCCTGCCTCCTTCTGAGCGCCGACCAGGAAGAGCACTCCGATTCCGCATGGGAAACCAGCCGCCGCCTCCGTGGCGCGGCGGGAACCGGCGCGCTAGGATAGGCCCAGCAGGCGGGCAACGACCCTGGAGGCCGACATGGCCAGCGACACAACGCCGATCCTCTTCAATCTCTTCTCCAGCGATCCCGACTATCGGGCCGATCCGGACGCGCGGCTGAAAGCGCTGCGCGAGGGATGCCCGGTCAAGCGCGACGCCTACGCCAACGCGGTGCTGATCAGCCGCTACGGCGATGTGCGCGCGACGGTGAACGACCGGACGCTGGTGAAGCATCCGGTGCATGCGCGCGCCGACAGCCTCTATGGCCAGGCGCGGGTGCGCGCGGACGGGCGCCCGTTGGCGCCGGACACGACGGCCGACTCGATCCTGCATCTCGACGATCCCGACCACGCGCGCATCCGCGGACCGCTGATGCAGGCGTTCTACAAGCGCGCCTCAAAGATGCGCCCCGCCACGGAGCTTATCGTGGGCGAGGTGCTCGACGCCCTGGAGGGAAGGAAGACCTTCGACGTCATCGCCGATATCGGGATTCCGATCCCGATCCTGGTGATCGCAGACGTGCTGGGCGTGGAGCGTGCGCGGCTGAAGGAATTCAGGGAATGGTCCGAGGCGATCATCCTCACGCTCAATCCATTCGCAACGCCGGCGGAGAAAGACCGCGTGGCGTGGGCCGGCGAGAAGCTCGACGCGTTCTTCATGGAGGCGATGGACGCGCGCCGCAAAGAACCGCGCGACGACCTCCTCACCGACATGGTGCAGCTGCAGGCGGCGGGCGCGCCGCTGAGCGACCGCGAGATCGTGATCAATTGCTCCGCGCTCCTGGTTGGGGGCAACCTCACGACGACCGATCTGATCGGCAACGGCGTCAAGCTGCTGCTGGAGCATCCAGAGCAACTTGCGCTCTTGAAGGCCGATCCGTCGCTGATCAGCGCGGCGGTGGAGGAGATCTTGCGCGTCGATGGGCCGATCGACTTCACGATCCGCGTGGCCGCGCGCGACATGGAGATCGACGGCTGCCCGGTCCACAAGGGCGATCCGATGTGGACGCTGCTGCGTGCGGCGAACAAAGACCCCGCCGTGTTCGAGGATCCCGACCGCTTCGACATCACGCGCAGGCATGCGCCGCACGTGGCGTTCGGCGGCGGCGCGCACAT
>WGOB01000067.1 GCA_016124255.1 Alphaproteobacteria bacterium | reverse complement strand
GCGCCAGCGTCCAGGCGCCGAGGTGCGTCGTGCGATAATAGATCCCCCACTGGATCTTGCCCGCGACCACAACCGGCGCGCCCGGCTCCCCGCCCGACTCGTCGACGCCGGTGATCTCGCCGGTGACGGTGAAGCTGTAAGCCCCGTTATAGGCGTCGTCGCTCGTCGGCTTCTCGATCTCGTAGATGCGCGGATCGGTCTGCACGCTGGTGCGCGAGGTCCCGGTCTGCAGGCTGAGCGCGCCGGCGCCCGTCACCGCCTTCAGATACGCCGTGCCGCCTTCGGCGTCGGCCTCGTCGATGCGCAGATCGTAGTAATCGTCTTCCGCCAGCGCCGGCAGGCCGGCGCCGTCGAGCGTCAATTTCGGCGTGTCGTCGAACGGGCCCCACGCGATCGCTGCGCCGTCGGTGACGAATTGCGTCTCCGCGCGCGCGGCGACGATCGCTGTGCCGCCCGCATCGAAGGCCACCGTGCCGCCCACCACCACGCCCGTTGCGCGCAGCGCCGGCCCCGTCGTTACCTCTTCCCAATCGGTCCAGTCGCCCGCGCGCGGGCCCGCGCGCAGCCGTGCGCGCGCCTCGTAGGGCGTGCTCGGATAGACGCCCTGGCGCAGCCTGAGCGCCGTCACCGCGCGCGCGACGACGCCGAAATAGGATTGGCTCGCGCCATCGACGCGGTATTCGATCTCGACCTGGTCGACGGCCGGATCGGTGATCGCGGTCCATCTCGCTTCGAGCTCCGGCATCGAGGCGAGCGAGGCGCCGCTGGCGGCGACCGCCGCCAGCGCAAAGTCCGAGATCGCCAGCGAAGGAACGGCGCGCTCGATCTCGGCGACGTCGAGATCGGTCTCGTCGGCGGTGTCCCACTCGTAGACGTCGGCGGCGATTTCGCTGGCGGTGAGGCGCACGCGCGCGGACGCGTCGCCGCCGCGGGCGCTGATCGCGAGCTCCACGGTCTCGATCCGGAAGGTTTTCACGCCCCCGCCCCAATCGGGCAGGTCGAAATCCTGCCAGTCGCCGGGTTCAAGCTCGATCGCCCAGAGCGGCAACGCGCAATAGAGCCGCCCCATCCGCCGCGCTTCCTTCAGCGTGATCTGGTCGAGGCGCTGGCCCTGCGTCTTCGAGGTGACGAGGCGATAGCCGCGCGTGATCTCGTGGCGGTCGCCGTCGTCGGCGATCGCTGCGCTGTCGAAGCGGCGCGGGAGATCGGCCTCCTTGTAGAATTGCGTCGCGTCGCGGAAGCGCGAGGCGATCGCGTTGGCAAGCTCGTCGCCGGTGCGCACCCCGGCATAGCCCTGGCCCTCGTCGGCGAGAAAATCGGCCGCCGTGATCGGCGCCAGCACGCTTGCGCGCGCCACGCCCGGCAGGATCACGATCTCGCCGCCGCGGTCGATGTGCTGGCCGCCCATCGCGGCGACGAGATCGGCCAGGTATTCGCGCGCGCTTTCACCGGCGTCGATCACGCCGTCGGCGCTGTAGCGTTTCTCCGTGCCGCCGGCGGCGAGCGCGACGTCCTCGTCGCATTCGTCGGCGGCGGCTTCGATCGCGGCGTCGGGCACGTCGGCCTCGATGGCGCCCAGACCGACCACGCGCACGCCGTTCAACGTGAAACCGCGCAGCGCCTGGCGCGCAATCAGCGCGGCGTTGCGGGTGAAGCCGGTCATGTCGGTGCGCGGATCGTAGATCTGCGTCGCGCCATTGAGCGTGTAGAGGAGTTCGCCCCCGCCCGCGGTCCAGGCCTCCTCGTCGTATTCGCGCCGCTCGATCGCGTAGCAGATCCCGCGCCCGCGCATCGCGGACGTCCATTCGCTCGGCACGGCCGCCATCAGCGTCGCGTCCGCGGTCTGGTCTTCTGCGCCGAGATAGACGCGCACCTGCAGTTTCGGCGTGGACCCGTTCTTGAAATGGCTGGTGCAGCTGCGCCAGCCCGTCGTCACGTCGCCGTCGAAGGTCAAGACCTTGCCGTCGGCGCTGATCTGGTGGACGCCCGCGCACGGATTGTCGCTGAGCGCCACGACCTGCCACCAATATTTGCGGTCGTCGCCGCTCGTCTGTTCGTAGACCAGGCTGCCCGCGGTCGCGGCGCGCCCGACGACGACCTCGCGCGGCAGCGCGGTGATCGCGCGCCGCTGCAATTCCGCGCCGCCCACGTTCTTCGGTTTCGGCTGCAGCGCGCGCGCGACCGCCGCGATCGCCGCCGTCGTCAGCAATTGCCCGACCACGCGCCCGATCGGCGAAGCAAAGAAGCTCACCACCGCGGCGAACGCCGCGGTCACGATCGAGGCGATACCGCCCAAGTTTAGACGCTCCAGGCTTCGAACCGCGCCGGCAGCGCGGCGCGGATCAGCCCGGATTGCTCCTGGCCCCAGCCCGCGCCGCGCCCGTCCGCGATCATCAGAACATCGAGCGGGGCGTTGGCGACGAGGATGAGATCGCCGCAGCGCGCGCGCGGCGTGCGCGCAAAGCGCGCCGCCACCAGGTCGCGCACGCGCCGCACGCGAAGATGCGCCAGCGCGCGGACCGCGCCCGCGGGGCTCGCATAGGCGCCGACGAGTTCGGGCGCGGGGTGGGCGCCGCACATCGCCTCGATCGCCGCGGCCGCGGTGAGGCAGCAATCGCTGTCGCCCCAGACGAGCGCGCGATCCCTCCGGGCGCGGATGAACGCGGCGAGCCGCGCGCGCCAGTCGGCCCGCCGCGTCACGCTCAAAACTTGTCGGGGTTGGTCTTGGGCCCGTTCCCCGGCGCGCCGCCCGGGCGCCCGCTGCGCACCGGCGGGGGGTTCTTGCCCCAATAGAGCGAGCCCTGCGTCGTCACCGCCGGCACGACATATTTGAAGAATTCGTCGCCCGGGAAAATCGCCTGCTGGTCTTCGTTCGAGCGCGTGCGCCCGAGCCTCCGCCCGTAGCGCCGCGCGACGCTCTCGCACTTCACGATCAGCAGCCGCCGCGCGCCGTCGTCGGACAGTTCGGTGCGCTGTTCGATCTGGTCGATCACGCCGGCGAAGCGGCGCAGCGTGAACAAAAGCGCGTGCGTCTCCATCGAGAAGAACGCGAAGCGCACCTCCACGCGGCGCTGCTGGTAGGTCTCTTCTTCGATCGTGGCGAGGATCTGCGCGGGGTCGAGCGGGTCGGGCGAAAGCGCAGCCAGCCGCGTGCCGTCGAGCGTGAGCTCCAGGCCCTCGGCGCCGAGATCGGCGCCGTAGCTGATGTGGGTCGCGCCGGCGAACGCGCCGGCGGCGAGATAGAGCGCGCCGTTGAGGTTCAGGTGCGCGTCGCCGTCCCAGAACGAATAGCGCCCGCTGTCGAGATAGACATCAGCGAGCGCGCGGATCCCCAGCGCATGCCCGCGCAGCGCCGCGCGCTGGTCGGGCGTGAGGTTCAGGGCCATCCGCGCTCCAGATCGAGCGCCTCGACCGCGGCGATTGTCTCGGCGGCGAGAAGGGACGCCTTCTTGCCCTGGTAGACCGCGTCGATCGCCAGCCCGGCGCGCCGCCAGGCGTCGCCGAGCGCCTTCACCAGCGCGGCGAGTTCGCCCGGCGTTTCACCGCGCGCCGCAGCTTCCGGCGCCAAGGCATCGAGGGCGGTTTCATCGCCGGCGAGGGCCGCGACCGCGACCGCGTATTTCTCGCGATAGACCGAAAGCTTGGTCGCGTCCGCGGCGCCCGCCACCGCTGCGCGGCGCGCCGCGGCGATCGCTTCGAGCGCGGCGATGCGCGCCGCCCTGGCCGCCTCGATCGAGGCGAAGCGCACAAACGGCGCGACGTCTTCTTCCTCGTCGAGATCGGCCGCGCCCGCCGGCGCGAACACGCCCGCGTCGTTGGTCGCTGTCGTTTGGGCCGCGTCGAGCCAGCGCCAGGCCATGTCAGAGCTCCGCGGTCGCCAGGTAGTGCACGCAGAGCGCCCCCGCGATCGCGGTGGAGGCGTTGCCGGTGGCGGTGAGGTCGAAGCCGTTTTCGCTGGCGTTGGCGGCCGCGGTCGACGTGCAATCGCCGGACGCGGTCTTGTCGCGGGCCTGGGCGTTGGCGGCGGCGGGATTGTAGAGTGTGATCGTGGGCGCCGCGCGCATCCCAGGCTCGAAGCGCACGTGCGCGCGCTGGTTCGTGGCGCCGGCCTGCAGCGCGGGGAAGGTGAACTCGCCGGTGTTGACGCCGACATTCTGCGCCGGCGCGGTCGCCTCCAGAAAGCTCTTGCGGCAATAGCGGCGGCAAAGCGAAAGCTCAACGCCGATCGGCCGCTCTTCGAACGGCGAGGTCTTTTGCGCGGTCGCGTTGACCGGCTCGAACTGCACGCGCGAGAAATCGATCGTCATCGTCGTGTTCACCGGCAGCACGAATTCGACGAGCACGGAATGATTGTTGTTGGTCCCGAGCGTCTTGCCGGCGATCGACGGCATCGTCGTCACGATGGTGAATTTCTGCCAGGCCGTCGTCAGGCTGAGCGGCGTGACCGCCACCGTGACGCGCGTCGACGGCGAGCCGCCCGATCCGAAATCCTGGTAGAGCGCCGCGGTCACCGAGCGCGGGGTGTCGGCCTTGGCGTAGAATGTCAGCGCGACGGCGCGCCCGGCATAGGTGCGCACGTCCTCGATCGGCTGCTGGATCACGCGGAACGTCGAGCCCGAGCCGGCGCTGGTGTGATCCCACCGCAGGTAATAGGCCGGCTCCCCGGGCACGTCGGTCTGGCCCAGCGCGAACGCCTGACGCGACAACGTGAACGCGCCAATCGTGCCATCATAGAGCACGCGCCAGCGGTCGGCGGCGTAGGCGCCGCTCGCCGGCGTGGAAAAGCTCGTCCCGCGCTGCCAAATGCGAAAATCGCCGTTGATGATGCGATTACGGAAGCTCTGCATCTGGCCCGCATTCACCGCGCGGATCAGGTCCTGCAGCTTCGACCAGCTGGCGAAGTCGGTGTCGTTGCCGTCATTGTCGGCGCCGATCAGGGTGAGCTCGTCGAGCGCCATCGATCAAAATCTCCGCAGGATCTGCACGCCCGTCAGGCTCGCACGCCAGCGCCCTTCGACGGAAAACGGCATCGCCGCGCTGGTGACGATCATCTCGGCCGCGGCGCGCTCCATCGTGAACGTGAGCGGCAGGTTCGCCGTCGACGCCGGCGGCGCAGGCTCCACTGCAAGCGTCGCTGCGCCGTTGGCGTCGGCGGTCACGTCGGCCGTCGCCTGGAACAGCCGCCGCGTCGCCCCGTCGTCGACAGCGCCGTAATCGCCCTCGAAGAGCGTCGCGTTCGGGCGCAGGCCCGTCAGCATGATCGTGGATGCCTCGCGGCTCCACCAGACGACGCGGGGATCGCCCCACGGCTTGGGCGTGCGCCCGATCTTTAGCGTCGACGCGCCGATCTTGCGCGTCGTCACGCCGATGATCGCGTTCGTGCTGTCGGCGACGTCGTGGTAGGCGATCGGGCGCGGGCGCGAGGCGTCGTAGAGGAAGAGCGTGCGCGCGCCGCCGCGCAGCTTCACCTTCAGGCTCGCATATTGCCCGGCCTGGCGGCGCGAGAGCGGCGTCGTCTCGATCTCGCAGCTCCACAGCGGCTCGGCGAGCTCCACCACCTGGTGGCCGCCGTCGCGCACGGGATTGCGCGCCACGAGCCGCTGCAGCTCGAAATTGACGCCGACGATCTTCGGGATGGCGGGCAGGCTCTCCGCCATCAGAGCCTGCCCCGCTGGCGCATGTCGCCGACCTTCACCGCGACCAGCGCGGGCATGTCGGCGCGCAATTGGCGCACCTCCTGCACGACGCGCGCGAGCTGCATCGGATCGGCGCCCGGCGCGCTGATGCTGATCGGCATGTAAAGCGCGCCGCCGCCCGCCATCGGGCTGATCGTCATGCCGGCGCGCCCGCCCTGCACGATTTCAGGGCCGCGCTCGCCGACGATGCCCCACTTACCGGGCGCGAGAAAGCCGCCCTTGGCGAACGCGCCGCCATAGCCGGGCGTCTGATACCCGCCGCCGCCGAACAGCGAGCCCAGCGCGTCCCAGATGCCGCCGCCGGCGCCGCCCAGGCCGCCGAGCGCGCGGTCGACCAGCGACACGATCGAATTCGCGAGCCGGTCGATCAGAAGATCGGCGATGTCGCTCAGCACCGCGCCGAAGAAATCGCGGATGGTGACGCGCTGACCGCGCAGCATCGCCTTCAAGGCGCCGGAAAGCTGGCCGCCGAGATAGGCCGCGAAGGCGTTGACCTCGCGCGCGGTCTCGTCGTCGCCGCGCATCCCCGGCGGTAGCTTGCCCTCGTCGTAGGCGCTTTTCGCCGCGCCGCCGCGTCCGGACTTGCCGCCGCCGCCGCTTTTCTGCCCGCGCCGACGCAGCTCATCGATCGCAGCCTGGTCACCGGCTTGCGCGCGGTCGACGAGATCGAGGAGCTCGCCGCCGGAGCGGCCGAACACGCCGCGCGTAAACGCGTTCCACCCCTCGCGGATGCGGCCGAGCACGCCTTGGAAGCGCTCCGCGATCCCGTCCCAGATCACGCCGAACACGTCGCCGACGCCGCGCCAGAACGTCTCCCAGCCCTCGCGAAAGCCGGGGAAGAAGGCGTCGATGACGTTGACGAAGCTGTCGATGAACACGGTCTTGAAGAGGATGACCGCCTGTTTCCACAGCTCGTCCCAATCGCCGCGGATGAGCGCGTCGATCGCGTTGACGAAAGCGGCGAAGGCGTTGAGGCCGCTCTCGATGATCTCGCCCAGCGCGGCGAACGCGCGCGTGCAGGTCGCCACCAAGAGCTGCAGAAAGCCGAGGAAGAGCGCGGCGAACGTGTCGCCGCCTTGGCCGCCGAACAGGGTCTCGCCCAGCCGCTTGAACGCGTCGCCGACATTGCGCAGGCCGCTCATCACCGAGCCCGCGAAGCGCTCCCATTGTGCGGAGGCTTCGCTTGCGACCCAGTCGATGAAATTGCGGAAATCCTCCCATCGCGTCATGGCGAAGAGCGCGACCAGCCCGCCGAGCGCGGCGACGACGAGCCCGAGCGGCGTCGCCAGCGCCGAAAGCGCTGCGACAAGCCCCGTGCCGATCAACGTCGCGAGCTCGCCCACCAGCGGGATGAGCGAGCCGATCAGCGCGCCGAGGCCTGTGAGCCCCATCGCGCGCGCAATGCCCGATCCCATCGCGCCGCGCACGCCCTGGCCCGCGCGGTGCGCAGCGCCGGAGAGCCGTTCGCGCGCGTCGTCGGAAAGCGTCCCGCCGTGCTGACGGCGCGGTCGCTCCTCCTCGCGCGCCTGGCGCATCTCTTCGCGCGTGCGTGCGGCGCGCCGGCGCTCCATCTCAGGATCGTGCGGCCCCATCGCCAGGATCGGCGCCGGCGCCACGCCGCCGCCGCGCGCAATGTCGCCGGCGTAACGGCGCGCGTAGGAGTCGTCGAGCTCGCCGGATGCGGCGGCTTCCGCAGCCCGCAGACGCGGGTAGAGCAGGCCGCGGCGGCGATCGTCGTCGACCACGCGCGCGGCGCCGGGAATGGTCAGCGCGCCGGCGATCGCGGCGGGAACGGCGGCTGCGGCGATGTTCGGGCGCGTCGCCGGCGGCGATGCGCCAGGGCGCGGCGCAGGCAGCGCAGCGACGGCGGCTGCGCCCGTCAGCGCCGTGCGCGCCGCGGTGATGTCGCGCACCATCTGCGCGCTGCGCGCCGAGACGACGGTCGCGGCTGCGATCATCGGCAGCGCAATGCCGGCGTGAATGGCGTCGCCCAGATCGAACTGGCGCCCGAGCGTGTCGCCGACATGGCGCCCGAGCTGCTCGGTGAGGTGCGCCGCCTCGATCATCTTGGCGCGGAAATCCGCGATGTCGCCGACGATCTTGACGACGAGGGTATCGAGCAGCCGGCCGAGCATCGCCTACATCGTCGGCGCGGGCGCGTCGTCCGGGTATTTTTCCATCAGCGCGGCAAGCTCTTTGCGCGTGAGGAATTCGCCGTTTCGCGCGCCGGGCCGTTCGCCGGTCACGCTTTCGACGAGCCCGATATAGGCGCAGCGGAATTCAAGGATGGTCATGCCCCAGAACGCGTCGGGCGCGAGCTTCAAATGCCCGAACGCGATTTCCATCCAGCGCCGCCAGGGCGTGCGGCGCGGGCCGTCTACTCCCCCGGCGCGTCGTCGTCCCTGGTTTCTTCGTCGGCCTGGTCGGCGGCCGCGAACGCGGACGCGAACGCCGCCTGCAGCTGCACGATCAGCGTCCCCAGCGAGACGTTCGCGCGGCGCACCATGTCGTCGGTGAAGTCGGGCGCGCCGCCCGCGCGGATGAGCGCGCCGATGATGATCGCGATCTTCTTCGTCGACATGCTGTCGGAGAGCGCGGTTTCGATCTCGCGCAGGTCGTCGATTTCGAGATTGTCTTCGATCTCGGCGAGCGCCGCCATCGTGACGGCGATGCGATACTTGACGCCGTCGATCTCGATCACGCCTTCGCCGCGTGCGCGGTTCACCGGCGGCTTGCTGGACGCCGCGGCGCGGCGCGATGCGCGATTGGTCAAGAGATCTCCTTAGCCGGCGCGCGGCATGCGGATCGCGGCGACGGTGAGCGAGGTGACGCCGGAATAGGAAACCTCCACCGCGCCGGAGGCGTTGTTGTACATCGCCGCCGGGAACGGCCCGATCAGGCGCTCCTCACCGGCGGTGACGACGACCGCGCGGTCGGTGAGCGGAATGTTCCCGTGCCCCGAGACCGGCAGCGTCGTCGGTTGGCGGTTGAAGGTGACGGTGATATCGCCGCCCGAGCCGTTGACGATCCAGAGAAACGTGCGCTCGTCGTTCGGATTGACGAACGTGTCGCCGCCGCCGGTCGCGGACGCGAACGTCGCTTCGAGCCCGGCTTCGGTGAGCGTCTGGATGGAGAGCGCGGCCATGGAGGCTCCTTAAGCGGCGGTGAAGGCGATTTCGCCGGCGCTGTCGAAGGAGGCGGAGAATTGCACCTCGCCGTCGTGCTGGCCCTGATACTGAAGATTGACCGCGAACGGGCCTTGGAAGGTCCCGATCTCGGGAATGAAAAACGCCATCGTCGGGTGCGTGCCGGCGTTCCAGTGGCCGAGCAGCGCGATCTCGGCGGCGCTGTCCTTGAAGACGCCAGATCCGGAAAGGCTCATCGACTTGACGCCGGCGGCGGCGAGGAGCTCGCGCCAGCGGCCGGCGCTGTCGGAGTCGGTGACGTCGACCTGGCTGTCGTTGAGGCTCATCGATTTCTGGCGCATCCCGCCGATCGTCGTCAGCGTCGACGCGATGTCCAAACGGATCAGAACCTCGCGGCCTTTTTGCGCTGCCATCTACGCGGTCTCCTCAGTCACAGCGCGCCAGCGCTGGTGCGCCAGGTGGCGCCGCGCCTCGTCGCGCACGACGTCCTCGAAGCGCCATTCTAGGTTTCTGAGGGCGTGGTCTGATAACGCGGCCTGGTGGTCGCGGAACGCGCGCTGCACCGCATAGAGCACCGCTTCGCCGTGGCGCTTGCCCTCGCCCTCGTACCAATAATTGAGGAGCACCTCGTGCTCGTGGCCGCGGTCGCTGGTCGTGTCCCAGGGCCGCGCCTGGCTGCGGATGGTGAAATAGGGAAACGGCTCGTCTTCGGGGACGAAATCGAACACGCGCACGGCTTCGCCGACCGCGGCGACGACGCCGGCGTCGGCCTTCAGCCGCGCGATCAGCGCGATGCGGAGCGCCGTGTCGGGCGCCGTCGGCATCAGGCGCTCCCGCCCAGGCGGCCCGCGAGCACGCGCACAATCGCCTCGTAGATCGCTTCGGCGGTTTCGCTGAGCGCGCGGCGCAGGAACGGGCGCCCGCCGCGCTCGGGCTCTTTGTATTCCAGCGGCGCGGCGTACTCGGCCTCGGCCTCGATCCAGGCCGAGATGTTGCCCTCGCCCAGGCCCTTCGACGTTTCGGGCGCGTGCTCGTCGATCGAGTCTTCGACCTCCATCCGCTCGGCCGCGTAGATCGAGCGCGCGAGATTGCCGGTGTCGGCGGCGGGATATTCGCCCGGGGCCGACGCCTGGTGCGGCGTGCGCGCTTCGCCCACGCGCAGCCGGCCCTGGTCGTCGGTCTAGAAGCGCGTGGTGTAGATGCGCCCGGTCTTCGGCGGGGAATTGATCCCCTCGATGGCGCGGTTGCGCACGTCGTCGGCGCCCTTCACCAGCGGCTCGACCATGAGCTCCAGCGCCGCGCGCGGCATGTCGCGGAATTTGCCCGCGAGCCGCTCGGCGCCGAGGATCTCCACGCGAAGGGGGCGTCTAGCCATCGGCGACGATGCTAACCGCGGCGCGCGGCTGCGGGATCGCGACGTGCGGCGTGCGCTGCGCAATCGCTTTTGGCGCCGCGCGCACGCGATTGACGCCGAGCGCCGGTTCGCGAACGGAAATGGCGGCGACCGGCCGCGCAAGCGCGACGCTGATCTCGTAGAGCACGTCAGCGACCGACGACACCGCAAGCGCCGTCGCCGGCGCGAGCGCGAGCGCAGCGCTGACGCGCACCTCAAGGCCGGCGGCGCCCGCGAACGCCGCTGCCGGCGCGCCGAGCGCCGCCTGGGCGCGGTTCTCGTAGCCGAGCGCGCCGGCGCTTGTCGCAGGCGCGAGCGCCAGGCTCGCTGCGCCCGCGTTCTCCTGCCGCGCCGCGCCGGCGCTCGCCGCAGGCGAGAGCGCGAGCGCCGCCGCGAGCGCGTTTTCGAGCGCCGCCGCGCCCTGCCCTTGCGCCGCCTGCAGCGCGAGCGCGCCGGATGCGCGCACTTCGAGCGCTGCGCCCGCGTTGAACGTCGCCGGCGCGAGCGAAAGCGCGCTGTCAGCGGCGAGCACGAGATCAACCGCGCCCGCCGCGGCCGCCGGCGAGAGCGAAAGCGCCGCCGATGCGGCGAGCGTCTGCGCCGCTGCGCCGGCCATCGTCGCAGGCGCAAGCTCGAGCGCGGCCGAGACATTGAGATTTAAGTCAACGGCGCCGGCGAACCCAGCCGGCTGCAGCGCGAGCGCGGCGGAGACCTCGTTGTCGTCGGCCGCCGCCGGGTTCACGCCGATCCCGACGATCATGTAGTAGAGCGTCGTTCCGGTCGTCCAATCGAACCCGATGCAATTGTACGCCGCGCCGGTCTCGTAGGCGCTGGCGTAGGTGGTGAAATTGCCGAGCGCTTCGACTTCGCCGCCGTGCGTCTGATCGCCGTTCGCGTGCGGCAGGATTTCGAGCTGCTTCTGCAGCCATTCCGTGCCGCCGGCCGTGATCGAGATGTCTCCCGAGCCTGTCCCGCTGGTGGCGATGTTCTTGTCGCCGCCATAATGGCCCGTCGGGCCCGTCGCGCTGCCGGCGTCAAATCGCTCTGTCCATCCCGAAGGCTGGGCTGCGGCCGTGTTGCTACGCGAAATCCCATAATAGAACGCCAGCACGTCGGCGACGGTGGTGTTTGCGCCGGTCGATGTGTGCGTCGTCGTCGTGCCGCTGGCGTGCGTACCGAGCGAATTGATCGGCGTTCCGCTCGCGCGCGTGTCGCGGAAGAGGTGCACCCGCGACGAGGCGTCCGCCGAGCCCGTCCACGACACCGTGGGGTTGACGTCGCTGCCGTCGTAGATGCGCCAGGCGTAGGACACTTGCAGCGACGTCGGCCCGGTGTGCTGTGTCAGGATGTTCCAGCCGGCGCCGGAAATCCCATGCGTCGCGCTGTTCTCGCTGTGGGTGACGCAGAGGAGAAGATCGCCGCGCATCCGTCCTGTGATCGCGGCGGACGGCGTGCGGCTGGTGACGCTCGACGAGACCGAGAGCGTTCCCGATGCGATGTAATCGGGGATGCCGTCGGCGCTGGCGACGGTGCGCGCGGCGCTCGCGGTCGTGCCGCTGATGGCGGCGCCGATCCCGAGCCCGTCGACGAAGCTCTCGAACCCGATCGAGCGCTTGTTGCCCGAGGCGCTCGCGCTGTCGGTGCGCAGCGTGCCGAACGGCGTCGTCTGATCGACGCCGGTGAGCACGTAGACCTCGACGACGATTTCGCTCGTCGCCGACAGCGTCACCGAGAGATTGGCCGTGCCGCTGTTCGGCGCGAGGAGCCGATAGACGCGCAGATTGTCGGCGCCGGAATTGGCGCTCGTCGAGCCGACCAGCGTCGGCGTCTGCCCGTCGCGGCTGATCGCCGAAATCGTCGCGCCCGAGCCCGACGAATGAATGAAGATGAGCAGGCACGAATTCGCCGCGCCGCTCACCGCCACCGAAACGTTGAGCGCGTTCCCGCCGGTCAGGCTCGCGTTCGAGCCGATGTATCGGTTCTCGACCGCGACGGCCATGGCGCGCGCCCCTTACGCGCTCTCGGGCATCGTCACCGTGAGCGAGGTGATCGGGATCGCGACGCCGGCGACGACGGAAAGCGTCGCCATCACCAGCACGCCGCCGCCGGGGCTGGTGCCGCACGTGCCTTGCATGATGCAATTGAGCGGCGTCGCGCCGTCGTTCGTCGACCAGATGCGCCAGAACGCGGCCGTGCCGGTCGCGTCGGCGCTCGCGTCCTCGACGGCGGGATCGACGTCGAGTGTGATCGTCGCGCCGGGCGCGGCGTCAGCGGCGGCGCCGAACGCGGGATCGTTCAAGACGATCGTGCCGAGCAGCGTCGGCGAGCCGAGCGCGGCGTCGGCGTCGGCGGGAACCGAGCCGGCGTAGATCCGCAGGATCGCCGCGCCCGTGCCGCCGTTCACCGCGTCGTCGAGCGCGTTCGCCATCGCCTGCGCGGCCGCGTTGGAAATGTAGAAGGTCATCTTTCCCCTCTCACGAAGGCTGCGTCAGGAAGCCGACGACGCGGATGGCGCCGGACCATTCGCAGGCCGGCGGGTCGGCGGTTTCGTTCACCAGCACGAACAGCTTGCGCGCGTTGATCCCGATCGCCTGCACCTGGGCGCGGGAGAGCGTGATGACCTTCTGGTGCGTCTCCGCGCCGTTGGTCGTCTCCACGCGCACGACGCCCTCGATCTCGAAAAAGAGATCGGCGCTCGACACGTCGCGCTCGGTCGTCCCGTCCGCTTCGAAGAGCGACACGGTGACGACGAGCCCCGCACGCCCGTGCGCGAGAATGGCGTCGTCGCCGGCGAAGGGCGGCTGCGCGTCGCTCACGGCTTCCCTTTCATCGGGGCTCGCCTTCGCGCGCGGTGATGACGAGAAAGCGTCCGGCCTCGTCGGGGTCGTGCGCGGTCTCGAACGTGAGCTCGCGCACGCGTCCGTCGCGGCCGACGAACTTGCCGCGCATCCCGCGCACGGCGAGGAGATCGGCGCGCCAGCGCACAATGACGACGTGGGAAATGACCTGGCCGAGCTTTTCGCTCTGGTGGCGCTCGTTCGCGCTCGCGGGGCGCACCCTCGCCCACACCTCGCCCAGCGCCGCGTCGCTTCGCGTGAAGCCGCCGGCGCCGTCGTCGGCGCGGTCGATCCCGTAGAGGTCGAGGCGCTTGTCGAGCCTCCCGATGGCCGGCGCGGTCGGCATCAGACGAAATGCCGGCGATAGGGCATCAAGAGCGCATCGACGCCCACCGGCATGATCGCCTGGTAGACGCCGATCGCGGCGACCGCCTCGCGGTTCTCGTAGAAATGCGCGACCAGCATCATGATCGCCTGCTTGAACGTCGCGAGCGCGGCGGCGTCGCCGGCGGATGAGACGCTGTAGGTGATGACGATGCCGCCGCCGAGGGCGGCGATCGAGTCCGCGACTTCGCCCGAGATCCAGATTTCACCGCCGCGCAGCGCGTAGTTCGCCGCCTCGATCGTCACGCCGTCGACGACGAGGCTCGAGATCGAGGCGACGGGAACGGGATAGAGCGCGATGCGGCGAAAGCCGCTCGTGAACGGCCAGCCGATGTCGGCGGCCTCGTGCGTCTCGGTCAGCGCCTGCGCCGGCGGCCAGCGATCGAGCGTCGCGGTCCAGGTCTGCGCAACGAGGGCGCGGTTGGTCGCCTTTTCCACGATCACGCGCGCGACCGTGATCCACGCGGAAATCTGCGCGTCTTCTGCGCTGTGCTCAATGCGCGCGTGCGCCTTGGCTTCAGCCAGCGTCACCGGCTCGGACGCCGGCGCGGAGCTCAGCGCGAACCGGGGCGCCATGGCGTTACGCCATCCAGACGTCGATGACGATGTCGCCGGTGGCCTGGGTCGGCGTGCCCGCGCACATGGCGCCAAGATAGATGCTGCGCGAAGCCGCGGCCGCGTTCACGATCAGCTTCACGTCGCGCAGCGTGGCGACCTTCAGCCCGCCCACGTCAATGAAGTCGCCGGAGGCGACCGCGACGGTGCGCAGGCCCGCGCCGGCGGCGGCGCCGGCCGCGTTGGCGTCGGAAATGTTCGGCGCGGCGTCGAGCGAGCCGAGCGAGGTGGAGGCCTGCGCGAAGATCAGCGTCATCGCGGCGGCCGCCTGGTCGCCCTTGTCGTAGATGACGATCTGGTCGATCACGCCGGCGCCGCCAAGCGCATCAACCGCGTTCGCGATCTCGGTCACGTCGAAGAAGAGATCGCCGGCGTCGTAGGCGTCGGCGCTCAGGACCGTGGGTGTAATCCGGATCGGCGCGCCAACCGGGCGCGCCACGCGTTGGGCTCCGCCGTTGATCGCGCCCTGGTCTTTTTGCCCGACTGCCATCGATCAGAACTCCGAAGAAGATTGCGGGCCTGAACCAACAGGCCTCCGAGCGCCTCGCGGCGGATTAGGCGAACGTCGTGCCGAGCGACGGGTTCATGCGGCCGGCGTGCTGGCGCAGGCTGACCGCGTTGGGCGTGGCCGCGCCGTGCGTGCCGCCGTATTCGAGCTTCGCCTTGTACCAGCCCGGCTCGAGGATCGTGACGACGTAGCGCCGCGCCGCCGCGTGGGCGGCGACGAACGCCTTGGCGACGCCGTTGGAGTCGCACGTCACCGTCGAGATCGTCCCGGCGTTCACGTCGTGCAGCAGCACCTGGCCGGTGTAGGCGGCGTAGGAGCCGCCCTCGGTGTCGTCGGCGCTCTTCGATAGCTCGAACTCGATCTTGTCGGTGGACGTGAAGGTGATGCCGCCCACGCCCATGTCGAGCTCGATTTCGTTGACCTCGTGCTCGCGCGTGGAGAACGCCGCGCTCTCGGCGTCGGCGTCGCGCGCGGCAGCGCCCAGGAGCACCGTGTGCTTGGCGATTTCCTTGGCCTGCTTGTTCTGCATCGTCGAACGCCCTCGTTAAAACTCTAAAGCTCGGTTCGGCGCGCCCTTTAGGACGTGCCGAACTTCAGGAACTTGATCGCCTGATAGTCGCGGCAATCACCGCCGGTGCGCCGGCGGAAGTGGAAGATGACGTTGCCCGGGCTCGTGATCTCGTCGCGGCGCACCTGCAGGCCGACGCGGTCGACGATCAGATAGCCGCGGTAGAAATCGCCGAGCGCCAGCGCGTACGTGTCCGCGCCGATGTCGGGCATGTCCTCGAATTCCTGATACGGATAGCCCAGCACCATCGTGAGGAAGCCCGACTCCGTGATCGCGTCGCGCACCAGGTAATTGCCCTGGCCGTCCTTCAGCTTGCGGATCGTCTCCAGGGTCGCGCGGTTGCCGACCCAGTCGAGATTGTTCCGGTATGCGCGCTTGAACGCGTAGATGAGCGAGATCAGCGCGTCGAAACCGTTGGTGGCGGCCGTCGGCCCCACCGCGTCGCCGGGATAGGACGGCGCGAACGCGCCCGACGCGCCGGTGACGACGTAGCCGTGCTTGCCCCAGCTCCACGAGGCGTTGGCGACCTTGTCGGCCGTGGTGAAGCCGCGCGGCTTCTTGATCCCGTCGCCGACGACGAAGGCGGTGTTTTCCGCGAGCTCCATGGCCTCGACGGCTTCGTCGTTCAGCCATTGCTCGACGTCGAACTCGGCGTCTTCGAGGATCGAGAGCGTCGCCAGCGGCAGCGCGTAGATTTCGTCTGCGCCGAATTCGATCTCTTCGATCTCGCTGGTCAGCGTGCGCGTGCGCGCCGCGAGCTCGGTCGTCCAGGCCGCGACCGCGCCCTTCTTGTTGACCGGCACCTTCAGCTTGCCGCCGCCGATCTCGCGCACCTGGGCGATCTCGCGCATCGGCGAGGTCTCGTTCAGGATCTCGATCATCTCGGCTTCGTGCTCGGGGTGCACCATCACGCCGCCGTCCTGGAAGATGACGGTGGAGAGGTCCTTGACATCAAGTTCCTTGGAGAGCTCGGCGCCCTTCACCTGCGCCGCGCGCAGCTCGCCCGTTTCGCCGGTGCGGAAATAGTGGTCGAACGCGTCGAGTTCGATCCCGCGCAGGTCCGCGATCTTCTTCTTGACGTCGCTCGCCGCGCCGCCGCCGCCGGAACGCTGCAGCTTGGCGAACTCGGCGTTCATCGTCTCGCCAAGCTTCTTGGCTTCTGCGATGGCCTCGTTGACGGCGGCCTTGGAGGCCTCGACGTCCTTGATCGCCTTGTCGATCGACGCCTTGTCGACGACGTCGGCGGAATTGGCCTTCTTGTCGAGCTCGCCGCGCAGGAAGTCGAGCTTCTTCATCACCGGGGCGACGAGGGCCTTGGACTCGGCCGACAGATCTTCGAACTTGATCTCTTCCTTGGTTTCCAGCTTCGGCATTCGTTTTCCCTCTTCAGGACTCCAAGGCGCGCGCCAGGGCGCGCATCGCCAATTCCGCATCGAGATGATGATTGAGCGCCCGCATCGCGCGGATAGCCGCGTCGTCGCCGGCGTTGATCTTCGCGCTCGTGACCTGCGCGCCGCGGCACATCGGCATGGCGGTGAGCGAGCATTCGGCCAGATCGACCTCGATCAGCTCGCGGTGCGCGTTCATCTGCCACTCGTCGTGGCGTTTGCCGTCGGCGGTGACGTAGGCGTGCTTGCGCGTGCGGTAGCCGATCGAGATGCCCATGCCGCCGCCGGCGATGATGACGGCGCGCACCTGGCGCGCTTCGGGCGTTTCGAAGATCAGCTTGCCCTTGCAGCGCAGGCCCTTCTGATCCTCGCGGAAATCGGTCCACACGCCGATCGGCACGCTCGCGTGGGCGTGGCCGAAGAACATCGGAATGTCCCAGCGCTCGGCCTTCTTGCGCTCGCGCAGCGATTTCTTGAACGCGCCGGCGACGACGATGTCGTTGCCCTGGTCGAGCTCGCCGAAGATCGAGGCGTAGCCTTCGATCTCGCCGGCGGCGTCGCCCTCGGCGGCGTACTTGATCTCGCAGGCCTCGAAAGTGAGCGCGTGGTGTTCAAGCTTGGGAAGGGACTGGCTCACGGCGCTGATCGTCGCGCGGGCCGGCGTCGGGCGGGATTAGGTCTTCGTGCGCGAGGTTCGGCGGCGCCGACGGGTATCGCCTTCGATTGTTCCGCGCCGCGCAAAGCCGGTCTGGGGGTCGATGTAGCGATTGAGCCGCTCGCGATCGGCCGCGGTGAAACTCGGCTTGCGCATCGTGCGCCCGGTGAAGCTGAAACGCCCGCGCGCGTACTGGCCCGGCGCGATGCCGTCGCCGACGAGATCGCGGACCTCGCGCGGCGTGGAAAGACGGCGTTCCTGGTTCGCCGTCAGCCGGCGGCGACGACGCATCCGGCGGTAGCGCGCATTGCGTTGATCCTCGCCTTCGAGCGTGCGCAGCATTGCGCTTTGGCGGCGATGCTCGGCGACGGCGTTGTCGCCGCGATTGTGCACGGCGCCTTCACGCGTGACGCGATCGAGGCGCGGCGCGGCGGATGCTGTCATGCGCCGGCGCTTACGTGGTGGCGCAGCGCCGGCGGCGACCGCGCGCGGACGCCGCCCCTGCGACCGCTCGAACGTGTCGGCCAGGCTTTCGCCGTTGCGCACGCGGCGCGCGTCGTCGAACGCGGCCTGGCGGCGGCGGTTGCGCACCCGGCGGTTCGCCGGCGAAGAGCGGTATTCCTTCGCTTCGCAGAGCGCGGCGCGGTGCGCCTTCACCAGCAGCGCGCGTTCGAGCAGGTCCATTTTTGCTTGCCCTCAGTCGTTGTAGTCGCGCCGGGAGCGGTACGTGTCGCCCGGCTCGCTCAGTTGCGCGTTGCGGCGAAGAAGCCAAGAGCGCTCGCGACGCGTCACTGGCCGGTAGGGCCGGTTGCGGCGCGAGGCGTGGCGTTGACGCCGGGTCATGCCGGCTTCGCTCTGGCGACGCTGCAGGCGGGCCAGGATCGAGGTTTCTTCGTACTCCTCGGCCGTGACGCGGGCGCGGTGCTCGCGGTCGAAGCGGCGGCGGTTGGCGGGCGTGTCGCGGTGCTGCGCGCCGAAGCTGACGGGCCGCGTCGCGGCGAGATTGGCGTCGCGCTGTGCTTGCGTCGAGGACAGCCGCTGGCGATCGGAGCGCAGCGGGCGCCCGCGCCGGATGCGCCGCGTGCGCGCCTCGTCCTGATTGGCCCAGGCATTGCGTTCGCGCGCACGCTCCTGCGCCCGCGCCGCGCGCAACGCGGTCGCGATGAAGCCGCCGCGCCGTTTCTTGATTTCGAGGCGGCAGGCTTTGACGAGAAGAGCGCGCGCGGCGAGGTCCATCAGACTAGAACTTCTTGCGCCGGCTGCGGCGCGATTTCGGGAAGCGCGAGCGGTAGCCGACATAGTCGTCGTCGCCGGCGTCGTATTCTTCGCCGCTGATCGTGTTGCGCCGCTGCCGCGCGGGGAGCCGTGAGCGGGCGTTGTCCCACATGTCGAGGGAGTCGTAGAGGCCGCTGTCGGTCATGTTCTCGCGCCGGCGCGAGCGGCGGCCGAAATAGCTGTCGATCGACTCGCCGCGGCGCGGCATCTGGTTGCGATAGCGCCGGTTGCGGATGTTTGAGCGGTACATCCGCTCTTCCTTCAACTCCTCGCGGCATTCCTTCACCAAGAGCGCGCGCTCGACGAGGTCCATGGTCACTCTCTCGGTTCGATCAGCATCGAGCAGCGGCAGTTGATGATCTCGCCCGCCGGCCCTTCGGGATCGCCAGGATGCATGAGGAGCGCGCGCCCGACGATAAAGGCGGCGTCGAGGGGCTGGGCCTGGCCGTCGGCGTCGCGGTGGGTCTGGCGGGTGCGGTCGTCGCCGATCGCGGCCCAGATTTTCACCACACGGCGCGGGCTGCCCTCGGCGGTGAACAGGATGGCGGCGTTTTGCGCCGCGCCGATCTCGGTGCGGGCGATGACCCGGGCGCGGCGCATCGCGATCGAGCCGCCGAGCGCCAGGCGCAGGCGCCGCGCGGCTTTCTCGGGCGCTTCGCCGGCGCGTGCGCTTTCGGCGAGCGCTTGCGCGATCAGGTCGCCGCTCGTCGCCGCGATCCGGCGCGCGCGGCGCGGCGCCCAATGGCGCACGTGCGCTTCGACCCGCTCCCCGAACGATCTTCGTCGATCGCCCCCGTCGTCCCCAGGGCCCCGTGGAGGCCGATCCGCCGGCGGGGGCGGTGAAGGGGGCGGCGGGGGCGCGTTGCGGCTGGGCGAGGCTGGCTCGTCGATTGCCGGGGCTTCTGGCGTTTCACGTGGGGCGTCGAGCGGGCCTGCAGCCGCCGCGATCCCCGCATCGAGGGCCAGCGCGATCAGCGCGGCGTCGCGCCGACCCTTCTGGATCGCCCGCGCAACGTTCCACCCGTTCGCCGCGAGCCGCGCTTCGGCGGCCTGGCGTGCAGCGGGCAGCCGCATCATCGCATCGGCGGCGCGGCCCGCGAGCCCTGCCCCGACCAGCTCCTCGGCGACGCCGGCGAGGAAGGCGCGGTGCGCGGCGGCGCGGGCGCTCTCGCTGCGCGGGGGATCGTCCTTTCGCGCAGGCGTCGGCGTCGTCGCAGGATTGGTGCGGACTGGCGCCGACGGCGATGGCGAACGTTTCGCCAACATCGCGCGCCCCACCAGGCCGAACAGAAACGCCGTACGCCGGGCGTGGCGCGCGAACAGCGCCTCGCAGCGCAGCCGGTGGCGCTCGACCGCGACGCGCCGATCGATGCGCCGCTCGATCTCGCCGAGCAGGATCGCGAACTCGCGCTGCAGATCGCGCGCCAGCAGCCGCGCACGGCGCAGGGACAGCCGGTCGAGCTCGCCGCGCCACCAGTCGCGCAGCGCCGGGCTCATTCGTCCCCTTCGTTCTCGTCGTCGACGATGCGGGCTTTGCGCGGCGGCTCGATCGCCGCGTAATCGCTCATCAAGATCTGTTCGAGCGGCGCAAGCCCTGCGCCCATCAGCAGCGTCTGCCCAGCCGGCGGGACGGGATCGTAGCCCAGCGCCTCGCGCTTTTCTTCGAGCGTCAGCACCTCGGCGCCGAGCGTGCGCTGCCATTGCAGCGTGAGCTCGTCGGCGAGCGCCCAGATTTTCTCTTCATCGACGATGAGCTCGATCGGCACGCCGAAGAGCTGCGTGAACCAGCGCCCGAGCGCGCCGTAGATGCGCCGCGCATCGGCGAGCACGGTCGAGCGATAGAACGCGCGGCTCGCCTCGGAGAAATTGGCGTAGGTGTTGTCGCCGGGAATGCCGAGCATCAGCGAGGGCACGCCGAAGGCCTGGGCGATGTCGCGCGCGGCGGCGAAGCGGATCTCCATCGCCTGCAGATCGACCATCGTCATGCCGACCTGCTCGAAGCGCCAGCCGCCGGAGAAGACGGCGAACTTGCCGCGGTTCTTCGGGCCGCGGAATTTCTGGTTCACGCGGGCTTCGAATTCCTGCTGCTGCTCGACGGTCAGCGTCGGCTGCGTCGCGCCCGGCGGCACGGACGGATCCCAGACGAACGCGCCGGCGGGCGCCGCGCCGTTCTGGAATTGCGCGTTGGCGAGCTCGTAGGCGGCGTCGTAGACGCGCAGCGGCTTGTCGGCGGCTTCGAGCGCGCCGTGCCCGAAGAGATCGTCGTCGAGCGCCTCGTCCTTGATGTGCAGGATGTCGCGGCGCTCGTTCTGGATGTCGACGCGCCAGGATTTCTTCAGCCCCGTCGTCGCCTGGAAGACGTACTCCGCCGGCCAGCCGTTGGCGCCGGGCTTGATGTGCATCCGGTCGGGGCGCAGCGCGTAGAATTCCTGGTAGGCGTCGGTGAAGCCGGTGACGCGCTCGACC
Source organism: Alphaproteobacteria bacterium (assembly GCA_016124255.1). Lineage (GTDB taxonomy): Bacteria > Pseudomonadota > Alphaproteobacteria > Caulobacterales > Aquidulcibacteraceae > CADEEL01. Next base: position 17,373 of record WGOB01000067.1, on the reverse strand, counting down.
CAGCCGTTGCCGCTCGCCTTGTAGAACGACGCAAGCTTGGCGATGAAGCCGGAGAAATCCTGGTCGGGGTTGGGGCGATCGAGCACGCGGGCGAGCGGCGCCAGCCTCGAGTTCTCGTCGGGATCGACGATCTGGCCGGCGACGTGCACGTCGGGGCGCAGCGTCGCCACCGCTTCGCTGGTGAGCTTCAAGGCGCGGCGCACGATCGGGTTCGTCTTCGCCGCCGCCATCAGCGCGGTGTATTCGCGCGGCGGGTAGTGCTCGATGTTGTGGAGGTAGCGGAAGGACGCGGCCGCGGCCTGGGAGGCCTTCAGCTGCAGCGCGTACGGATCGGGCGCCTTCGTTTGCGAAGCGGGCGCCGCGGTCAGCCAATGGTGAGCGTTCTGGAGAAATCCGCGCAGCGTCATCGCGCCATCGTCTCAGCAGACGTAGGGAACGGGGACCACGCCGACGAACAGCGCCGTCAGCGCCCACACGAGCGCATCCATCCGATCGGGCGATTGTTCGCCCGGCGCGCCGGTGTAGCTCGTCATCTGGTCTTCGAGCTCGGGAAACGCGCCGACGTGCGAGATCTTCCCCTGCTCGTAATAGGCGCTGATCGGCTCGGCGCGCGTGATCTTGCCACGCGAGGCGTTGACGAGGTCGATCGGCAGGAGGGCGGCCTCATCGGCGGTCTTGATCGTGATCCGCACCATCTCGCCGCCATTGTTCTGCTCGGCGATGATCCGGTCGCACTTGTGGGCGTGATAGAGCCCCACCGCCTTGCGCGCCCAGGCGTCGGGCGAGAGCCGCTCTGAGCCGTCGGCCAGCACGTAGCCGCGCCCGTCCGCGCCTTTCGCGGCCACCACGATGCCGCACTCGCCCAGGTCCCAGTCTTCGCCGTCGGCCTTCTTCTTCACCGTCGGGTCGATCGCGACGACGACGCGCGCCAGCGCGATCTCCTGGCCGTCGCGGAGGATGACGCCGCGCGCGAGATCGTAGGCGTCGGCGTCAAGTCGGCGCTCTTCCAGATCGTCGAGCTTCCACAGCGCGCCCGGCACCTCGTTGATGTACTGCCCGTCGCGGAAGCGCACGCGCTGGCGCTCGGGCATGTCGTCGAGGATCTCGTCGAGATATTGCTTCGGCAGGTGCGGGTTTTCGTGCGGGTTGATCGTCGCCCAGGTGCGCCGCTCTTTGTTGAGCGGCTTGCCCGACTTCGGATCGACGCCGGCGACGAATTCCTTGTAGGTCCAGTGCGATTTGCCGGTCGGGTTGAGGTCGTAATAGGCCTTGAGCTTGAGCGGGCGCCCGTCGCTCTGCACGCACGCCTGCGCCAGCCGCGAGCGCAGCATCACGATCGCGTCGTAGGAGAGCTGCGAGCACTCGTTGACGTAGACGGTGGCGTATTCCTGGCCGAGGATCTTCTCGACGCGCTCCTTGTCGTCGAGGCCGCCGAACCAGATCTCGCTGCCGCCCGGCAGGAACGCGACGAGGTCCGATTTGTTGGTCTCGAACGCGACGTCGGGAAACGCCAGCGCCATCACTTTCGGGAACGTGTCGAGGAAGACGCTGGTGCGGACGTGCTTGGTCGCCTTGCGGCAGATGAGGTGCCGCGAGCCGGGCGCCTTCAGCGCGCGCATCACCACGGCGTAGACGAGCAGGAACGTCTTGCCCGAGCGCGAGCCGCCATAGACCAGGCAGTGCGTCTCCGGCCCGCCGAGCGCTTTGCGCACCAGGCGCTGCTTCTCCGAAAGCGCGAATGGCGACGCCTTGGGGGGCGAACCTGTCGTTAGCGGCTTGGCGGCCGGGTCTAACGACAGGTTGTCAGAGCTCCCCGTCGTCACGGTCGAACCTCAGCGTCACCGCGCCCGCGTGCTCGACCTTGTGGTTGACGCGGTACTTCTCCGGCCGGCGCGCGTTGAGCTGCATCGCCATCATCGTGTCGGAGAACTCGCGCACGTGGCCGACGACGACGCCCTTGTAGAACACCGGCTTCTCCACCCCTTCGAGCGCGCGCCGGCGGGCTTCGTCTTCGAGCAGGTCGGTGCCGCTCTCGTAGGCGTCGGCCCACGCGGCGGCGAAGGCCTCGTCCTCGTCGCGCCAGCGGTAGACGGTGGCGCGACCCACGCCGGCGATCTTCGCCGCCGCCGTCACGCTGGCGCCGGTGCGCAGCTTCGCCAGGAAGAGGCCGCGCGCGTTTTCTGGCGTCTCGGCCTGTCCCGTCACGCCGGTCTCTCCATCAGCCGCTGCACGATCCAGGCCTGCGCCTGCGCGAATTGGTGGAACGCGCCCTCCAGGCGCCCGACGCGTTCGCGCACTTCGTTCAACAGCGTCGTCTGTTCGCGGTGCGCGGCCTGGTCGTTGATCACGTGCTGCAGCGTGAACTCGAGGACGGCGACGCGCTGGTTGACGGCGTCGACCTCGGCGCCTTTCTCCGTCATCTGGGCTTCCGCGCGCTTGAACCGGCCCCAGACGAACTCGCGCACGAGATCCCAGATCACGGCGCACGCGGCCGCCAGAAGCCCGCCCGACACCGCCGCGGCTGCGATCGTTGCGAAAACGCTCATCGGATAAGGATTGTCTCGCGCGCCCGCTCCCGCGCGGAAAGGCGGCCGGCGAACGTTTCCGGCGCCCGCGCCTGGTGCAGCACCATCGTCGCGCCCCAGGTGCCGGAGCCGAATTCCTGCGCGTGATGGATCGAGGGCTTTTCGCGCGCGAACGTGCCGCGCGTCTCCCAGCCGGCGCGCGCCATCGCCGCCTGCGCGGCCGCGCCCAGCGCTTCGATCAGGTCGCGGCCCTCGCGGTAGTAGACGGAGAGCTTCACGCTCGCGCCGCTGCGCGCGATCCGGGCGAACGTCTGCGCCTTCGTGGTGGCGATATCGATGCCGCCGCAGCAGGCGTAGATTTCGGGCGCGTCGACCAGGTGCGCGAGGATCGGATCGGTCGCGGCCGCGTGCGCTTCGCGCGCGAGATCGGGGCCGAGCGCAGCGAGCTGCGCGCCGACCTGCGCCAACGCCGCCGTCAGCGCGTCGTCGCGCACGCGCGGCGGGCGCGGCCAGATCGAAGATTGCGGCGGCGGCGGGATTTTGGTTTTCTTGATTTTGCGCGCCGGCGCCGTGACGCGCGGCTTCGCTGTCGAGGCGCGCGATTTGCCGGAACCGGCCTTCGCTTGCACGCGGGCCCGGCCCCCGTGTTCGACTGTCGTGCGGTTGGGCGGCTTGCGTTCCCGCTCGGGAACCGCGGCGCGGTTTCGCGCGGGAGAGCGGTGTTTTGTTCCCGAGCGGGAACGCGTCGATTTCACGGGCATCGGCGCTCATCTTCGCCTCGCCGGTGAACGAAGTGTAAAGCCGCCCCGCCAAATCGCTCCGAACGCGGATCATCGCGACCGCTTCGGTTGCTGGGATGCAAGCGCCAGGCGTGCGGCGTGAGGGTCACGGGTCATGCGCTTCAACGCCTTGCGCCGCTCTTTGCGCGGGAGCGGGATTGCGCCGAGATCGACGCAGCGCCGCCCCTCCTCCGCGCCGCAGACCGGACACGCCACGTTCGTCGCTTCTGCCTTCTTCCTCATCGCTGCAGTCCTTTCTCCGGTGGTTGATGTGCGTCCGCCTTTTCGCAGAGCGATTGCGCTTGCGCGAAATTCGCCCAGGCGAGGTGAAGGTGCTGCGCGATCGTGTAGTGGATCGCCAGCGGCACGCCCCGCTTCGATCCCTTCGCAAAATTGCACGCCGCGCACGCGAGCAGGAGGTTTCCTTTCGGCGCGCCGCCGTTCTTGGTCGCGGCGCGCGGGACGAGGTGCTCGAACGTCGCCTCGCGCGGGTCGTGCGGCGCGTCGAGCTTCATCTGGCCGCCGACCTGCCGGCAGCCTTCCGTGCTCCGCAGATAGCAGCGCCCGTGCTGGGCGGAGAAATAGAACCCGCGCCGCGCACGAGAGAATTCCGCGCTCATCTAGAGAAACTCCCGGTCGATCAGCCCCGCCTCGATCGCTTTCCACGCCGGCATCGTCGCGCGCCACAGATCGAACGCCTCGCCCGGATCGTCCGGCAGACGCGCGACGAGATCGATCAGCGCCTTCGGCACCCACACCGCGTCCGCCTCGAAACCCGTCGTGGTGACGAGCAGCGCTTTTTCGGTGTCGGCCACGATCCCGACGACGAGATCGACGCTGTCGCTCGCCTTCATCGCGCGGGCTCCGCAGGCCGCCAGTCGCGCGCCGCGTTCATCGAGCGCCAGAGCTTCGCGTGCACGGCGCAGAGGTGCTTGTCGGGGCGAAAGTCGGGGCTGACCGCGCACGCCGCGCAGAGCGCCCTGGCGCAGCGCGGCGCGTCCGCCGCTGGCGTCTTCCAGTCGCAGAGAAATTCGCCGCGCGTCCCGCACGCGCAGGCCGCGACGATCCCCTGATGATCCGCGCGCCAGCCTTTCACGCCCGCGCCTCCAGAAACGCCCGCCCCTTCGCCGTGATGCGCCAGGTCGCGCGGCGCCCGAATTGGCGGCGCTCGACCAGCGCCGCGGCGCGGAGCGTGCCGAGCGTGGTCGAGATCTGCGTCCCGCCGCTGGCGACGACGCCGAGCGCGGCCGCAATCGTCGGCCCATCCGCGCCGCCGGGCGCACCGGCAAGAAACGTCAGCGCGCGCTGTTCGCGGCTGTCGCGCTCGTGCATCCAGCGCACGCCGGTGCGCATCTTGCACGCGCCAGCCTCGTCGCCGGCGGCGAGCGTCCACGGCGACGAAACCGTGGGCTTCGAAACCAGGCCTTTGTCGCGCAGCGCATCGCACGTCGACCACACCGAGCCGACCGGCACGGCGGCGTACGTCACGAGCTCGCGCGACCGGAGCGGCCCGTAAACGCGCAGCGCCTGCAGCACGCGCTTTTCGTTCGGCCCGAGTTTCATGTCGCGCTTCATGTCGCGTTTCACGCCGGCGTTCACAGCGCCCTCCCGTGCTTCGCGCGTTCGACCGCGGCGCGGCGGATGCGGGCCCAGCGCCGCGCCGTCGCCGTCGCGATCGGTTTGAGCGCCAAGCGGTTCGCTTTGCCGATCACGGCGTTGCGCGTGCATCCGAGCCGCTTGGCGATCGCGCAGGCGTCCTCCTTGCCCCAGCGCTCGCGCAGCACGCGCTCGCGCCACCCCAGCCAGAACGTCGTCATGCTTTCCTCCGTGTGCGGATCGGTTCGGGTTTGCGCTCCGCGTCGGCGAGTTTGCGCAAGCTCTCGATTTGCGCGTCGAAGGCCGCTGCGCGATCAGGATCGATCGGGATCACATTCGAAGCCTTTTTCGCCAGCGGCGTCGGCGCCGGTCCTGCGCGCTTGCTTGGCAGGAGAGGCTCGACCGGCGCGCCGCCGCCATCAGGCGGCTGGGCGGCGCGCCGAGGGGGGCCGGGCGGTGACGCTTTTCCGGTAAGCTCCAAATCTATCTTTTGACTCTGACTCGCGCGCGCGCCCGCGCGAGAGGGCGTCACCGGCTTTGAAATCATTGGGTTTGTGTGACGCTTTTGGTGACGCTGTGACGCTGTTTTTTGCGTCACGGTGACGTCACCGTTTCGGGTCCGGGGCGTCACGGTGACGTCACCGTTTCGGGTCCGAGCGTCACCCTGTTCCGCCGCCGCAACGGCGCGTTTTTTCGCGCGCCATTTCTCGGTGCGCGCGCGCGCCTTGGCGCGCTTGTCTTCCACCGCGCTCGCCTGATCGAGCGCCTCCTCGACAAGCGTGCGCCCGCCCGGCAGCGGCGCGGCGTCGGCCTGCGCCGCGCGCGCGTCGGCGACCATTTTCTTGTTGTAGAGAACGCCCGGCCCCAGCGGGTGGGTGAGGTCGGTGACGTAGGCGACGCCGTTGCGCACGAGCTCGTCGAGCGCCGCTTGCGTCTCCTCGACGCCCCCGCCGAACAGCTTCGCGAGCTGCGCATTCGTCGGGCGCTTGTCGCCGGTGATGATGAGAAAGCCGGGGTGCGGGCTCTGCGCGCATTGGCAGAGCGCGCGCATCCACACGCCCTGCGCGGCGTAGCTGCAGACGAAGAGCTTGGGGTCGGCGGCGTAGCGCTGCCACTCGAACTTTCCCCACCAGTGGCGCACCCCGTTTCGGGCGTCCGCGCCGCTCTTGCCTTTGGTCCCGAACTTCGCCATGTCTTCGCCGTCCATCTGAAAGTTCGGCCCGGCCGCGGTTTGCACCCGCGCCGGGCCATTTTCTTTATGAGCGCCGCCCCAGCGCCGCGTGCGTTTCGCGCGCGAGCGCGGCGAGCCGCGTGAACAACTCGCCCAGCGCCGCGATCACGCGCTCGACGTCGGGATCCGCGATCAGCGTCTCGATCGCTTCCACGCCATGGCTGACGGTCGAGCGGTCGCGCCCCAGCGCCAGCCCCGCGGCTTCGAGGCTCATGCGTCCGGGCTTGTGCAACAGCCAGTAGACGACCTGCCGCGCGTGGCTTTCGAAGGCGCCGCCGCGCGTCTGCCGGTAGAGCGTCTCGGGCGCGAGATCGAACGCGGCCGCGACGATCGCGCACGCCGCGCGCGCGGTGCGGCCCGCCTCGTCAGCGTCGTAGGGGCGCGAGTCGGTGTCGGGCTGTTTGCGGCGGAAGGCGGCCGCTTCTTTCGCACGCTTCGTCTTCGCGACCTTGAGCGCCCGGTCGCTGTCGCGGCGCGCGTGCGCGAGCACGCGGTCGAAGCTCTTCGGTTTCTTCAACGGCTTGCTCATCCCGCGCCCCCGAACGCGAACGCCGCCAGGAGCGCCGCGAACCGCGCGTCGAGCTGCGCCGCGATCAGAAAGCCCACCGCCGAGAGCGCGAGCACCAGCCCCGCGCGCAGGCCCTTGCCGGCGACGGCGTAAAGCGCCGCGCACGCGACGCCGGTGCAGCCGAGCACCAAGAGGAACGTGACGAGCCCTTGCGTCATTCGAACAGATCCGGCTGCGCGTGCGCGTCGACGAGCGCGCGGAATTTGCGGAACGTCTTGCGCGAAGCGACGCGGTCGGCGCGCGCGCTCTGCGCTTCGGCGCCGTCGACGAACGCGCTGAGCGCGGCCGCCATCGCCTCTTCGGCGCTTACGCCGAACGCGCGCTGGCCCTCGTACGCGGCCGCGGCGCGCGACAGCGTCGCCAAGCGCGGCTCGATCCTGGGCGGCGGCGGTTCGAAGGCGATCTCCGCCGCTTCGTTGTCGGCTGCGGCTTCCTCGATCGCCGGCGGCGCGACGATCTCGACCGGCGGCGGCAGCGCCTGCGGCGTCGAGAACGCGCCGAACACCGAGAAGAACCCGCTCATCGGCTCATCCCCGCGCTCGACGCCGCGATGGTTTTCAAGCCTCGCGCCGTCACCTTGAGCTCGACGGAATTGTCGATGTCGAGGCCGCCCAGCGTCTCCACCAGCCCGTTCGTCCGGAACCGGATCACCTGGGTGAGCGTGACGTTGCGCGGGCGCTTGACGTAGCCGCGCCCGCCGCCGGCCTTGGCGATCGCCATCAGCGCCGTGCGGTCGAGCGCGTCGAGATCCGGCAGCGGCGCCGGAGGTTTTTCAGCACCTTCCGTCTGCGGACCAATTGCGGCCCCGGAACGGTCGGGCTGCGGCTGGATCGGGCGCGATTTCAAAACTGCCTCCGGCGCTGTCTTCAGCTTCCCGGAGGAGACGCCCCGTCACACCTTCAGGCGCTCGCGCGGCGCCGCTCCCCGCGTCTGGTCGCCGGGAGCGGGCGCCCTGTAAGCGCGCCCTCGATCAGCTCGGCCTGGGCGTCGATCGAGAATTGTGGGAACGCGTCCTTGATCTTGAGCCCGGTGGGCAGATCAAACCGGCGCTTCAGGTGGGCGATCTTGTGCAGATTGCCCTCCGGCACGCCGGTGCGGCGCTCCATTTCCTTCCAGGTCAGCCCGGAGGCGTCCTTGATCGACTTAAGGTCCATCGTGATTTGCACTTGTCCACGAGACAAGCCGGCGCGTCAAGGGCGCTCGCTCACCCTCGTCTGTGAGCGCAACGACGTGACCTTGTCCGGGGGATAAGATGCGCCTTCGATGAGCTCGGCCCGCCAGCGCACTTTTCTCGCCGAGTGGCGGGCGTTCCGCGCGATGACCCAAGAGAAGGCCGCAGGCCTCATCGGGGTCTCGCCGGGGCACCTTTCGCATCTCGAAGCCGGCCGCAAGCAATACACTCAGCGCATCCTCGAAGCCGCTGCACGCGCTTACGCATGCAGCCCGGCAGATCTTCTCACCGTCGATCCCTCGACGCCGCATGGACGCACGATCGCGGAGGCGCTGCGGCTTGTGCCGCCGGAAAGGCAGCCGGAGGCGGCGCGATATCTCGAATTCCTTGCCGAGCAGGGCGACGGCGGCTACCGCGCCGACGAGGGGCCCGCGCCGCCCAAGCGCGCCGCGCGCCGCAAGCGCATCTAATCCCCCCCCCCCCGGCCCGAAAAAGGATCATTGACAAGAAGAGAAGCCTCGCCCGCATGGACATGTTTGAACGCGCGCTACTGGTGAAGGCGTACCGCGATGAGATCGCGGAGGAAAAAGAGTTCCGCTCAAGCCCTGCGAACCGGCGCTTCCGCGCCCGCGGCGGCCAGCGTCGCAAGCGCTTCGGCCCATCCTTTGCGAGAACGATGCTGAGCGGCTACCCGCATACGTGGGACATCGGCGACGATCCAAACGAGCCGGCCCCGCCGGCGCGCATCCCCCGCGCCGCCGAGCGCTACTACCGCCGGCGCGTGCGCCGCTATGACGTCCCGTACACCGCCCGCCGGGACTAACCCAGGCCGTTGCACCAGCCGGGACCGTCGCGCCAGGGCTGGGCGAGATGTTCGCGGATGAGCACGTCGTTCACGTCCTGGCCGTCCACGTAGAGTCTGGCGAACAGCCGCTCGGGATAGCCGCGCCGTGCTTCGTGCACTTCGCCCGTCGGCGCGACCTCAACGACGCGCGCGCCAGCGATCAGCGCCTCCAAGCGTGCGCGTGCGTGCTCGCCGAGAAAGCGTTCGGCTTGGCAGCGCGCGCCGCGCAGCTCCGGCGCGTCGAGCTCCGCGATGCGGTAGCGGACCTCGCCCACGTCCACCGTGTCGCCGTCGACGACGCGCGACACCCGCACCGCCTGCCGCGCCGCCGGCGGCGATCGCCGTGTCACGGCCTGCGCCTCTTCCGGCGGCGTGAGCGCGTCAATGATCTCGCGCTTGGCGTCGGCGAACTCCTTGGCGCCGGCGCGCACTTCGCGCGCTGCAGCCGCGACGCTGCGCGCGCTTTGATCGGCGCGCAGCGCGGCGAACGCCGCCGCGGCCACGCCCACGACACACAATCCCACCAGCAAAGCTTGCGCGATCCGCACCTTAGCCTCCCTCGATTGCATAACGCCCAATAGCTCAACGGCCCCTTCCGGGCGACGGCTTTGTTCCCGACCTGTCTCACAGACAAGTTTTTGCTTGACGCCGATCTCGTCTGTGGGACAATTTTCGCCCCGCTGATTTGCGCCGCGTGAGTCGCGGCCGGGAGGAGCAAATGGCGCAAGACGACGAACACCCCGGCGAAACCCCGCCGATCGATCTCGCCGCCGCGCGCCGGCGCCGCAACCGCAACCGCATCGCCATCGAGCGCGGAACCCCGCGCGGGCCGGCGCCGGCGCCGGAAATGCTGGCGAGCGCGGAGACCGAACGGCGCGCCTTGCGCCGCGAGCGCCGCGCGCTGACGAAGCGCGAAGGCGCAAACGGCGTCGACCACGCCCTGCGCCGCGCCTGGGCCGCGAAAGCCGAATGGCTCTCCGCGATGATCTCGATGCTGATCGTCGAAGCCGTCGGCTCGAAGATCGACGTGCCCGACGCGACCATCGCGCGCCTCGACGCGATCAAGGATGAGCTCGAGACCGAAGCCGCGCGCCTCGGCCTCTGCGATCCCGATTTCGGGCCGGAGTTCGCAGCGTGAGCGCCGCGGGCCTTGAAGCCGTCCGCGTCGCCGCCGCGAGCCTCGCCCGCTGGCGCCGCGAGATCGAGACGTTCGAAAGCCTGCGCCTGGTGGAGCGGGCCTACGCCGCGCGCGTCGGCGAGCTGACAGCGCAGCTGCAAACCGCCATCGCCGCGATCGAGACCCAGCAGGGCCTGCTCGCGCAATGCGCCAACCTGTTCGACGACGCCGCCCGCGAGGCGCGCGACATCGCCCTCGCCGCCCAGCTCGACCGTCTGGCGCTGATCGCGCGGCGCGTGGTCGTCGCGCCTGACGGCTGCGTCGCGCTGCGCACATTCGCCGAAGGGAGCGCGGCATGAAGACCTATCGCGGCCGGCGCCTGCCGACAGGGCGCGTGCGCGTCACCGTGAACCGGCGCGGCAGTGAGATCGAGGCGATGCTGGCGCCGCGCTTCGAGCTCGCGAACCATTCGCCCGGCGGGTTCGAGTGGGGCTATCTGGGAAGCGGCCCCTCGCAGCTGGCGCTGGCGCTCTTGGCCGATGCGCTGCGCGACGACGCCCGCGCGCTCGCGCTCTACCAGGATTTCAAGCGCGCGTTCGTCGCGCTCCTCGATCCCAGCGAAGCGTGGACGATCACCGACGCCGCCATCGTCGCGCGCTGCCACGAAATCGAAATGGAGCGCGCGGGATGAGCCTGAAAGCCGTCACAGAAATTCTCACCGCCGCGCACGAGGAAGGCGTCAAGGACGCCGGGATGCGCCTCATGCTGCTGAACGAAGCGATGCTGGAGCATTGCGCGAACGTGCTCAACCAGATCGGCAAGGGCGAGGTGAAGTCGCCGGTGACCGGCGCGCCGGTTGACGAGGTGCAGCGCAAGGCGGCGCTCGCGAAATCGGGGCTCTTTCTCGCCGCGCTCGAAATGCGCCGCGCGATGGAAGCGTATCTCGCTGCGCCCTGCGGCTGCGACAAATGCCGCGCCAAGCGGAGCGCCGGCTGATGCCCTGCATTTCCCGCACGCCCGCGCATCCGCTGACGCCGATGCAATCGGCCAATCTCATCCTGCTTTTGAAGAAGGGCGCGCTCGGCGAGGCGAACGCGCGCACGATCTACGAGTTGCGCGCAGGTTCGCTCGGGTACGGCGCGCCCAACACGCTCGTCATCGGCGCGCTCTGCGACAAGGGGCTCGCAGGAAGGCGCGCCACGAGCCGCAAGCGCCAGCGCGTCACGCTCTACTGGCTCACGCCCGACGGCGTCGCCCGCGCGCAGAGCGAAAAAGCGAAAGCCGCCAACGCCCGCAAAGCCGCGACGGGAGGCAAGCGATGAGCCATCCGAACATCTATCAAGCCGACGAAGGCGAAAACGCTGACGCCCGCGCGCTCGTCGGCGTGTGTCTCGACGACATGGCCGAGGCGCTGTCGCAGCGGTTCAAAAACCAGAAGCTGTGCTTCAAGCTGCTCGCGCTCAAGATGCTGATCGAAGACGCGAGCGATCTCGATCCGCACGCCGCGCTCTCCTACGTCTCCGCGATCCTTGACGAGGTGAATTCCCCGACGACGCCGACGACCGTGCGCCAGGCCGCAGCGATCGACCTCCTCGCCCGCGCTGAGTGGGCGCGTCAGCAGAAGGCGCGCGGGCGATGAGCCGCCCGTTCTATTCCGAAGCGCTCGCGACGGATACGCTGCGTTTGGTCGAGGGCGCAGAAGCGCGCGGCGACCTCCTCCGCGCCGCGCAGATCGCCGTCGCGCTCTCGCCCGGCAATCCGATCGACGCGCTGCTGAGCGGGGGCGCGGGATGAGCGAAACCCGCGCGCCCTACACGCTCGACCGCCCGCGCGAATTGATCGCGGACGGGATTTATGTCGGCCTCTCGATGGACGATTACGTGCGCGATCCCGCGCTCTCGGGCTCGGCGTTCCGCACGCTGCTCACCGAGCCGGCGGAGCTTACCTGGAAAAGCGAAGCGAACCCGCTCTACATCCGCCCCGAACGCGCGAAGGATCGCACCCGTCTGCGCGGCAGCGCCGCGCATTGCGCGATCCTCGAAGGGCTCGCCGCCTACGAAGCGCGCTACACCGTCAAGCCCGAAGGCGGGCTCTCGTCGCTCTCTGATCTCAAGGGCTGGCTTTCGGCCAAGCGCGCGGCGTGGATCGAGGCGAGCTTCGACGGCAAGCTCACCGCGCGCGAGAAAGACGCGATCAAGCAGACCGGCGAGCGCGCCGACCTCATCGCGCGCATCCACGCGATCGACGCGAGCGTCGAGATCTTCGATCCGGAAACCGACGGGCGCGAAGTGCTGCACCCGGCCGACGATCAGTACGTGCGCCTGCTCGAACGCTACGTCCGGCTCGATCCGCAATTCGCGCCGCTGGTGAGCGGCCTCGCCGAAGTCTCGATCTTCTGGACCGAGACCGTCAACGGCCGCCCGGTGCGGTTCAAGGCGCGGCCCGATGCGATGATTGGGGGCGCGATGAACGCCGCGATCACCGACGTCAAAACCTTCGGCCGTGCGCCCACGCGCGGGACGAGCCTGCGCGAGCATTGCGTGCGCCTCGCCGGCTTCAACGGCTTTGACCTGCAGGCCGTGCACAACGCGCGCGCCGGCGAAATCCTCGCCGCGTGGATGCACGCGACCGGCAAGAACGCGCCGAATATCTCCTACCCCGCCGGGCGCGATCCGCGCGCGGCGCTGCACGAGCTCGCGGCCGCGTGGGTGAAGACGCCGCCCGTCTTCCACTGGCTTTTCCTGCGCATCGGCGGCGCGCCGGCGGGCGTCGCGATCCCGTTCCGCAAAAGCGACGGGCAATGGCACGAGGCCGAGCGCCAGATCGCCAGCGCGATCGCGACCTACATCGATTTCGCCGACCGCTTCGGCGAGGGCGAGCTCTGGTTCGACCGCGGCGGCGTGCAGGAAATCGAAACCTGGGACTGGCCGCTCGCCGCGACCGAAAAAGAACGCCGCGACGACGGGGAGATTGAGATCGATGACTGATCTGGGAAGCACCATCGCGCCGAACAGCCAGCAGCTGAACGCCGACGACCTGATCGCTGGGCCGATCACGATCACGATCACGCGGGTTTCGTCGTACAGCGCCGAGCAGCCCATCGCGATCTATTTCGAAGGCGACGGCGGGAAACCTTTTCTGCCCTGCAAATCGATGCGCCGCGTGCTCGTGCACGTCTGGGGGCGCGAGGGCGCCGGCTACGTCGGGAAGCGCCTCACGCTCTTCCGCGATCCATCCGTGATGTTCGGCGGGATCGAAGTCGGCGGCATCCGCATTTCGCACATGAGCGGGATCGCCGAGCCGATGACGCTCTCGCTCACGGCGACGCGCGCCAAGCGCCGCCCTTACACCGTCAAGCCGCTGCGCCAGGTCGCGCTCAATCAGACCGCGGCGCAACCGAACACAGACGCCGCGCCGGGAGGGGCTGGCCCAAAATCTGGGCTGGGGTCCGGCGCGGCTGGCGGCGAGGGCGCAAATCCCTCGCTCTCGCCGCCTCCTCTTCTCCCGGCGGCGCCGCCCGCACTGGGGCCGTCCGGCACGTTCCCTGGCGATTTCGTCGACCATCGCGGCTCGCGCCACGATCCCGCGCGCCCCGAGCCGCTCTTCCTCTCCAGCGACGCCAACGCGCGCGAACTGCAGGACTGCGCCAAGGCGCTGCGCCCGCTCGCCGAACGCGCCGGCGACGCCGCGACCGCGCGCGCCTGGTTCAAGGCGAATGCAGACGCGCTGCTCCGCATCGCATCGGCCTCGCCCGCGCTCAATGCGTGGGTGCGCGAGGTCGAGCCCCCTCTCCCACCCGCGCCGCACTCTTCATTGAGTGGGGGGGGCGGCGCACACTTGGGGGCGTCCGGCGACGAGCTGGCGCCGGACGCCCCGCTTTCTCGCGAGGTGCGCAGATGAAGACAGGCGACGGTCCCTTTGTTCTCCAGGCCGACGCGGCGGAAAACGCCGCCGCCGCGCGCGCGTGCGTGGGCCTCTTTCTCGACGATATGGCTGAGGCGCTGTCGCTGAGTTTTCTCAATGAGCCGCTGAGCTACAAGCTGCTTGCGCTCAAGGTGCTGATCGAGGACGCCAGCGATCTCGATCACCACGCGACGCTCTCCTACGTCTCGGCCGTCCTCGACGGGGTCAATGCGCCCACCGCTACGACCGCCGCGCGCCAAGCCCAAGCGATCGCTCTCCTCGCGCGCTCACAACGCAGGCGCGCGCAATGACCCCGCCGCTCCACGGCGCGATCGCTGAGGCCGCGTTCGATCTGGTGCGCGCGTCGCGCGGGCGCGGCGAGCCGGCCGGGTTGCCGCTCTTCGCGGTCTTCGCCGGGGTGGCCGCGTTCGGAGACCAGGACGCCGACGTTATCGCGGCGGCGCTGGCGACGATGCTCTACAGCATCCGCGGCGTCGATCACGACGCCATTTTGCGCGGCGCGCAGATCCGCTTTGCGCTGGGCGGCGACAACCCGATTGAGCCGCTCTTGCGCGGGCGCGGGCGATAGCGATGTGCGTCTACTGCCAGGCGCGCCGCGCGGCGGCGGATGACGCGCTCGCCGCCGTCGCCGAGGCGTTGGCCGAGCTCGACGCCGCGCGCGTCACCGGCGGCCACGCCGAAGCCGGCCACGAAGCGCGCGCGCACCTCGCCCGCGCGGTCGCCGTGCTGACGCCGGCGACGCAAACCCGCGCGCGCACCCGCGCCGAAGCCGCCGCACGCCGCGACGCGCTGCACCGCTCACTCAAGGAGGAACGTGATGCCGCGTCCTAAAGCCTGCAATCTCAAAGCCTGCAATCTCACGATGAACGACGTCGCCAACCGCCAGGCGCTGCGCGCGGAGCTCGCCCGGATCGACGCGCGCGTCGGCGCGCTCGCCGGCGACGCGCTCGCCGGCGTGCTCGCCCAGATCGGCGTCGCGCGCGTGCGCGTTGAGCGGGTCGCGGCGGGCGAGACGATCGAGACGAAGACTGCGCCGTGACGCGCAATCCGCGAGCGGACGCTCGCCAAACGCAGGGGGCCCCATGACTGAATTTCTGACCCGCGCTGAGGTGAAGGCGGCGGCGATTGCCGCGGCCGCTGCGCTCCGGCGCGAAGCCGACGACGCCGCGCCCGCGCGGAAGGAATACGCCGAGCGCCTGGCTGCTGTCGCGCGCGGGTTTGAGGCGTTCGCCGATGCGATTGAGTGCATCTGTCGGCGGTAAATGAAGGAGAACGCTGATGGAAGTGAAGCTGATCGAAATTCGCGACCGCGCGACGTTCATTGCGGCGTGGGCGTTCAAAACCGAGTCCCACGAACGCACGCAACAATATCTGCTGCGCCGGTGCGGCTGGGAGCCAGACGGCGTCATCATGGGCAGGCTCGATAGCGGCAGCGGCCAGGCGGGCCCCTACGACTGGAACGACCGGACAATGACGACGGCGCACGTCTGGCTCTGCAAACACTTCGACGAAGTCGAGAATGGCGCTGTGGTCGACGTTGAATTCATCCTTGGCGAAACGAGAGAGCCGAAGCGCAGCGAACGCGAGACGACCCCGGCGCTTTGAACAACGCAGCCTTCATAGGAGTACGCGAATGACAACCGCCGCAACCGAGCCGCGCCAATTCTCGCAGCGCGAATTGTACTTTCTTGCGAGTAAGCAGTTCAACGCCCTCATCGCCGCGGGCTGGACGCCGAGCGACCTCATCGCCGCGCGCTGGACGCCGAGCGACCTCAGAGCCGAGGGCTGGACGCCGAGCGACCTCAGAGCCGAGGGCTGGACGCCGAGCGACCTCAGAGCCGCGGGCTGGACGCCGAGCGACCTCAGAGCCGCGGGCTGGACGCCGAGCGCCCTCAGCGCCGCGGGCTGGACGCCGAGCGCCCTCATCGCCGCGGGCTGGACGCCGAGCGACCTCAGAGCCGAGGGCTGGACGCCGAGCGACCTCAGAGCCGCGGGCCTCGCTGACGATCAGATCCCGCTCATTGAGCGTCCATACACGCAATTGCGCGATGCGCTCCGCACCAAGGCGCGAGTCCACAAACAAAGCACCTGGGGCCCGGAAGATGCTCCGCCCGCAGAGGAAAATATCTGCAAGACGCCGATGTGCACCGCCGGCCACTTTGTTTCGATGGCCGGCGAGAAAGGATGGGAGCTCAAGAATCGGTTCGGCTGGGCCGGCGCATATGCGCTGCTGCACGATCGCGCGCATCCCGACACGCCGATGCAGAACACGGCCTCGATCCCGGACGAGTGGGCGCTGGCGTACATCGAGGAGATGGCGGCGATGGAAGAGCGCAGCCCCCGTGAGGCAGCGGCCGACTGATGTCCCGCTTTCGCTCCCTCGTTGCCGAGTATCCCACACTCGAAGGCGTGCGCGTCGGCGTCGTCTGCTGCGATCGCGTTGTGTGGGGCCGTGATGTCGTGTTCCACACACCGAAGAAGGGCGTGCCTGAGTATCGATGCCGCGAGTGTCCGGCGCGCCCGCGCCGCGTCGATCGGAGCGCGGCATGAACGCGGAGACGAAGATCATCGCCCTGAAACCGCACCCGATCCCCGAAGCCGCGCTCGACGATCGCCTGGGCTTCGTTGGCATGTCCGGCTCCGGCAAGACGTACAACGCAGGCAGCGCCGTCGAACGCCTGCTGGGCGCCGGCGCGCGCGCCGTCATCGTCGATCCGCTCGGCGTCTGGTGGGGCCTGCGCTCGACGCCGGACGGCAAGCGCGCCTCGCCTTTCAACGTCGTCATCTTCGGCGGTCCGCACGGCGATTTGCCGCTCACCGAAAACGCCGGCGCGCTGATCGGCGAGACGGCCGCGACGATGGCCGAAAGCTGCATCCTCGATCTCTCCGAAATCGGCACGGCCGCGGGCGAGCGCCGCTTCGTCGCCGCCGCACTCAAGGCGCTCTACGCCACGATGAAGGCGCAGCGCGTCGCCGGCGGCGCGTCGCTCCTGCACCTGGTGCTCGACGAAGCCGACATGTGGGCGCCGCAAACGATCCGCGAAAAGGACGGCGGCGCAGCGCAGCTCTTCGCGATCACCGAACGGATCGTGCGGCGCGGGCGCATCGACGGCTTCGTGCCCTGGCTCATCACCCAGCGCACCGCGGAGATTTCGAAATCGGTGTTGAGCCAGGTCGATGCGCTCATCGCGATGAAGCTCACCGCCGTGCAGGACCGCAACGCGCTCGACGCCTGGATCGTCGGCCAGGCGGACGTCGAGACCGGCAAGCGCATCAAGGCCTCGCTGCCGTCGCTGCAGGTCGGCGAAGGCGTCGTGTGGATACCGGGGCGCGACGTGCTGCACGAACGCGCGAAGTTCCCGAAGAAGACGACGTTCGACTCCTCGCGCGCGCCCAAGCGCGGCGAAGCGCGCCAGGACGTGCAGCTGAAGCCGCTCGACCTCGACGCGCTCAAGCAGCGCCTGGCCCGCGTCGAAGCCGAGGCGAAGGCGAACGATCCCGCCAAGCTCAAAGCCGAGCTGGCGCGCGCGCAGCGCGAACTGGCCGCGGCGAAGAAGCACCCCGCCGCCGCGCCGGAGAAAGCGCCCTCCTCCGCGCTGATCGAAAAGGCGCGCGCCG
>WGOB01000023.1 GCA_016124255.1 Alphaproteobacteria bacterium | reverse complement strand
GTCGTCCCGTTGCGGCGAAACCCCGAAGGAAAGCAGGCGCATATACGCGCGGTGGCGTCTTTTCCACAGATCGGGATCGAAACCGGACCGCCCGAGCACCTTGGAGACGTAGGGATCGAGCAGCAGCGTGCCGATCTCCATGTACATCACCAGGAACGGCAGCCAGAGCCGATCGACATCGGGCCGCACGCCGCCTTGCGCGTCCATGCGATCGATGGATGTGCGCACGATCTCATAGAATTGCGTGAAGATTTTCGCGCCCCAATCGCTGCCTTCAAGCATCGCGCGGCGGAAATATTTGACCGTGAGCGGCCAATCCTCCTGGTGGCGCGCGATCCAATTGTCCACCCAATCGGAAAGGTCCGCCAGCCGCGTTTTTCCCGATTGGGGCGGGGGATTAGAGATCGCCTCTTCGAATTGCTCGATGAATCGGCGGTCGACGGCCTCGCGCAACCCGTCCTTGGTTCCATAATGGTGATTGATGAGTCCGACGGAGACGCCGGCCTCGGCGGCGATGTCACGCACGGTGACGCTGTCGAAGCCGCGCTCGGCGAAGAGCCGCATCGCCTCCTGGAGCAACCGCTCGCGGCCGGGGCTTCGTTCAGAGATCGGCGCTGCGCCGTCGGACATGAGATCACCGCTGGTTCGCTAGACACGTTCAGCCGGTTGGCGCGCTGAGACAAGCGTCCGGGCGCGAAAACCCATTGCCGAAAGCGTCCTGCTTGGACTAAACAAACGTTTAGCGCAATCGAGGAGGCTTGGCATGAGGGAAGCGGTGGTGGCGGCGACGGCGCGGACCGGGATCGGCAAGGCCATCCGCGGCAGCTTCAACAACACCCACGGCGTCGTGCTGGCAGGCCACGCGCTCAAGCATGCGATGGCCCGCGCCGCCATCGAGCCCGAAGCCGTGGAGGACGTCATTTTCGGCGCCGGCATGCCGGAGGGCGCCACCGGCAACGTGGCGCGCACAGCCGCGATCTGGGCGGGATGCCCCAACACCGTGTCGGGATCGACGGTCGCGCGGTTCTGCTCCTCGGGCCTGCAGGCGATCGCGTTCGCCGCCGGCCGCGTGGTGAATGAGGGCGTCGACGTGATGGGCGCGGGCGGGGTGGAATCGATCTCGCTCGTGCAGATGAGCGGCCAGATGAATCGCCACCGCGCGGTGGAGGAGAGCCTCTATGCGCAACAGCCGGCGCTCTGGATGTCGATGATCGAGACCGCGGAGGTGGTCGCCGAGCGCTACGGTGTATCGCGCGAGGCGCAGGATTCATATGCGCTGGAAAGCCAGCGGCGCACGGCCGCAGCCCAGACCGCGGGACGCTTCGATCAGGAGATCGCGCCGATCCGCGTCAGCTGGAAGCAAACCGACAAGGCGACCAAGACGGAGCGGATCACCGAGATCGAGGTCGGCGCCGACGAGTGCAACCGCCCGCAAACGACGCTTGAGGATTTGCAGCGGCTCGCGCCGGTGTTGAGCGATGGCCAGACGATCAAGCAGGGACGTTTCGTGACGGCCGGCAATTCGAGCCAGCTCTCCGATGGCGCAAGCGCCTGCATCCTGATGGAGGCGCGCGAGGCGGCGCGGCGGAACGCGGTCCCGCTCGGCGTCTTCCGCGGCTTCGCCGTTGCAGGATGCGACCCCGACGAAATGGGAATTGGGCCGGTGTTCGCAGTGCCTCGGCTCCTGGCGCGTCACGGGCTCAAGGTGGACGATATCGATCTTTGGGAGCTCAACGAAGCGTTCGCGTCGCAATGTCTCTATTGCCGTGATGCTCTCGGCATCGATCCGGAAAAGTACAACGTCAACGGCGGCTCGATCTCGATCGGGCACCCCTACGGCATGACGGGCGCGCGTTGCGTCGGGCACGCCCTCATCGAGGGTAAGCGCCGCAACGCGAAATATGTGGTGGTGACGATGTGTGTGGGCACCGGCATGGGAGCCGCCGGATTGTTCGAGGTGGCCTGAGATGACGCGGCTCACGCAAAACGATCGCGACGCCTATGAGCGGGACGGATTTCTGCTGCTGGACGGCTTCATCAGCGATGATTGGCTGGACCGCCTCGACGCTGCGATGACGCGTTTCATCGACGAAAGCCGATCGCTGACGACATCGTCGACATCGATCCTCGTGGCGCCGGACCACACGCCGGAAGAGCCGCGCCTGCGCCGCATTCCCCAGACCGTGGCGTTCGATCCGGACTTCGAAGCGTTCGGCCTCCGCGGCCCGATCGTCGACCTCGCAGAGGATTTGCTCGGTCCCGATGTGCGCTTCCACCATTCCAAGCTGAATTTCAAATGGCGCGACGGCGGCGAAGAGATCAAATGGCACCAGGACATCCAGTTCTGGCCGCATTCGAACTATTCGCCGCTGACGATCGGCGTCTACCTCGTCGACGTCGATGACGAGATGGGGCCGATGGGCGTCTTTCGCGGCAGCCACAAGGGGCCGCTTTCGCCGCTCTCCAACGCCGCGGGCGCGTGGACCGGCGCGCTTACGGAGGCGGAGATCGCCGCGCTGGATCCGCGCGACATCGTGTGGCTGAAGGGGCGGCGCGGCGCGGTGACGGTGCACAATTGCCGCGCCGTGCATGGCTCTCCGCCCAATCGTTCGCCGCGGATGCGCCCGCTGCTGCTGCACACCTACGCCCGCGCGGATGCGGCGCCGCTCACAGGGATCATGGACGGCGTGCCGTTCGCCAACACCATGGTGCGCGGCGTGGATGCGCCCAGCGCCGTCTATGCGGATGAGCCTTGCCCGATGCCGCCGAACTGGGAGCAGGGCGGCTATAGCTCCATCTTCGCGGCGCAGCGCGCGATGTCTTAGTCGCGGTAGCTCGGGTCGATGCGATCGAGCTTGCGCAACAGCGCAGGCCACGTGAACGCGCCTGCGCGCCCATCGAACAGCGACGCGCTTTGGGCGTGCACCTTCTCCGCGACGCCTTGATTGGGCTGCTCCAGGGGATCGCCGGCGCCTTGGGCTCTGATCTGCATCGTGCACGCGCGCTCAAGGAAATACATGACGAGCCAGGCCGCCGCGCAGCTTGGGCCGACGGCCAGCGTGCCGTGGTTCCTCAACAGCATGCAGTGTTTGTCGCCGAGATCGGCGACGAGGCGTTCGCGCTCCTCAAGGTCGAACGCGATGCCTTCATAGCCATGATAGGCCAGTTCGCCCGCGACCATCATCGCGTGCTGCGTGACCGGCAGGAGGCCGCACGCTTTCGCCGAGACGGCCGCGCCGTCGCTGGTGTGCAGATGGATGACGCACTGGGCGTCGTCGCGCGCCATGTGGATGGCGCTGTGTATGACGAAGCCGGCCGGATTGACGACGGCGTCGGGCTGATCGACGGGCCGGCCGTCAAGATCGATCTTCACCAGGCTCGATGCGGTGATTTCTTCGAACATCGCGCCGAATGGATTGATCAGAAAATGGTGGTCAGGCCCCGGCGCGCGCGCGGAGATGTGGGTGAAGATGAGGTCGTCCCAGCCCTCAAGGGCGACCAGGCGATAAAGCGCGGCAAGATCGCGCCGCAGGGTCAATTCTTCTGTCTCTGCAGCCATCGCGAGCGCCTACGCCGTCAACGCCGCCGCGCGCCGCTTCAACGTCGCACGATCGATCTTTCCGTTCGCCAGGAGGGGAAGCGTCTCCTCGAACGCGAAGCTCTTGGGCACTTTGTAGTTGGCGATCCGCCGCTTCAGAAATTCCCGCAAAGTCTCGTCGTCGAGCGTGGCGCCCGCGCGCAGCTTGATGAAGGCGTGGCCGACTTCCTGAAAGCGGTCGTGCGGGCGCGGCGCCACGATCGCCATCTCGACCGCCGGGTGGTCGCAGATCGCCGTCTCCACCTCGAGCGGATAGACATTGTACCCGCCGGACTTGAACATCTCCTTCAGCCGGCCGACGAACACCAGATTGCCGTCCGCGCGCTGATAGCCGAGGTCGCCAGTGCGGAGATAGCCGTCGGCGGTGAACGCTTCTGCGGTGGCTTCGGGCATGTTGAAATAGCCGTTCATCACGTACGGGCCCTTCACCTGGATTTCGCCCGTTTCACCAATTGGGCGCTCAAGCCCGTCTGCGTCGGCGATGCGCACCATGGCGCCGGGCAGCGGCCGGCCGATGGTCTCGGCCATGACGTCGAGCGAAGCGCCGATCTCTGTGAACGTCACGATCCCGCACGTCTCGGTCTGTCCGTAGACGGAGGACATCGCCGCGCCGTATCCCGAGACGCGCTCAAGCATCGCCTTCGGCGTCGTTGCGCCGCCAAATACGATCAGCCGGGTGGAGTTGAGCCGGGCGGCAGCGCCATTTTCGGCCGCAAACATCATCATGAAGCCGGTCGGGCTCGAGACCAGGTAGGTGGGGTTTTCACGATGACTCAGCGCCCCCAACGCTTCGATGTCGACGCGCGGAAAGAAGATGATGCGCCCGCCATAGGCGAAAACGGACATGCAGATATTGTTGAGCGCGCCGACGTGATTCACCGGCGCAGCGCAGATCGACGCCTCCAGACCCGCGCCCATCCAGGCGGCGTTGACCGCCGCCGTCGCGATGACGGCGCGGTGGGATAGCATCGCCCCCTTCGGCCGCCCTGTGGTGCCGGAAGTGTAGACGATGACGGCGGCGTCTTCCGGATCGACGGCCGCGCGCGCGGCGTCCAACGCCGCTTTGGACGCCCGCTCCGAGGCCGCCGTGAACGCGCCGAGGACGGGGCCTTCCGCATCCGTCCGGATCAGGATGATCTTCGCCGGATCGAGACCGACGCTGCGAAGCTCGCCCGGGTAGTCGCGCCCGTCTTCGCCTTCGACGGTAAAGACAAGCTTCGGGCCGGCGTTGTCGAGAACGTGCGAGAACTCTGTCCGCTGATAGACTGGATTGATCCCGATCCAGGTCGCGCCGATCGAGCTCACGGCCAGGAACAGCACCCAGAACTCGACGCAAGGCGGCGTCAGCGATGCGACCCGATCGCCGCGCCGGACGCCGCGGGCGACGAGTGCGGCGGCGACCGCGTCCACCCGCGCCTGGAGATCGCGATAGGTGAGCCGCCGTTCGCCGTCGATCGCGGCGACCGCGTCGGGGCGGGCGGTCGCGTGGCGGATGAGAAGCGCGAACGTCGTCCGGGCCGCGGCATCGGCCGACGCCGGGCTAAATGTCTGTATAGCTGCTTGGGGGCTCATCGGGATCCCTTGTGTCCTCTCCGCCACATAGCGTTTCGAGCGAAAACTACCCTATTGCGCGCCGCTGAGCAATTGTTTAGTGTGGCGACATAGGGGATGGCTGGGCGGCGGCAGCGGCTCAGCCTGATAACAAGCCCGACGCCGCCGGGGAGGAGGCCGCATGTCAGCATCATTCCGCAAGACGCTCATGATCAGCGCCGGAGCATTCGTGGCGCTCGCCGGCGTCGCCGCAGCGCAAGACGCAACCGAGAGCGACGAGATCGTCGTCACCGCACAGAAGCGCGAACAGCAGCTGCAGGACGTGCCGCTGTCGGTGCAGGCGATCGCCGGCGCCGATCTGGAAAATTCCGGCGCCTCTGAACTCAACGACCTGGTGCGGATGGTGCCGGGCGCAGTCGGCGTATCGCGCACGGCGCCGGGCTTTGAAACGATCTCCATCCGCGGCATCAGCAGCGGCACCACCGGCGACGCCACTGTCGGCTACTATATCGACGACGTCGCATTCGGCGTTCCGAACCTCCAATTGGCGCCGCCGTCGCGCCTGTTCGATTTGCAGCGCGTCGAAGTGCTGCGCGGGCCGCAAGGGACGCTGTGGGGCCAGGGCGCGATGGGCGGAACCATCCGCATGGTCACGGCCTCGCCGAATCCAAGCGGCTTTGAAGCGCGCGTGCAGGGCGAGGCGTCCGACACCAGCGGCGGCGAATCCGGCCACGCGCTGGACGGCGCCCTCAACATCCCCGTCTCGACAAGCGCTGCGCTGCGTCTCACCGGCGGGTTCGAACGCGTGGCGGGATACGCCGAGAGCGCCGAGTTCCCGGGCGAGACCGACTTGAACGGGATCGAATCCTGGAACGCGCGCGCGAAATTCGGCGTGGACTTGAGCCCGTCTGCGCGGCTGGAGCTTGGCGTCTGGCGCATCGAGAACGAGATGGACGGGCGCAACACCTTCTCAACCGTCGATCCCCCGGAGATCAACGGAACCGGCGGAAACCTTGGGTTCATCGACACCAATCTCGATCTCTATTCCGCTGTGCTGAATATCGATCTCGGCGGCGTGTCCTTCGTCAGCTCGACTGCGTATCTCGATCACGAGCTGGATTTCGACCAGACGTTTCTCACCGTGCTCCGGAACGATTCGACGTTCGCGACGGAATCGTTCACGCAGGAATTGCGCCTCGTCTCGGACACGGAATCGCCGTTCAGCTGGATCGTCGGCGCATACTTCAACAACTCGACGATCACATCGGACATCTGCCTCGATTTCCTCGGCCCGTGCACGACAGCAGGATCGATCCGGATCAACACGCTGAGCCAGATCGACACCACGGCCTGGGCCGTTTTCGGCGAGGCGTCTTATGCGCTTCTCGACGGCCGCCTGATCGCGCTGGTGGGCGCACGCTACTTCGAAGACGATCGCAGCCGCAGCGGGATCGACCGCAATTCGCTGGTTGAGACGGGCGGCGGCACGGTGTTCGAGACGTTCAACCCCCGCTTCAATCTCTCGTATCACGTCAATGACGACGTGATGATCTACTTCAACACGGCCAAGGGCTTCCGCAGCGGCGCGTTCCAGACGCAATCGCAGGTCGACGCCGCGACGGCGGCCGGAATTCCGACCAGCCTGAACATCTCGCCTGACAGCGTGTGGAGCTACGAGGTCGGCCTCAAGGGGCGCTTCTTCAACAACGCGCTCGTGGTCGATGCGGCGCTCTATCGGCTGGATTGGACCGACATCCAGCTGCAGTTCACCGTGTTCGGCGTCGCGGCGCTGGCCAACGGCGGCGACGCCCATAGCGAGGGGATCGATCTCGGGCTGACGTGGAATACGCCGATCGAAGGATTGTCCTTCCAACTCGTCGGCAACACCAATGACGCGGTTTTCGACGCCGTCAATCCGGCGATCTCCGCAGCCGGCGTGCTTGATCCGGGCGCGCGCATCCCGAACGTGCCCCAGACCAGCGCGATGGTGGGCGTCGACTACGAGCGTCCGTTCATTGGCGAAACCGATGTCTTCTTCAACATCGCGCACTTCGCACGCGCCGAACAACTCGACGCCACTGGCCTCGTGTCCGACGACATGGAGCAATGGGACGCGCGCGTCGGCGTCGCCGGAGACAGTTGGCGGGTGACGCTCTTCGGCGAGAACATCACCGACGAGACCTCCGCCCTCGTGCGCGGCACCCTCGGCGTCCAGCCGCAATATCCCCGCCGCATCGGCCTCCGGCTGAGCGCAGACTTCTAAGGTCTTCCCTGAGCGACTTGCGCATGGGGCTCCTGCCTGGGGGCCCCATGTTTTTTTCAACGCGCTAATTGCCTTTGAATTCGGGCGCGCGCTTCTCGAAGAAGGCGGCGACCGCCTCCTTGAAATCATCGGAGGAGGCGGAGAGGATCCATTGATCCGTGTCCATGTGCATGATCGCGCGATCAAGGGCGCCCGAGAGCGCGTTGATGCTGCGCTTGATCATTTGCACCGAGATCGGCGGCAGCCGCGCATAGCGATCGGCCCACGCGCGCGCCGTCGTTTCCAGATCGCCGAGCGCGACCACCTCGTCGATGAAGCCCCATCGTTCCAGACGCGCCGCATCGAACAGGTCCCCCGACATGATCATCTGCTTCGCGCGCGCGGGGCCCACGAGATGGAGGCAGATCGGAACCGCATGCCACATCAGATTGATCCCGAGCTTGACTTCGCCATAGCCGATGCGGGCGTTGTCCGCGGCGATGCGGAAATCGCATGCGCTGGTGATGCACGCGCCCGCGCCGGTGGCGACGCCTTGAATGGCGCAAATCGTCGGCTGGTGAATCTCCTGTATGCTGCGCATGAGCGCTGCGCCCAGCTCCGTGGTCCGCCGCCGCATCAGGAGGCTCGGCGTTTCAGCGCTTTGGAAGCGCGGCTGGTTGAGATCGGCGCCGACGGAAAAATCCTTGCCCTCGGCGCGGAAGATGATCGCGCGCGTTTGCTCGTCGGCGGCGAACGCGCGGCAGGCCGCATCCAGATCCTGCATCATTTCGGTGGTGACGGCGTTGCGCTTTTCCGCCCGCGCCAAGGTCACGAAGGCGAGCGCGCCGTCTCTGTCCACCCGAATGAAGCTCATGATCTGTCTCCCGTGATGGCGACCATACACTAAACATTTGCTCAGTCGAGGCGCGCGCGCTAGGCTGCGTCGAGATGGAGGGGTCCGATGGACGCTGGCGCCCTCAGCATCGCTGAGCAATCCGCACATTTCCTGAACCGCGCCCATGTGCGCACGCCCGATCAGCCGCTGGCGGGGCCTTGGGCGTGGCGGCCGCAGGACTTCGCGGCGCCGCCGTTCGAGCCCGCGCCGGATGCGCTGATCGCCGCGTTCGAGGCGGCGGCGCCCGCGCTGGAGGCGCGCGATCCCGCGTCGTTGACCCGGGATGACTTTCCGTTTCCGACAGAAGCGTTCACGCCGTGGCGCGATGCGCTTGAGAGGGGGCGCGGCTTCCTGCTCCTGCGCGGCCTCCCCGTTGATCGCTGGCCGTTGCCGCGGTCGAAGCTTTTCCTCCGCGGTCTCGGCATGCAGTTCGGGCGCCTTGGCGTGCAGAACCCAAGAGGGGACGTGATCGGCGAAGTGCGCGACACCGGCGCCGCGCAGCGCGACGCCTTCGCGCGCAACTACATCACCGATCGCGAGTTCCGGTTTCACTGCGACGCCGCCGATCGCCTCGGCCTTTTGTGCATCAGCAAGGCCGCGCAGGGCGGAGAGAGCAAGTTCGCGAGCTCCGCGACGGTGTTCAACGCGTTGCTGGCGCTGCGCCCTGATCTCGCGCAACGCCTGTTTCAGCCTGTCCATCTTGACCTGCGCAACGAGCAGGCGCCCGAGGCTGCGCCGTTTGGCGAGATCACGCCGTGCGCATTCGACGGTCGACGCCTGCGCACCATCTACATATCGGATTATTTTCGCAGCGTGACGCGACACGGTTCGGCGCTCATCGCGCCGGACGTGAGCGACCTCTACGACCTCTACGAAACGCTCGCCGAGGAAAACGCGATCCGCTTCGATCTTGAGCCGGGCGATATCGCCATCGCGAACAATCACGCCGTGCTGCATGCGCGCAGCGCATTCCAGGACGCGCCAGGGCGCACCCGGCTCTTGCTGCGCTTCCTGGCCTCGGTGGGCCCATAGCCATGGCGCGCTGGGGCCGCACGCTCGTTCACAAAGACATGGGCGGCTACGCGCTTCAGGTGTTCGCCGAGCGCCCGAGGCGTCTCGCCGACATCCTCGACGAGGCCGCGAAATGGGGCGCGCGCGAGTTCCTCGTCCATGGTGAGAATCGCTGGAGCTTCGCCGCGTTCCTGCGGGCGGTGGATGCGGCGGCGGACACGCTCTCCGCGGCCGGCGTCCGCGCCCGCGCGCCCGTGCTGTTGCTGGCGGGCAATTGCGCCGAGCATCTGCTCGCCTTCTGGGCGCTGGCGCGGCTCGACGCCGTCGTCGCGCTCGGCAACGCCTGGTGGAGCGCGGAGGAGATCGCGCACGCCATCGCGTTGACGCAGCCGCGCCTGATCGTGTGCGACGCCCCGCGCCGGGAGCGGCTGCCGCGCGATGCGGCCGTGTTTGAGATCGAAACGCTGGGCGCGGCGTTCGAGAGCCCAGCCGGCGCGGCGCGCGCGGGAGCGGCCGGAGACGAAGAGGAGCCGGCGCTGCTTGTCTTCACCTCCGGCACGACCAGCGCCGCCAAGGCCGCGTGTCTGTCGCACCGCGCCGCGCTCGCGTGCCTCCACGTTCTCTACGCCGGGCGGGACAAGACGCCGAGCGAGTTTCTGGGCGATGAGCCGCAGGCGCATTTCCTCTGTTGTGCGCCGCTTTTCCACATCTCCGGCTACATGTCGCACACGCAGGCGCTCTTGAGCGGCCATCGCTTCGTGCTGGTCGAAGGCAAGTCCGATCCCGCGCGCATCCTGGCGCTGATCGAAGCCGAGGCGATCCACGTCTGGGCCACGGTGCCGACGCTGCTGCAGCGCGTGATGCAGCATCCGGAGGCCGCGACGCGCGATCTCAGCAGCGTGCAAACGATCGCGGCCGGCGGCGCGGTCGTGACGCCGGCGCTGATGGATCTGGCGCGCTCGACGTTCCCCAATGCCCAGATGGGCGTCGCCGCGACTTACGGGCTGACCGAGACCGGCGGATCGGTCACCGCGATCGCCGGCGACGATTACCGCGCCCGGCCGAACGCGAGCGGGCGCCCGCTGCCGGGTTGCGAGATCCGCATCGCCGATCCGGACGCGGACGGCGTCGGCGAGATCGTCGTGCGCACCCCGTCGATGATGACCGGGTATTGGCGCGAGCCGCCGAGCGTCAGGGACGGCTGGCTGCACACCGGCGATCTGGGCCGTCTCGACGAGGAGGGCTTCCTCACCATCACCGGACGCGCAAAGGATGTGATCATCCGCGGGGGCGAGAACGTCGCCGCCGCGCGCGTCGAGGCCTGCCTTGAGCGTCACCCTGACGTTCGCGAGGTCGCGGTGATTGGGCTGCCGCACGCCGATCTCGGCGAGGAGGTCGCCGCGATCGTCGTCAGCGATGCGGCCGATCTGAACGAAGCCGCGCTCGCGCAACTCGCGGCCCAGCATCTCGCCTATTTCGAGCGGCCCACCCGCTGGTGGCTGCGCCGCGACCCGCTGCCCACCAACGCGACGTCGAAGGTCCTGAAAGCGGCGCTCCGGGAAGCCTGGCTGACGCGCGACCCGGCGCAAGGTTGAGCTGCACAACAATGGATGCGAAAGCTCGGCCCTTCAGGGAGCATTGTCGTTGTCATTGGTTGTGGAGAATTTAAGGCTCCAGGAGCTTGCGATAGTCGTGGAGCAGAATCGGCCTGCGTTCGACGACCTAGTCTCCTTTCTGAGGGGCGAAGGGTACGTGAGTCTGCACGCATTTATTGTTGATCCAGATGAAGAGCGGGCGCGCAAAGCGATTCTTGACTACCTTCTTCGGCCGTTGCCGCGTGGTATTGCGCTTTACGATGGTGTAGCGCGCCCATATCGCCCAGAGAAAGCCAAATGGCTTCTGATGGGATGGATCATGAGGGACGCCCCCGAGCAGCGGCTCAGGCCAATGCTGTCTTCTATGCTGGGCTCATCCGCCATCGAGAAGAAAGCCGTTCTTCTCGCACAGGTGCGAACGCACGTCGGTACGATATTATCAGACCCTCTTCGCTGGGATTGGATTGCGATCTCAGAGGTGATCATGGATCGATTGGAGGGAAGCAGACGTTCAATTCGAGGAACTTTGTTCGAAGCGATCGTGCGCCGTCAACTGCAGTCGATTTTTTCCGAACGGCGTATGAGCCTGCAGGTGAGCGAAGCCGAAATTAGGCTGCAGGGAGAAACATACGACGTCAGCGTAGTGAGCGCCGCAGGGCAAATATTGATCCCGGTGAAGACCCGAGAGACCATGGGCGGAGGCCATGCGCTGCTGTTCACGCGCGATATCCATAAGTCAGTGTCTGCGGCGCACGCGGCAGGATTTGTGTGTTTGCCGATCATAGTTGCAGAGAGCTGGGCTGGCGACCTGACGACGCTGGCATGCCAGGACTGGATATATGTCGATATGAATCCAAACCAGATCTTGGGCGTCGAACAAAGGTTAAGGGTCGAGCTTCTGAAGCGCTTGCCGATCTTCTTGGCGCTATCTGATCAATCGTGACCGAGCGATATCACAATAGTCACGATTAAGTTCGACGCCGATGAAACGCCTGCCCGAATTGAGCGCTACAAGACCTGTTGTCCCCGAGCCGAAGAATGGGTCTAACACAAGCCCGCCTTTAGGTGAGCCCGCTTGTATGCAGGGTGCGATTAACTTCTCCGGGAAAACCGCAAAGTGCGCACCACGAAATTTCCCAAGCGCTACGGACCAAACAGTGCGCTTGTTGCGGCCGAGCGGGTGAAAATATTGATCCCATCTAGCGTCATGAAGGTTTGAATTGCCGCTGTTCTTGCCTGTCTCAGGCGTCCCGCCGCGCTTGCCAAAATGGCCTCGACCGCCGCGCATCTTACTGTTTTCAGAGAAAGTCGTGTGCGGTTCACGAATAGAATCGGCATCGTAGTAGTACTTTGCGTTCTTGCTGAGAAAAAAAACGTACTCGTGGTCTGGCGTTGGCCTAGTTTTCACCGAATGCGGCATGGCGTTCGGTTTGTGCCAGATAATGTCCGACCGCAAACGCCAGCCATCCTCCACCAAAGCAAGCGCAACCCGCCAGGGCAGCCCGAGCAACTCGCCGCCGTCGTATTTATCGCCGATGTTTAGCCACAGTGTTCCGTCGTCTCGCAGCGTCCTTCTTACTTCGCGGAAGATGCCGACTAGCTTGTGAATGTATGCATCCGGCGTCGCTTCCCGACCAATTTGTCCGGGGGCCTCGTAGTCCCGCTGACCGAAATACGGTGGGCTCGTGATCACAGTATTCACGAATGAACTTGGGAATGCCGCGACTGCACGTTGCGCGTCGCCGTGAACGATAACGTTGCCTGCAGCTAGAGCTTCATCAGTGGCGGCGGCGAGGTCGAGAACCTGCGTTGCCGCGTTTCCCGTGAAGAGGTTTGGTTCGTCCTTTTCTCCAGACCCAGCCCGAGGGGCGGCGAGCGATCGAGCCTCTTCTTTGGAATTGATCGCTTTGGCGGCACGAGGCGGCATTGATCAACCATTTTGCTTGAGACGGCGCGAGTGACTCGGAAGCTGAGACCGCCGGACCGGGAATTGATTCCCATCACACTGCATTTAGGCGAGAAAACGTGGTGGGTGTACAAGGATTCGAACCTTGGACCCGCTGATTAAGAGTCAGCTGCTCTACCAACTGAGCTATACACCCGACCGTCCGGCGCGGCGGCGGCCTTGGTCGAAGGCGCCGCCGAGCAGGCGAACTGGGGGACATAGCGAGCGTCGCGGGACGATGCAAGAAAACCGCGCGATCCTGCGCTGGCCAATGTGCGCCGCATGCGCGGTCGGCGCGTCCGCGACGGCGCGCCCCGGATCGCGCGGTCGGCGCGTGGGCGACGGCGCGCCCCGGGATCGGCCCCTCGGAACGGGCGCCCGCGCCGACGACCGTCGCGACACAGGTCCCTGGCCGCCCCCGCGCGGCGGCGCGTGAGCCCGGATTGAGTTTCGCGCCGCGACAGCGCAGCTTCGCGGGAGACCAGGGGGGATAGATGGGCGGGTTCGCGGCGGCGTTGGCGGGGTTCGTGCTCCTCCATATCGGGCTCTCGGCCACGGGCGCACGGGCGCTTGTGGTGCAGCGGCTGGGCGAGGGGCCGTATCGAGGCCTGTTCGCACTCGCCTCAGCGGGCCTCCTCGCCGCGCTCATCTTCACCTATCCGGCCGCCCAGGCGAGCGATGCGCCGCCGCTCTACACCCCGCCGGCCTGGGGCGCGCACGTCACCCATGCGCTGACGCTTTTCGGCTTCCTGCTGGGGGTGACTGGTTTGCTGACGCCTGGCCCGACGACCGCGGGCTTCGAGGGCGCATTGGCGAAGGCCGACGCGGCGCGCGGCGTCCTGCGGATCACCCGCCACCCGTTTCTCTGGGGTGTGGCGCTCTGGGCCGCCGGCCACCTCTTCTCCAACGGCGAGCGCCACGCGGTGATGCTGTTCGCCGCGCTTGGCTTGATGGCGCTCTTTGGAACGCGCTCGATCGACCGCAAAAGCGCCGCGCGCAATCGTGAACAATGGGAAACATTTAACGCCGCGACCTCGAACGTCCCCTTCGCAGCGATTGTGCAGGGGCGAAACCGATTGGTGTTCGCAGAGCTTTGGGCCCGCATGTTTGCTGCGTTGGCGGCCTATGTTGCAGTTGCGTACTTCCACGCCGGTCTGTTCAGAAGCCTGCTCCCATCGTGACGCGGCGCGCCTGCGATCCGTCGCGCCGTTGCTTGACCGCAACGCAGCCTTAAGCAAACCATCCTTATAAACGCCGCATCAGTCGCCTATCTTTGGCGCTGGTGAGCAACTGATAGGGACCATGGCCGCTCGGGCGATCATCGACGTCGATCACTTTCGACACATGACTGGCAATGATCAGGCGCTGCAGGCGGAGATCGTGCAGCTCTTCCGTGCGCAGGCGGAGCTTTGGGCGCGGCTCTTGATCCCCGATGCGCCGGTGCAGACCTGGGAAGATTCCTGCCACACGCTGAAAGGCGCCGCGCGCGGCCTTGGCCTCTGGGCGCTTGCCGACGCGTGCGAAGACGCCGAGGAGCTGGCCCGCGCAGGCGCAGTCAGCGGGCCGGGCGTGTCGCGGGCGCTGGGGCGGGTGCGCGCGAAGCTCGCCGAAGCGCTCGACGCGCTGCCGGAATTCGCCGAGGCGAGCGGCAGATAGCATGAGCGCGGACGCGCACGCGTTCGTGCTGCCGATCACGATCCAGCCAGACGACATCGACGAACTCGGCCACGTCAACAACGGCGTCTATCTGCGCTGGGCGCAGGACGCGGCGACGGCGCACTGGCGCGCCCGGGGCGATCCGGACATGATCGCGCGATATGTCTGGGTGGTGGCGCGCCATGAGATCGATTACCGCCAGCAGCTTGTGCTGGGCGATGCGATCGAGGCGCGGACCTGGACTGCGCCTGGCCCGCGCGGCGCGCTGTGGACCAGGTTCGTGTCGATCTGGAAGGCGGGTGCGGCAAAGCCGGCGGCCGAGATCAAGAGCGATTGGTGCCTGATGGACGCCCAGACCCGGCGCATCAGGCGCGTGCCGGGAGAGATCGTGGCGCGGTTCGTCGCACGCCCGGCGGAAGATCGTCAGTCTACGGATTAACGCGTCGTTGAGGTTAGCGCGCGTTTGCAACATTGCGCCGTCGATAGGATGAATAATTAAGCGCACAAGGCTTAAGCTGGCCGTTCCAGCTATGAGCGACGAACGACCACCAAAGGGGAAGTCGCGCCGGCGGCGCAGACGGCGCAAGCCGCGCGCGGGCGCTGCTGGCGTCATGCTTGCGCACACGGGGCCGCGACGGGCGCCCCAGGAGAGCGACGCAGCAGCGCACGCGCGTGTGGATCCCGGCCCGACGCAATCGGCGCCGCCGGCCGAAGGAAGCGCCCACGCTGAAGCGCCGCTGCGTCTGAATACGGACAATCCGTTCGGATTGTGCGATTCCGATGTGCAGGAAGCATCCTCTGACGGTGACGACGGAGCGGATTACTGGCCCGAAGAGATCGACACGACCGCGCAGCCCCCGCCGGTCGCCGATGACGCCGACGCAGAGCCGCCGCTGGTCCTGTCCGCGGTCGTCCCCGACCAAGCAGCCGAAACCGCGACGCCGGCGGCGTCGCCGGGGCTCTTCGGCGCGCAGGCGCGCACGGCGAGTGCGGTGCGGATCCCTCATATTGTCGTCCATGCCAGCTGCGAACGCGCCGAAGTCGCTGACGCCGTCGCCGCGGCGGCGCTGGATCCGCGGCTGGCGCGCGCGGAATTCGTGATCGAGACCGGCGGCCTGGACAGCGCGATCGCGCGGCTGTCGCGCGCTGCGAGCCCGGACCTCCTGATCCTCGACTCCACGCTGCCGCACGCCGATTTGCTCCGCAAGCTGGAGAAGCTCGCCGACGTCGTCTTCGAAGAAACCAAGGTGATCGTCATCGGGGCGGTGAACGACATCACACTGTTCCGAGAGCTCACCGCGCGCGGCGTCAGCGATTACATCGTCACGCCGATCGCGCCGGAGGACTTCGCCGACGCGCTCTGCGCGCTCTATGCCGACGCCGGCGCCGCGAGCGGCGGGCGCGTCATCGCGCTCACCGGCGCGCGCGGCGGAGTGGGCGCCTCGGCGCTGGCGCGCAACATTGCGTGGTCGATCGCCGAGCGCCAGGATGCGTGCGCCGCGCTGATTGATCTTGATCTTCGCTTCAGCGCCGCGGCCTCGGCGCCGGCGCAGTTTACGATCGCCGACGCGCTCCAGGCGCTGGAGACGATCGACGAAGAGGAGATCGAGCATTTCGGCGCCCTGCGCGGACGGCGGCTGCGCGTTCTGGGCGCGCGTTCGTCGCTGACGCGCGACATCGAGATCCGGACCGACGCGATCGCCACGCTGATCGATCACATGCGCCGGACCGCACCCTACATCGTGCTCGACCTGCCCCATGTGTGGACGCCGTGGACCGCGGAGGTGCTGGCGCGCGCCGATCACGCCGTGATCGTTGCGGTGCGCGACCTGGCGAGCCTGCGCAACGCCAAGAACATGATCGAAGCGCTGAAGCCGCGGCGCGGCGACGATCGGATGGCGCCGGACGTCGTGGTGTCGATGGCCGGGATGCCGGGCCGCCCGGAGATTCCGCTGAAGGATATGGCCGAGGTCTTGGGCGCGGCGCCGATCGCGTCGGTGCCGTTCGACGCCTACGCGTTCGGCGCCGGCGACGCTGAAGGCCTGATGGTCGACGAGTGCGCGCCGGGGTCGCGTGCGGCGCACGCGATCGACGCGCTCGCTTCCAGGCTGACGGGCCGCAAGATCGTGCGGCGCGTGCGCGGCAAGGCGGCGCCGGCTGTCCCGTTGTCGATCGCGCCGCCGGTGGAAACGTCGTATCCCGCAACGCCGCGCCGTCGGCGCGAGGATGTCGTGCACACCGCCCCGCAACAAGCGCCGCAGCAACGACGCGCAGACGACCCGCCGCCCGCGCCTGTCGCGCCGGCGAGGATCGAACCGGCCGCGCCGCGGGTCGATGCGCCAGCGCCCCAACCGTCTGAGCCGGTCGCCGCGTCCGCGCCGGCGCTCGTGCGCGAACCGCCGCCGCGTCACACGCCGTCGCTGAACGATGCGGCGCGCTATGCACGCGCGCTGCAGCAGATTGAAGCGGGGCGCGCACGCAAGGCCGCGAGCCTGCTGCGCGTGGTGGCGGAGAACGGATTGGCGCCGGCGCAGCGCCGGCTCGCGATGCTTTATGCGCACGGCGAAGGCGTGAACAACGATCTGGCGCGCGCGCGTCACTGGGCCCAGCGCGCTGCGGAGGCCGGGTGCGTCGATGCAATGTGCGACCTCGGTCGCTATTGTTTGCGCGGCGAAGGCGGCGCGCAG
Organism: Alphaproteobacteria bacterium; assembly: GCA_016124255.1. GTDB lineage: Bacteria > Pseudomonadota > Alphaproteobacteria > Caulobacterales > Aquidulcibacteraceae > CADEEL01. The sequence goes on along the minus strand of WGOB01000023.1, from coordinate 39,512 downwards.
GACGAGGCTGCGGCGCTCCATTGGTTCCAGCAGGCGGCAGCGTTTGGTCATCGCGAGAGCCAGTTCGAACTCGGCATGCTCTACATGCGCGGGCGCGGCGTGCGCGCGAATTTGGACGAGGCGTTGTACTGGTTTCTGCTTGCCGCATTGCAGGGCGATGTGGCCGCGTCCGGCCGCGCCGCCGAGGTCGCGTTTCAGTTGACCGTCGCGCGGATCGAAGCGGTGCAGGCGCGCGCAGCGCTTTTCTCGCCGGCAACGCCGGACGCCAGTGCGAACGATGTCTTCGTCGCCCGAAATACTGCGCGGCGGCGCGCCTGAGCGCTTGCATCGCGCCGCCTTGAAGCGCAAGCCGTCGCGGGAGATGCGCGATGATCATCGTGACCGGGGCCGTCACCGCGACGCCTGACTCGTTTGAAACGCTGAAGGCGGCGTGCCTGGCGCACACGCGGCGCTCGCGCGCCGAGCCCGGTTGCATCAGCCATGACGTCTTCATCGACGCGGAGAACGCGATGCGGCTCTTTTTCTTTGAACGCTGGGCGGACCGCGCCGCGCTCGAGGCCCATTTCGCCGTGCCGGGAGCGCGCGCGTTCGTGCGCGAGATGCGCGCTGCCGCGGCCGCCGTGGAGGGCCCCACGATCGACGAGACGGCGCCGTGACCCCGCCGCGGATCGTCGCCCTGGCGCGGAGCGCTGCGCCGCTTTCCCCGTTGCAGGCGGTGGCGGGAACGCTTTGGCTCGCCGCAGGCGGCGCGGACGAGGACGGAGCGGTGAAGCGGGCGGTGGACGCCTGCTGGGCCGCAGAGAGCGGCGATGATCCGTACTGGGATTATCTGGCGACGCGGATGCAATGCGACGTGTGCGCGGAGCGCTTCAAGCTTGAGAATCTCGCACTGTGCCCGAATTGTTTTCGCGTCGGGTGCTACGCGCACGGGCGCGCCTGCGCCTGCGGGCACGTCATGCTCGGGTGAGGCCGCTTCCCAACCCTCTAAGGCGCGGCTAGGCTCCGCCCGCGGAGGATGCCGATGACCTTGACCAATACGCAGGACCGTTACGGCTGGCTCACGATTGCGCTCCACTGGATAGCAGCGTTCGGCGTCATCGCGATGTTCGCGACGGGGATTCAGGCCTACATCGCCGGCGAGGCGGGGGATCGCGCGGCGCGGGGCGCGGCGATGGGCATGCACATCTCGATCGGGGGAACCCTGTTCGCGTTCTTCGCGGCGCGGATCATCCTCCACTACACCCAGCCGCGCCCGGTGAAACCCAATCAGCCTGCATGGCTCAATCGCGTCGCCAGCGCGACCCAGCATCTGCTGCTCTTTGCGCTGGCGATCCAGATCATCAGCGGGCCGCTCGCCGTATGGAGCGGCGGGCGCGCGATCAACGTGTTCGACGTGGTCTCGTTCGCGAGCCCGTTCGCGGAACCCAATGACGGCCTGCACGAAGCGGCGGAGGTCGCGCACGCGATCGGGCGCCTTACGATCCTCATGCTGCTGCCGCTGCACGTGCTCGGGTCCTTGAAGCACCTGGTGCTCGACCGCGACGGCGTCTTTACGCGCATCCTCTGGCCGCGGCCGCTGTCGAAATAGCTAGAGCGTATAGCCGCCGTCGACCACAAGCGTGGCGCCGGTCATCGGGCTGGGATCGGTGAGGAGGGTGTCGATGTTGCGCGCGATGTCCTCTGCGGTGGCGTAGTAGCGCAGCGGCGTCGCCACCTCGGCCATGCGCGCGAAGGCGGCTTCGCGCGAACCGGTTTCGGCGATGAGCTCCTGGAACATCGGGACCGCGTCCCAGATCGGCGTCTCCACGCCGCCCGGCGCGATGGCGTTGACGCGGATATTGTCGGGCGCGCCCTCCTTGGCGGCGATGCGCGCGAGCTGGAGCACGGCGGCTTTCGAGGCGCCATAGGCGGCGATGCCGGGCTCCGGCTTGACCCCCGCCGCGGAGGCCACAACCACGATCGAGCCGCCCTGCGCATTCTGCCGCATCAGCGGCAGCGCGGTCTGCAGAGTGAGGAAGACGCCGTCGACATTGACGGCCATGACGCGGCGCCAGTCTTCGAAATCATGGTCGACGATGGAGGAGGCGTGGGCGATGCCGGCATTGGCGACGGCGTAGTCAAGGCGGCCATATTGCGCGGCGATGAAATCGGCGCAATCGCGCCAGCGATCGGGGTCGGAGACGTCGAAGGTCAGCGTCGAGACGCGCTCAGGCGGCTGCTCCATGGAATCCGCCGCCGCGCCCAGCGCCGCCGAATTGTGGTCGATGAGGATCAGCCCTCCCGTCGCGCGCGAGGCGAGACGGCGGGCGAGGGCGGCGCCGATGCCGGAGGCGGCCCCGGTGATCAGGGCCACGGGATTGAGACGGTCGGAGGCGTGTTCCATCGGCCTTCTTCTGCATCTTTGGATCGTCGCCGCAAGCCGGGGGCGCGGGGAGAGCCGGTTGCCGCGCGCGGCGCCTTTCCAATGTGACGCTGCGGTGCTTAGGTCGCGGTTTCCGAACGATCGGTATGTGTGGAGGAAACGATGCGGCGCGCGGTGGTGGTGTCCTACGCCCGGACGGGGCTGGCGAAATCGGGGCGGGGCGGATTCAACGAGACGCACGGCGCCTCGATGACCGGGCACGCGATCAAGCATGCGGTGGAGCGCGCCAAGGTCGACGCCGCCGAGATCGAGGACGTGGTGATCGGCTGCGGCGCGCCCGAAGGCGCGACGGGCATGAACATCGCGCGGCTCTCCGCGGTGAAAGCCGGGCTCCCGGTGACGACGTCGGGCACCACGATCAACCGGTTCTGCTCCTCGGGCCTGCAGGCGATCGCCTCCGCGGCGCACTACATCATGCATGAGGGCGCGACCGCGGCCGTCGGCGGCGGCGTGGAATCGATCTCGCTGGTGCAGCTGAGCGGCGCGCAGAACCGCGACCACATCGTGGAGCCCGATCTCTATTCGGTGATGCCCGCGCTCTGGATGCCGATGATCGAAACGGCCGACATCGTGGCCAAGCGTTATGGCGTCAGCCGCGAGTATCAGGACGAATATTCGCTGCGCTCGCAGATGCGGATCGCGGCGGCGCAGCAGGCGGGCCTGTTCAGCGACGAGATCGTGCCGATGCAGACCAAGATGAAGAAGGTCGACAAGGCGACGAAGGAAGAAACGATGGTCGATTACGTCGTGGAGAAGGACGAGTGCAATCGTCCCGACACGACGCTTGAGGGCCTCGCCTCCCTCGCGCCCGTGCGCGGGGAGGGCAATTTCGTCACCGCGGGCAACGCCTCCCAGCTCTCCGACGGCGCCGCCGCGGTGGTGCTGATGGACGAGAAGGAGGCCGAGAGGCGCAACCTGGAGCCGCTCGGCGCGTTCGTCGGCTTCGCCGTCGCCGGCTGTGCGCCCGACGAGATGGGCATCGGGCCGGTTTTCGCTGTGCCCAAGCTGCTGGAGCGCCAAGGGCTCAAGGTCGACGACATCGACTTGTGGGAGCTAAACGAGGCGTTCGCGAGCCAATGCCTCTATTGCCGAGACAAGCTCGGCATCGATCCCGACAAGTACAACGTCAACGGCGGCTCGATCGCGATCGGACACCCGTTCGGCATGACCGGCGCGCGGCTCACCGGCCATGTGCTGATGGAAGGGCGCCGGCGTAAGGCCAAGCGCGCCGTCGTCACGATGTGCATCGGCGGCGGCATGGGCGCGGCCGGGCTGTTCGAGGTGTTCAACTGAGCATGTCTCCTCCGCCAGAGACGGCTCAACTCGTGTCGCGGTGGACGGTTTCGATCAAACCTGCCGCCGCGGCGATATCGCCGGGCGCGCGGTGGGCGCGGCGGATAGCCGCCGGATCGCGCCGGCGACGCGGTTCCTCTGTGTGCGGAGCAGTGCAGCGAGGCGACGGACCCAGCGGTCCGGCGCCGCGATGACGCGCGCGATCGCCTCCATGCGCGTGGCCAGCGGATAGCGCGCATAGACCTGCGCGCGCGCCCCGGCATGGGCGCTGGTCCGCCCGCGCGGTCGCCCTGAAAGCACGCGAAAGCGCACGCCGCGCCAGGCGCTTGAGTCCTCGCCCGGCCAGGACGGCGTCGCGACGCGGATCGAAACGGGCTTGCGGGACATGGCGCGCGCCGGCGCCGGAGCGGGTTCGCACAGCGCCATGAACAGCAGCGCGACGCGCACAAGGCGTTCAAGCGGGCGCAGGTGGCGCAGCAGCGCGCCGTGCTCGGCGCGGGTAAGCTCGCCGCACGCGGTCAGGAAGGCGAACGGCGTCCCGAACACGGCGTGCAGCCGGACGAGGCGGTCAAGCGCGGCGGACCAGAGATCGGAGAGGGTGGGCATTCGCGCGAGGGTCGCACAGCGCCGCGGCCGGTCGGATAGGCGGGCGCATGCCCGCACGGCGCGCAGCGAATGCGCGAAGCGGCGACCATTTGCGGGGGAGGAGGCTCAGCGCGCGATCTTGTGCACGGCGCTGGCGGTGATCACCCGCGCGCCGGCGTCGTCGCGGGCTTCGGCTTCTGAGAAGACGAGCGACCTGGTCGCACGCACGATTCGCACGTGCGTATCCACCGGCGCGCCGTGGCCGACGACGTCGATGGTGACGCTGAGCAGCGTGGTCCGCGCGCCGGCCGTCGATGTCGTCTCGGCGTCGAGTGCGGCGATCAGATCGGACGCAACGCTCATCCAGCGCGCTCGACCGCAAGCATGATGCGTTCGTGTGCGTGTGCGAGATCGCGCCATTCGCCGACGCTGGCGCCCTTGCCGGGCTCCAGATCCTTGTAGTGCGCAAAGAAGTGCTCGACCTGCCGCAGCATCAGGGGCGGCAAATCGAGATAGGTGGCGACGTCGGCGTAGAACGGGTTCAGCGCATCGACCGGCACTGCCATGATCTTCTCGTCGACGCCCTTCTCATCGCTCATCAGCATGACGCCGACCGGACGCGCGCGGATCACGCAGCCGGGCACGACCGGCATGGGCGTGACGACGAGGATGTCGAGTGAATCGCCGTCTTCCGCCAGCGTGCGCGGGATGAAGCCGTAATTGAACGGATAGATCATCGAGGTGTGCAGGAAGCGATCGACGAACAGTGCGCCGGAAGCCGGATCGAACTCGTACTTCACCGGCAGCCCGCCCTGCGGAATCTCGATGAACGCGTTGACCTCGCGCGGAGGATCGCGGCCGGCAGCGAGCGCATCGACGTTCATCAGCTGATCCTTGCGAATGCAGAGAGCGCGGCGTCGGCGATTCCGCCGCCCCATTCCTGCACGAAATGGCCGCCGTCGGGAATCTGCATCGGCGGAGGACAATTGCGGATCTGCGCGTGGAGCGCGTTCATGACATCGGGGCCGAGCACGGGATCGGCCATGCCGATCGCCATGAAGCTCTCGCCCTCCCAGCGCTCGCTCCAGAACCGCGCAGCTTCGCGCGCGAGCGCAGCGAAGGGCTCTTCCGGCGAAAGCGGCACGAGCTGGGGAAAACGCCGCGCGCCGGCCTTGTAGGTTTGATCGGGAAACGGCGCATCATAGGCGGCGATCTCCGCCGGGGTCAGGTGCGGCGTCCCGCGCGCGATCAGCTGTCCGATCGGCAGATCCGGCGTGGCCGCCGCAAAGTCGCGCCACGCGACGAAGCCGAGACTTGGCGCCCCGCCCGTCGCCAAGACCGTGTTCATCACCAGAAGACGCGAGATGCGCTCGGGCATGTGGAGAGGCAGTGTCAGGCCGAGAAGACCGCCCCAATCCTGCACCACAAGACAGATGTCTCTGAGATCGAGGCGCTCGATGAACGCGATGAGCGCGTCGCGGTGGAAATCGGTAGTGTAGACGGCGTCGTCCTTCGGCTTGTCGGAGCGGCCGAAGCCGAAGAAGTCGGGCGCGACGACGCGCATGTCCTTCGCGAGGAAACGCGGAATCATGCGGCGATAGAGATAGGCCCAGGTCGGCTCGCCGTGCAGGCAGAGATAGACCGGCGCGTCTCTCGGACCTTCGTCGACATAATGCATGCGCAGGCCGGCATAGCCGGGCAGGTCGTCGATATAGCGCGGGGCGTAGGGCCAGTCGGGCAGGGCGGCGAAGCGATCGTCAGGCGTGCGCAGAATATCCGTCATCACATGCTCTTCCGCAGCGGGAGAAGGTCGGGATAGACGGCGTCGCGCTTTTCCTGCTTGGCGGCGAAGCTTTCGGCCATGTGCGGCGGCGCGAACATGCCGGTCTGCCACACGGCGATATAGTCGAGGCCGTCGCGGACCGAGTGATCGCGCGCGTAATTGATCATCACCTTGGAGCCCGTGATCGCGAGCGGATTTTTCGACGCGATCTCGCGCGCGGTCTCGTGCACGGCTTGGAGCATCGTCTCCTGATCGGGATAGACGTCGTTGACGAGACCGATGGCTTGGGCCTTGTGCGCCGGCAGGCGCCGGCCGGTGTAGGCGAGTTCGCGCACCCAGCCTTCCGGGATGAGCTTGCACAGACGCGGGAACGTGCCGACGTCCGCAGTCATCGCCAGATTGATTTCCTGCACGCAGAAGAACGCGTCGGCGGTGCAATAGCGGATGTCGCAGGCGCTCGTCATGTCGACGGCGCCGCCGATGCAGCCGCCCTGAATGGCGGCAAGAACCGGAATGCGCGCCTCGTCGATGCAGCTGAAGCTGTCCTGCAGGAGACGCACCTGGTGGCGCAGCGATTCCGCAGCGATCCAGCGGTCGCCCTCCGCGCGCGCGGCGGCGCTTGGATTGGCCTCCGGGCCGCCGGTGAACACCGCGAGGTCCATCCCGGCGCAGAAATGCTTGCCGGTGGATTGGATCACGATCACGCGCGCCTTCGCGTTGTGGTCAATGTCGCGCACGATCTCGGGAAGCTCATTCCAGAACCCGCGGGTCATGGTGTTGAAGGCGTCGGGCCGTTTCAGCGTGATGGTGGCGACGTGATCGGCGATGGCGACATCGAAGCATTCATACGCCATGCGGCGCTCTCCCACTTTGTTTCGGATGGTTTCGGGGGCCCTCGTAGCACGGGCGCGGCGCGGCTGGGAGTGGACGCGGGGGAAGGTCGCGGCGAAGCGCGCTATCATCGCCCCGGAAGGAGATTCGCCGATGATCGATCGCCGCGCGCTGGTGTTTGCCGCTCTCGCGCTCACGCCCGGCGCCGCCCTGGCGCAGAGCCTGCGCTTTGCCGGGCTGTCCCAGCAGGAGGCCGCGCTCGGAATCTCGGAGGCGCTGGGCGTGGCCGCCGCGGCGTCCACCGACCGCCTGGGGCGGGTGAACGGGTTCTTCGGCGACGCGCGCGTGCGCATCCCGCTGCCCGAGCAATTCGCCGGCTGGCGGCGCGGGCTGAGCGCCATCGGGCTTGGCGGTCCCTTCGACGAACTGGAGCGCGGCATCAACCGCGCCGCCGAGGAGACGATGCCGGAAGCGGGGCGCATCTTCCTCGATGCGATCCTCGACCTGACCATCCGCGACGCGATTTCGATCCTGCGCGGCGGCGATCGCGCGGCGACGGCGTTCCTGCGCGACCGCACCGGGACGCGGCTGACGCGATTGATCACCCCGCCGATGCGTGCGGCGCTGGACGCGTCGGGCGTGTTCCGGATCATCGACCTGATCGCGGCGCAGGTGCGGATGCGCCGCCAGGCGCGGACGCTGCGGACGGACGTGACTGAATTCGCCGTCGTGAAGGCGCTCGACGGCGTCTTTTTCTACATCGGCGAGGAAGAAGCCGCGATCCGCCGCGATCCGCTGAGACGCACCAGCGACATTCTACGGCGGGTGTACGGCGGATGAGCCGTCGTTTCGCCGGTTCGCTTCAACAGCGCGGCGGATTGATTGGAGGGGCGGGGCCGGTAGGGTCGCCGCCGCATGAGCGCAGCAAGCGATTCGTTCCGCCGCGTCCACTTCGATTTGGCGAAGGGCCGGATGACGGGCGTGGCCTGGGGGGACCCCTCCCGGCCGCCGGACATCCTGTTCGTGCACGCAACGGGGTTCAACGCGCAGGCCTATCGCGCGCTGCTCGCCCCGCTGGGCGAGCGTTTCCACGTCCTGGCGATTGACGCGCGCGGACATGGGCTGACTCAGCTGCCGGCGAAGCGGTGGGGCTATTCCTCGTGGAAAGTGCATCGCGAGGATGTGCTTGAACTGATGCAGACCTATCTGACGCCGCCGCTGACACTGGCGGGGCATTCGATGGGCGCGACCGTGAGCTTGCTCGTCGCCGGCAAGCGGCGAGACCTGGTGCGCGGGCTGGCGCTTATCGATCCGGTGATTTTGCCGCCGGGACGCTATCAATCGCTCGAACTGCCGTTCATGGCGCTGGCGATGCGCAACACCCCCATCGTGCGCGGAGCGCGGCGGCGACGGTCGCGGTTCGAGAGCCGCGAGGCGGCGTTCGCCGCGCTGAAGGGACGCGGCTTCTTCAAGACCTTTCCCGACGAGGCGCTGCGCGATTACCTGCAGGACGGCTTGGTGGAAGACGGCGATGAGATGCGGCTGTCGTGCACGCCCGCCTACGAAGCCGCCACCTTCGCAGCCCATCGCCACGATCCGTGGCGCGCGCTGGCGCGGGCGCCCAAGCCCATCGTGATCCTGCGCGCGGAGATCAACTCGACTTGTCCCCCGTCCGTGGCGCAGCGGATCAAGGATGTGCGGCCCGACGTGCGCCTTGCGACCATAGACGGCGCCACGCACGCGCTGCCGATGGAGCGGCCCGACCGCGCCCGCGCCGCCATCGAGACCGCCGCCATGATGGCGACCGGCGGGACGTACGCGGATCTGGTCTGATTTCCGCGCGTCGGCGCCGCGCACGAGACCCGATCGCCGAGAGCGGCGTTTGACCTTCGCCGCCCGTTGCGTCAGCTACGCCCGCGAAGACGGAGGCGAATGTGGCGGCGGAAGCGGCGGTGGAGGCGGCGCACAGCGTCGAAGGGCTGGCGCTGGCGCCGACGGTGGCGTTGCTTGCGGCGGCGGTGATCGCGGTGCCGCTGTTCCGGCGCGTGGGGCTGGGCTCGGTGCTGGCCTATCTGGCCGCTGGCCTGGCGGTGGGACCGTTCGGGCTCCGGCTGTTCACCGACCCGCAATCGATCCTGCACCTCGCCGAGCTTGGCGTGGTGATGTTCCTCTTCGTGATCGGCCTAGAGATGCAGCCGCTGCGGCTGTGGTCGCTGCGGCGCGAGATCTTCGGCCTCGGGCTGACGCAGGTTGTCGTCTGCGGCGCGCTGCTGACCGGGGTGGCGATGATCGCGGGATTTTCCGGGCCTGTCGCGTTCGTGGCCGCGCTCGGGTTCGTGCTGACGTCGACCGCGGTGGTGATGCAGATCCTGGAGGAGCGCGCGGAGACCAATCTGCCGCAGGGCCAGCGCGCAGTGTCGGTCCTGCTCCTGGAGGATCTCGCGATCGTGCCGCTCTTGGCGATTGTCGCGTTCATGGCGCCGGCCGGGCAGAGCGTGTCCATGACCGAGCGGCTGGCGGAGATCGCGATCGCGGTCGGCGCGATCGTCGGGCTCGTGGTCGTGGGGCGGTATCTGCTCAATCCGCTGTTTCGGGTGTTGGCGGCTGCGCGGGCGCGCGAAGTGATGACGGCCGCGGCGCTGCTCGTCGTGCTGGGGGCGGCGTTCCTGATGCAGCTCTCCGGGCTCTCGATGGCGATGGGCGCGTTCCTCGCCGGCGTTCTGCTGTCGGAATCGGTGTTCCGCCATCAGCTTGAGGCCGACATCGAGCCGTTCCGCGGCATTCTCCTGGGGCTCTTCTTCATGGGCGTGGGAATGGCGCTCGATCTTGCGGTGGTGGCCCAGCATTGGCCGCTGATCGCAGGGATCGTGGCCGCGTTCATGGTCGTGAAGGCGCTGGCCGTCTACGTCATCGCGCGCGCGTTCAAGTCCGAGCATCCCGAGGCGCTGACGCGGGCCGCGATGTTCGCGCAGGGCGGGGAGTTCGCGTTCGTTCTTTACTCCGGCGCGCTTGGCGTGGGCGTGATCGACGCCGACACCAACGCGCAGATGTCGGCGGCGGTGATCATCTCGATGGCGCTGACGCCGCTCTTGGTCATCGGCCTGCGCCTCATTGCGCCGAAGCCGACGGAGAACATGGACGGCATCGAGATCGCTGAGGGACTGACCGGAAATGCGCTCATCATCGGGTTCGGGCGGTTCGGGCAGGTGGTGAGCCAGCCGCTTCTCGCGCGCGGCGTCGACGTCTCGATCATCGACAACGACACCGAGATGATCCGTGCCGCGGCGAATTTCGGGTTCAAGGTGTATTATGGCGACGGGACGCGCCTCGACATCCTGCACGCCGCAGGCGCCGGGCGCGCGAAGCTGATCCTCGTCTGCGTCGACAAGGGCGACCAGGCCGTGCGCATCACCAAGCTGATCAAGGAAGAGTTCCCGCTCGCCAACGTGTTCGCGCGCGCCTACGACCGCGGCACCACGATCGAACTCGTCCATGCGCGCGTGGACTATCAGATCCGCGAGACGCTGCGGTCGGCCAACGAGATGGGCGGCGAGGCGCTCAGATTTCTCGGCGTTCCCGACGAGGAAGTACAGGAAATCGCCGACGATCTTCGCCGCCGCGACGAAGAGCGCATGGCGCTGCAGCTCACGGGCGACATCTATTCAGGCCGCCAGCTGCTGCTCGGGAATGTTCCGCGTACGGATGAAGAGGCTGTCGGGGACTAGGGGCTGGGGATCAGGGTTAGGGCGTCCCCAATCGCTCACGCGGCCTTCTTGCACGCGGCGCAGAGGCCGGTGGCTTCGATCATGGTGCGCTTGATCTGGAAGCCGTCGCGGGCGGCGGCTTCGCCGAGATCGACGAGGGCGTGGCCCGCGTCGAATTCCTCCGCGCGGCCGCACGTGTCGCAAATGAGGAAGATCGTCGAGCGATCGCAGGCGCCGACCTCGCAGGCGACGAAAGCGTTGAGGCTCTCGATCCGGTGGACGAGGCCGAGCTTCATCAGGAACTCAAGCGTGCGATAGATCGTCGGCGGCTTGGCTTCGCCGCCGAGCTTGGCCAAGAGGTCATACGCTTTCGCCGGCGCGTGCTCGGCGATCAGCAGATCGAACACCTGCCGGCGCAGCGGCGTGAATTGCTCGCCCGCCGACGCACAGACGCGCTCGGCCTCGCGCATGAGGCGGGTCTTTTCACGGGCCGTGTGTGCGTGAGCCATCAGGTGCATGATCGCAGGAATCCCAGTCCGAGCAAGGAAGTGCCGCGGGCCCCAGCGCGGGATCGTTCGCCGCAGCAACGTTATCTTGTACCATATTATGTTATGTTATAATAGCGATTTGCAGAGCGGCGCCGGCGCTGGGAACGCCCCCTGAAAGAGCGGGAAGAGGCAGCGGGAATGAGGGAGAGCGGGATGAGACGGATGATGGCCTCGGCGGCTGCGGCCGCGTTGTGCGCGCCGGGCCTTCTCGTGGGCGGGCAGGCCTGGGCGCAGGACGCGCGGGTGAGCGAAGAGGAGCCGATCATCGTCACCGCGCCGCTCGACCGGGCGCGGGGCGACATCGCCCAGGGCGTGGTCGTGCTCGACCAGGCGGCGATCCTGGAGGCGCCCATTGGCGGCCTCGGCGAGACGCTGGAGGGCGAACCGGGGATCGCGTCCAGCTTCTTTGCCGGCGGCGCCTCGCGGCCGATCATCCGCGGGCTGGGCGAAGACCGCATCCGCATCCTCTCCAATGGCGTCGGCGTGATCGACGCCTCGTCGGTGAGCCCCGATCACGCGGTCGCCGCGGAAGGTCTGGAGGCCGAGCGCATCGAGGTGCTGCGCGGGCCCGCGGCGCTTGCCTATGGCGGCAACGCGGTCGGCGGCGTCGTCAACGTGATCGACGGGTTGATCGCGGAAGAGCCGGTCGAGAACGGGTTCTCGGGCAAATACTACGCTGGCGTGGCGACGGGACTTGAGTCCGAAGCGGCCGCCGGCGGCGTCGGATTCGCGAACGGACCGCTCGTCGTGCGCCTCGAAGCGTTCACGCGCAGCGCCGACGACTACGAGATTCCAGGCTACGCCGACGCCCACGCCGAAGAGGAGATTGCGGAAGGAGAAGATCCGGCCGCGTTCGCGTTCGGCGCGGCGCCGAACAGCTTCGCCGACGCCGACGGGGTCTCTCTCGGCGTGTCGCTGGTGGGCGCGCGCGCGTTCATCGGCGCCTCCGTGCGGCGGTTCGAGACGCTCTACGGCATTCCCGAAGGATCGCACGAACACGAGGGCGAGGAAGAAGAAGAAGACGAAGAGGAAGAAGCGATCTTCGCGGGACCGCGGATCGATCTTGAGCAGACGCGCGTTGATCTGCGCGCCGGGATCGAGGGAGACTTCTTGATCTTCGATCGCGCGCACGCCGCGTTCGCGCACGTGGACTACGAGCATCAGGAGATCGAGCCGACGGGCGAGCCGGCGACGCTGTTCACCAATGACGGTTGGGAGGCGCGCGTGGAGGCGCATCAGCGCGAGGCTGCGCTCTTGGGCGGCGCGCTCTCCGGCGCCTGGGGGATCAGCGCCTTCGACAAGGATTTCGCCGCCGAAGGAGAAGAAGCCTTCATCACGCCGACGACGACGGACGAGATCGGCGGGTTCGGCGTGCAGAGTTGGACGATAGGGCCGTTCAGTCTGGAGGGCGGTCTGCGCTACGATCGCCGCACGCTCGACAACGCGGTTGAGGGCGAGCGCGAATTCGATCTGATGAGCGTGTCGGCATCCGGCGCCTGGCGGCCCGATCCGCGCTTCTTCCTGGGCCTCACGCTCGCGCGCACGGAACGCGCGCCGACTGAGACCGAATTGTTCGCCGATGGCGCGCATCTCGCCACGGCTGCGTATGAGATCGGCGATCCAGGCCTGGTCGAGGAGATCGCCGAAACGATGGAGCTCACCGCGCGGTGGCGCGCGGGCGGCTTCCGCGCAGAGGCCAGCATCTATCAGGCCGCGTTCGAGGATTACATCGCCCTCGTGCCGACCGGCGACGAGCTTGATGAATTGCCGGTGTTCCAGTTCGTGCAGGCGGACGCGACGTTTGAAGGCGGCGAGGTCGAGATCGCAGCGGATTTGTTCGAAGCGGGCGGGATCACGGTCTCCGGCGATGTGGCGTACGACTGGGTGGCGGGCGCGTTTGATGCGGGCGGGGATCTGCCGCGCGTGCCGCCGCGCACGCTGACGCTTGGGCTGGCGGCGGAGCACGAACGGTTCGGCGTGCGTGTGGAGCTGCAGGACGTGGATGCGCAGCGCGACGTGGCTGCGTTCGAAGAACCGACCGACGGGTATCAGCTTGTGAACGCCCAGCTCACGTTCCAGCCGTTCGATACGGACGCGCTGAGCTTCCTGATCGACGGGCGCAATTTGACCGACCAGGAGGCCCGCGTGCACACGAGCTTCACCAAGGATGCGCTGCCCCGGCCGGGCGCAAGCGTGCGGTTTGCGGTGCTCGGCCGGTTCTGAACGCGCAGCGCTGTCGTTGTGGATAAAATTGGGCAAGCAACGGCCGTGCCAAGAAATTCACCTTGTGACTCAAAGTGCTCCAGCACACGGAGCGACTTCGGAGTTTTTTCGTTAAGAGCCGCCTCAAAATGGCGCGTGCGAAACTTTTTCCGTCGCGATTTCATGGCTCTACAGTGCACCGCAGCACTTTTGCGCCCTGTTGATCAAATTGGAACTTTACGCGAACATTCGAGTCGTGCATCTTCGGAACATTCGCAGAACATGCTGAATGGGGACGTAAGGATGAGCACGGTGATTTTCCGCGGGGCGTCGGGTCGGCTGCACAAGTTCACCGTTCTGCGCCCCGGGGCGCGGTTTCCGCAGGCGGCGGCGGTGTATGCGTTCGCACGGCCGGTGGCCGGCGCGGGCGCTTGGGCGCCGGTGTTCTTGTCTCGCACCGCGAATCTGCAGGCGCGCATGGCGCGTCACGAACAATGGGACGCCGCGATGCGGCTCGGCGCGACCCATGTGCTGGTGCACCAGCGCGAGGAGCGCGACGTGCGCGAGTTCGTCGAGGCCGATCTCCTGGCGACGTTGAAGCCGGTCCTGAACGCGCCGGTGCTGGACGCTGAACCTGTGGTGGAAGAGGTCGAGTTCGGGCGCCCGCGCCTCGTCTGGGCGGCGTAGGCTCTTTCTTGGCGCGCCGGCGCAGTGTGAAGGAGACCCCATCGGCGTGGCGCGCCGCTCGGCGTAACTGGCGCGGCATGGCGCACCGAGGCGCACGGTCGGGCGTCGGCTTCCAGCCGACGTGCGGGCCGGAGGCCCGCGCTCCAGTCTGCAGAAGACGCGCCCCAGCGCGCCGGTTACGCAAAGCGGCGCGCCTCAACGATGGGGTCTCCGTCACCGCGCAGGCGCGCCAAAATCAAAGTCCGAGCTGCCGTGCAGCAAGGTCGCGCATGATCTCTTCGCTGCCCCCGCCGATCGCGTTGACGCGGACCTCGCGATAGATCCGCTCGACGCGGGAGCCGCGCATGTAGCCGGCGCCGCCCATGATCTGCGTCGCCTCGCGGGCGCAGAATTCGAGCGTCTGAGTGGCCTGGACCTTGAGCAGACAGAGATCAGCGACTGGCGTCTCGCCTTGAGTCACGCGCCAAGCGCAATGTTCAAGATAGGCGGTTGTCGCGTTCACGCGCTGCACCATCTCCGCGATCTTGTGGCGGATCACCTGGTGGTCGGCGAGGCGCTTGCCGAAGGTCTTGCGCGTCTGCGCCCAGGCGGCGGCGTCTTCGATGCAGACGCGCGCAGAGGCGGTGCAGCCGGACGCCATGCCGAGCCGCTCGCCGTTGAAATTGCGCATGATGCCGGCGAAACCCTGGTTCTCCGCGCCGATCAGATTCTCCGCTGGAACGTCGACGTCGTCGAAGAAGATCTGGGCGGTGTCGGAGGCCCACCAGCCCTGCTTCTTGAGGTTCATCCGCGTCACGCCCTTGGCGTCGAGCGGGATGAGCAGGAGCGACACGCCGCCGGCGCCGGCGCCGCCGGTGCGCACGGCGGTGGTGGCCCAGTGCGAGGTGACCCCGCCGGTGATGTACATCTTGGCGCCGTTGACGATGTAACGGTCCCCGCGCCGCTCTGCGCGCGTGGCGATATTGGCGACGTCGGAGCCGGCGTCGGGCTCGGTGATGGCAAGCGAGATCTGTTTTTCCCCGCGGAGCACGGGCGGCGCGATCGCGGCCTTCATCGCGTCTGAGCCGATGGCGAGGATCGGCGGCAGGCCGATGCCGTGCACCATGAGCGCCGCCGTCACGCCCCCGGCGCCGATACGCGCCAGCTCCTCGCTGGTGACGATGCCGTGGAAGCGATCGAAGCCCTCGCTCCAGCCGCCATACATCTCGGGATAGCCGACGCCGAGCAGGCCGAACGCGCCGGCCTTCGCGAACGCCTCGCGCGGCACGTGGCCGGCTTCGTCCCACTCGGTCGCGAAGGGCATGAGCTCCTTCTCGACGAACTTGCGCAGGCTGGCGCGCCAGGCGTGGTGGGTGTCGGTCAGATGCGGCGAGGGCGGGCGGAGCGCGTCGAACGTGAGCGCGCCTGAAGGTGCGGACATCGGGATCCTCCAGGCGCAACGCTCGCGCGCGCCCGCATCCGTGGCAAGCCGTGACGCATCGTCATGGCGGACGCGGGCGGTCTTGTCAGTTCGAGCTTGGGCGGGGGCGCGGCGTGGGACGCGTCGGCGGCTCCGGGCGGTTGGGGACCACCGGCGGCGCGGCGGCTTGCGCCGTCTGCGCGGCGCGCGCGAGCTGCACGAATTCCGCGCGCCAGCCGAATTCGTCGCGGCCGCGGGCCGATTGCGCGAGGCTGATCACGTCGCCCCAGCCATAGCCCTGATCGAGATAGGGATCGCCGCGCAGCAATTGCCCGTAGCCGGCGACGGCGACCGCCCAGCGGGTCTGCTCGCTGGCGCGTGCAAGCGAGGGCGCGCGGTCTGCAGCCGTGATCGGGCGCTCGATCAGGACGCTCTCGCTCTCGCCCGGCAATTTGTACCGGATACGGAGAAAGGCGATTTCTTGCCCGGTTGCGGAGGGCGCCGGCGTGCGCTGATAGCGCAAGGGATCGCTGAACATGCGTCCCCCCGGCGCGACGATCTCGTAGATCGCGGTGACGGCGTGGCCCGAGCCGATCTCGCCCGCGTCGACGCGGTCGTTGTTGAAGTCTTCGCGCCGCAGCATGCGCGTCTCGTAGCCGATCAGGCGATACTCGGCGACCTGCGCTGGATTGAACTCCACCTGGATCTTCACGTCGTTGGCGATGGTGAAGAGCGTGGAGGCCATCTGCTCGGAAAGGACGCGCCGCGCTTCCGCGAGCGTATCGATATAGGCGGCGACGCCGTTGCCGTTCTGCGCCAGCGTCTGCATCAGCTGGTCGTTGTAATTGCCGCGCCCGAAGCCGAGGATCGAGAGATAGATGCCGGTCTCGCGCTTGCGCGCGATGAAGCCTTCCAGGCTGCCGTCGTCGACTGTCCCGACATTGAAGTCGCCGTCCGTGGCGAGGATGACGCGGTTGATGGCGTTGCGGTCAAAGTTGCGCTCGGCCAGCGCGTAGGCGAGCGCAAGGCCCGCCCCGCCGGCGGTGGAGCCGCCCGCATGCAGCTGATCGAACGCGGCGTTGATGCGCGTGCGGTCGTTTCCCGCCGTCGGCTCAAGCACCGCTCCGGCCGCGCCGGCATAGACCACGATCGAGACCCGGTCGCGCCCGGTGAGCTGATTGGTCAGCATGCGGAAGGACTGGATCGCCAGCGGCAGCTTGTCCTGCGACGACATGGAGCCCGAGACGTCGATCAGTAGCACGAGATTGAGCGGCGGGCGCTCACGCGCGACGACATCGTAGCCCTGCAGCCCGATATGGACGAGCGAGCGGCCTTCCGCCCAGGGCGACGGCACGACCGCGACATGCGGCTCGAACGGACGCTCGCGCACGCGCGGCAGCGGATAATCGTAGTCGAAATAATTGATCAGCTCTTCGATGCGCACGGCGTCCGGCGGCGGCAGCTGGCCGCTCTGCAGGAAGCGACGGACGTTGGCGTAGGACGCGGTGTCGACGTCGATGGAGAAGGTCGAGACGGGCGCCTCGGCGACCTGCTGCACGGGATTGGCGTCGACGTCTTCGTAGCGGTCGCGGTTGATCGTGCCGGGCATCGGCTGGGGCGCGGTCTGGGCGTAGGGCGCGGTCGACCCTGCAAATCGTTGTTCTGAGGCCGCGCGATCGCGCAGCGCGCCCGTCACCATCGGCGGCGGCGGCGCAGGCGGGGGCGGCGGCGGCGCGACGACGCGGCCCGTTTCATCCTCGCCGGGGTTCGGCGTCGGCGTTTGTGCAGCGCAACCGACGAGCGCGACGAGCGCGCATGCAGCGATCAAAGTCCGAGCCAAGGTGAAGTTCATCGCGTCCCTCCCGTGTTTCGTCGCCACGCTTACGATGCAGTCATGACGCCGCGCTCAGAAGACGGCGGCGATGGGGCGATACGGCGCCGTTGCTGCGCGCGCTTGGGACGCGAACGAGGAGCGCGCATCACAAAGCTGTCAGCCGCGCGCCTGGCGGCGCTAATTCATGCGCCGGTCGATCCACGAGCCGACTTCGTCGGCGAGCACCGTGAGCGGGACTTCCCCGCCGAGCAGCACCACGTCATGAAAACTGGCGAGGTCGAAGCGTGCGCCGAGCCCGCGGCGCGCCTGTTCCCGCAGGCGCACGATCTCGCGGCGGCCGAGTTCATAGCCGCAGGCTTGCCCCGGCCACGCGACGTAGCGCTCGACTTCGCTGACCGCGACGCCGGGCGTATCGCCGGTCGTGGCGACGAGATAGTCGATGGCCTCTTCGCGGCTCCAGCGTTTGGCGTGGATGCCGGTGTCGACGACGAGACGTGCGGCGCGCCAGATTTGCCAGCGCAGATAGCCGATGCGGCCGATCGGGTCGTCCGCGTAAAGACTGTGTTCGTCCACCAATTGCTCGGCGTAGAGCCCCCAGCCTTCGGCGTAGGCGTTGAAGCCCATCAGCCGGCGCAGCAGCGGCAGGCCTTCGCGCTCCTGTGCGAGCGCGATCTGGAAATGATGGCCCGGCGCCGCCTCGTGATAGTCCTGCGTCGGCAGATCGATCCGCGTCATCTCGGCCATGTGGCGGAGATTGACGTAGTAGACGCCCGGCAAGGAGCCATCGAGCGCGGGCGCTTCGTAGTACGCGCCGGAGGACGAGGCTTCGTTCACGGCCGGCACGCGGCGCACCTCAAGCCGCGCGCGCGGCAGCGAATCGAACCAGTCCGGCGCCCGGCGCATCACGGCGTCGATTCGCGTTTGGATGTCGGCGATGAGCTGCGCGCGGCCTTCTTCCGTGTTCGGATACTGGTATTGCGGATCGCGGGTCAGGATCGCGAGCCGTTGGCCCACTGTCCCTTCGGTCATGCCGAGGCTGCGCAACGCGGAATCGGCTTCGGCCGTGAGTTCGGCCACGCGCGCGAGCCCGATGCGGTGAATCTCCTCAGGCGACAGCGCCGTGGTCGTCTGCGCGCGCAGCGCGGCGCGATAATAGGCGTCTCCGCCGGGAAGCCGCCAAACGCCGGACTCGTGCGCCGCCCGGGCGCGCAAGGCGCGCAGCCAGATCGCCGCGCGCTGATGCGCTGGAATGATCCGGTCCCGGACGACCGCCTCGGCCAGACCGTAGAGCGCCTCGGCGCGCCGGCGCGCCGCGGTGGGCGGACTGCCCGTCGCTGTCGGCGGCGCGACGGCGTCGAGCTTGCGGCGGAAGGCGGTGAGATAGACCTGCTGCTGCAGCGGTGTCGAGGTGATCCGGTCGAGCAGCGCCACCGTGCGGTCGATGATGAAGTCGGGCGGAACAATTCCCGCGTCGGCGTCTGCGCGCGAGCGCTGCGTTTCACCGTCGAGCGCCGGCGCGACCTGGCGCAGGCGCGCCAAATAATCGTCCGCGTCGCCGAGGTCTGCGATCGTGACGCGGCTGTCGAAGAAATCCGGCAGCGTCAGGAAAGCGCTGGCCTGCTGATCGAGAACATAGGGCGCGTGTCCGCCGAGCGGATCGAGCGTGCCGAACTCGAATTCGGCGAGAGCGGCGGCGTTGGCGAATTGGGCGCGCAGGATGGCGTGGGTGAGCTGCTGCTCGGGTGTCAGCTCGCCGGCGCGGAACGCCCGCAATTCCACGTCGCGCCGGATCGCGGCGGTGCGGCGGCGTTCTTCGGCTTCGGGCGCGCGGTCGTCTAGCCGATCACGATGGCGCCCCGCGGCGCCCTCCGGGACCGCGCGCGCCGTCGCCAGTTCAGGACTGTCGGCGAGAATCTCGCGCGTCCAGTCGGCGACGGCGCCATCGAATGCGTTCGGGGGCGGATCGCGCTGGGGCGGCGCGCACGCTGCGAGCGCGATCGCGAGGGCGAAGGCCGCGCCGCGCGCGCAGCGGGCGATAGACTCACTCATGGCGTCCGGTCTCGCGCCCGGGCGGCTCAGGCGTCAAGCAGGCAGCGCCCGTTCTTGATCACGGTCACGTCGCGTTCGGCCACCCGGGCTTCGAACGAGACCGTTGCGCCGTCCTTCCACATCCGCGTGACGATTGTCTCGCCGGGGAAGACCGGCGCCGAAAACCGCACGTCGAAGGCCTTGATGCGCGCAGGGTTGTAGTCGGCGTAGGTGCGCAGCACCGCGCGGCAGCAAAAGCCGTAGGTGCACAGCCCGTGCAGGATCGGCCGGTCGAACCCGGCCCGCTTGGCGATGTCGGGATCGGAGTGGAGGGGGTTGCGGTCTCCGGAGAGGCGATAGATCAGCGCCTGGTCGGGCCGGGTCTTGAGCGCGCACTCGGCGTCCGGCGCGCGCGAGGGGACCTCATGCGTGGGCGGTCCCCCGGTCGACGGCCCCCCAAAGCCGCCGTCGCCGCGGGCGAACGTCGCGCCGTGGAGCGTCACAAGCGTTTCGCCGCTGGCCTTGTCCTTGAGCGTCGTCTCGCCCCACAGGATCGCCCCTTTGCCTGCGCCCTTGTCGACAACGTCGGTGACGCGCCAGTCCGCCGTGATCTCGGCGGCGGCGGGCATCGGCTTGTGCACCGTGAGCCGTTGCTCGCCGTGCACGACCATCAGGTAGTTGATCCCGGCCGCGCCGAAATTGCCGGCGCCCCAGGCGACCACGGTGGCGAGCGTCGGCATCGCCTTCAGGTCCCGCTCATAGACGAAGGGAAGCTCGTTGGCGTCGAGGGGATCCTCGCCCATGCCGACGCCGAGGGCGTAGAGCATCGTTTCGCGGTCGCGCCAGGCATAGGTCTGGCCCTCGGTCTGAAGGGCCATGACTTTCTCATAGTCGATCGGCATCGTTTCCTCCCGGCTGGCGCGGCGTTGCGCCTGCTTAGCACGCGCCCGGCTGAGGAAAAGCCTTGGGGCGCGTGTGCGCGCGGTGTTGCCCGAACGCCGCAATAATGGTTTAGAACCCCCGGAATTCACGCGGAGTGCGACATGACCAGTGCCGGCGCCGGCGAACAGCAAACGCTCGGAAAAATCCTTTTCTACAAGCAATTGGAGCCGCTCTCGAAGGAGAAGCACAGCTCCCTGGGCGTCTCCCAGGTGCAGAATCCCTTCTCGTTCCTGGCCGAGACTCACCTCGTGCCGCTGACGGTCGATGAGTTCGGCCTGGCGGCGATCTGCTACCCGATCATCTTCGACACGCAATCGAAGACGCCTCTGGCCGTGATGGGCCTGCGCCCTGGCATGAACGTGTTCCTCGGCCCTGACGGCTCGTTGGACCCGGAGGTGTATCTGCCGGCGTTCGCGCGGCGCTATCCGTTCCTTCCCGTGATCGCGGGCAGCCAGCAGGCGCAGCAGCAGCAACAGCCTGACGGCGAACGCGTGGTCGTGTGCATCGATCGCGGCGCCAAGATGATCTCGGCCGCGCCGGAGCTTGCCTTCTTCGACGGCGAGCAGCCCTCGCGCTACACGCAGGACGCGATCCAGTTCTGCCGCGAGTTCGATCTGCTTGCGCGGCGCACGCAGGAATTCGTGAAGCTGATGGAGCAGCATCAGCTGTTCGAGCTCACGCCGCTGGCGATCCCGCGCGCGAACCCGGACGGTTCGCCCGGCGAACCGCAAAAGCTGGGCGAATATCTCCGCATTTCAGAGCAGAAGCTCAACGCCCTGCCGAAGGAGACCTTCCTTGAGCTGCGCGACCGCGGCGTCACCGCGGTGATGCATGCGCACCTCTTGTCGCTTGGTCTGTGGCCGAAGATTCTCGCGCGCGCGGCGCGGATCCAGGCGGCGACGCCGCTGGCGTCTTAATCCGCGAGGCGATGCGAAATCAGACGGCCCCGGAGCGATCCGGGGCCGTTTTCTTTTTTGGCGGCAGCCCGGCGACATCCGGTTGCCGCATCGGCGCGAACGCGCGACAGCCAGTGCGTGACGCAGCCGATTCACCTTTCGCGGGCGCAGGCGCGCCGCATCGCGATCGCGGCGCAGGGGCTTGACCGGCCGCGGCCGGCGCGGCCGACGCGGGCGCATGTCGATCGCGTGATCGCACGGCTGGGGCTGCTCCAGATCGATGCGGTGAACGTCCTGGCGCGGGCGCACTACATGCCGCTCTTCTCCCGGCTCGGTGCGTACGATCCGGCGTTGCTCAACGCGGCGTGGCTCGGGCGCAAGCGTTCGTGCTTCGAATACTGGGGGCACGAGGCGTCGATCCTGCCTTACGACGCGCACCCGCTGTTGCGCTGGCGGATGGCGGGCGCGCTGGCGCAGACGGCAAGCCACGCGCGTTGGGTGCAGTATGCGAAGGAGAACCGCGCGTTCCTCGACGACGTGCTCGCGGAAGTGCGTGTGCGCGGCCCGCTCGGCGCCTCAGAGCTGACCAACGCAGGCGAACGGCGCGGGTCGTGGTGGGGCTGGAGCGACGGCAAGCTGGCGATGGAGTTCCTGTTCAAGACCGGCGAACTCACGACCGCGGCGCGGCGGGGCTTCGAGCGTCTCTATGATCTCCCTGATCGCGTGCACCCCGCGCATGTGCTTGACGTGCCGACGCCGTCGCAGGACGACGCGGTGCGCGCGCTGGCGGCGCGTGCGCTGAGCGCCATGGGCGTGGCGACCGTCTCCGACATCGCGGATTATTATCGGCTGCCGCCGGCGGCTGCGAAGAACGCCTGCGCGGCGTTAATTGAAGCGGGCGGCGCCGTTTCGGCCGCGGTGGAGGGGTGGCGCAATCCAGCGCTCCTCGATCCCGCCGCACGAACGCCGCGTCGGATTGAGGCCTGCGCGCTGCTCTCCCCGTTCGATCCCCTGATCTGGAACCGGGCGCGTGTGGAGCGCGTGTTCGGCTTCGATTATCGGATCGAGATCTACGTCCCCGCGCCGCAGCGGCGCTATGGCTATTACGTGCTGCCGTTTCTCATGAACGATGCACTGGCCGCGCGCGTCGATCTGAAGGCGGATCGCGCCGAAAGCGCGCTGGTGGTGCAAGCGGCCCATCTTGAGCCCGGCGCCGACCCGCTGACGACGGCGCCCGCACTCGCCGCCGAACTGGAGGTGATGCGCGCTTGGCTTGGTCTCGATCGCGTGAAGATCAGCCGCCGCGGCGACTTCGCAGCGGCGCTCAGGCGCGCCGCGATCCCTCGCGCCGGCGCGCCATGACGGTTCGCGTCATCAGCGCCATCACCAGCTCCCCCCGCTGATTGAGCACTTCGTGCTGGGTGATGATGATGCCGCGATCCTCGGCGACAGGCTGTTTGGAGAGAAATTCGAGGCGGATGGAGAGAACATCCCCGGCCTGGGCGGTCTTGTACCAGCGCAGCGCATCCTGGCCCAGGCGCGCCAGCACCGGCCAATCCTTCGTCTCCTCCCAGAGCATGCGCGACCAGAGCGCATAGACGTGCGCCTGCGCGGCCGGCTTCTTGGCGCGTTCAGGCTGGTCGGCGGTGAGCGGGAGCGGGGGGCTGAACCGCTCGTGGAAGAGCGCGATGTCCTCGGCGGTGACGTCCGTTGCGCCGAAGACGTGCACATAGCCCAAGGGGATGTCGTCGAAGTTCCAAGTCTGACCGCGCATGTTCCGCCCTGTCGCTGACGCCGCCCTGCACGCGGGACCGTGGAGCTTACAGCTTGGCAAGGCCGGCGCGAAGGGCGCCGCCCGCGTCATCTCGGCCGCGATGGGGGGCCGTGACGAAAAGCCGTGCAACCCGCCGCAGCCGCATGCGTAAGATGAAGCGATGATATCGCTTCGCAGTTGGGCCCGCGCAGTGCTGGGGGCGCTGGCGCTGGCCGGCGCCGCCGCGACCGCGGGCGCGGAGACCCTGCGCACGCCGCAGATGGAGAGCGAACTGGTCTCCGCGCGGTCCGCCATCGCGCCGGGGGAGACGTTCGCGGTCGCCCTGCGCCAGCGCCCGGCGGAGGGCTGGCACACCTATTGGATCAATTCCGGCGACAGCGGCGAGCCGCTGAAGATCGCCTGGACGATGCCGCCGGGGTTCACGGCGGGAGAGCCCCAGCATCCCGCCCCGCGCCGCTACAGCGTCGCCACGGTCATGACGTTCGTCCACGAGGGCGAATTCTTCTTTCCGGTTGAGATCACCGCCCCGGCCTCGCTGCCGGTCGGTCAGCCGGTGACGCTCAGCGCGCACATCTACTACCTGGTCTGCGCCGACATCTGCATCACCGAGGAGGGCGATCTCTCGATCACCCTCGATACCGCCGCGGCCGGGCGGGATGACGCGGGCTGGGCGCCACGGATTGCGGCGGCGCAGGCCGCGCTGCCGCAGCCGGGCCCTGAGGCGCGGTTCACGGCCGGCGAGAGCGGCGCCGGCGTCTTGAGCGTTGCGGCGCCGCTTGCCGGCGCCGTGCGCGATGTCGCGTTCTTCCCGTACGACCGCGAGGCGATCGTGCACTTTGCGCCGCAGGACGGGCGCTACGGCGCGGGCGGCGTCTCGGTGACGCTGCAGCCCGGGTTTGCCGGGCCCCTGGGGCAGGCGCCGCTCGGCGGCGTGATTGCGTTCGAGACGGAGGCCGACGGGCGTTGGACCCGGCGCGCCTACGCGATCGAAGCCGCGCCCGGCGCCATGCTCGCGAACACCGCGTCGAACGCAGCCGGCGGCGCCGAGGCGCCGGCGACCGCGCCGGGCGCTCCCGTCGATCTCGGCCAATTGCCGCTGATGATCGCCCTCGCGTTCATCGGCGGGCTCATCCTCAACGTCTTCCCGTGCGTGCTGCCGGTGCTGGCGATCAAGGGCGTAGCGCTGGCGCAAGGCGCCCATGCAGGCCGCGCGCGGCGCGACGGGCTCTTCTATCTCGCGGGCGTGGTCGCGACATTCCTTGCGCTTGCAGGCGTGCTGCTGGCGTTGCGCGCCGCGGGCGAGGCGGCGGGCTGGGCGTTCCAATTGCAGGCGCCCTGGCTCACCGCGGGGCTGGCGCTGCTCTTCTTTGCGATCGGGCTCAACTTCCTCGGTGTATTCGAAGTCGGCGGGGGCGAAGGACTTGGCCAGACGCTGGCCGCGCGCGGCGGCGACGCCGGCGCGTTCTTTACCGGCGCGCTCGCCGTCATTGCGGCGTCGCCATGCACGGGGCCGTTTATGGCCGCCGCCCTCGGATTTGCGCTCGCCGCGCCGCCGGCGGCGACGCTGTTCATCTTCCTGGCGCTGGCGCTCGGGTTTGCCGCGCCGCTTGTGGCGCTTTCGTTCCTGCCGGCGCTGCAGCGGATCATCCCGAAACCGGGCCCGTGGATGACGCGGTTCCGGCAGGTGCTCGCGTTCGCGATGTTCGGGGCTGCGGTGTGGCTCGCGTGGGTGCTGACGCTGCAGACCGGCGCGATGGGCGTGCTGGCGCTGATGATCCTGGCGACGGCGCTGGGCTTCCTCGCGCTTGTTGCGCGGTGGGGGCGCATGTGGATCGCGGCGGCGCTCGTGATCTTTCTCGGCCTCGGCGCTGCGCTCTGGCAGCCGCTGACGCGCGTGCAGGCGGCGCCGACGCAGACGGCGGACGCCGGCGCCGGGCTCGCCTACGAGCCATGGACCGTGGAGCGCGTCGCGGCGCTGCGCGAGGAGGGCCGGCCGGTGTTCGTGAACTTCACCGCGGCATGGTGCGTCCAATGCCAGGTGAATGAGGCGCTGGTGTTCCGCAATGCGCGCGTGGCGGCGGCGTTCGAGCAAGGCGGCGTGGCGGCGCTCAAGGCGGACTGGACCAATCGCGACGACGCAATCGCCGCCGAACTCGAACGGCATCAGCGCGCGGGCATTCCGTTCTATCTCTTCTATGGTCCGGGCGCGGAGCGCCCGCGTATCCTTCCGCAGACGCCGAGCGTCGACCTGCTCGTTTCGCTGGCGACGTCTGAAACGCAACTCACGGAGAACCAGCCATGAGCCTCCTTTCCCGCCGCAACATCCTGCTTGGCGCCGCGATCCTGGCGGCCGCGGGGCTCACCGCCGGCGCCATCCTCGCGTGGGGCCCACAGAACAACACGGCGCGGCAGGCCGCGTCCGAGCCGGCGGCGCAGGCGGTTGCGGGCGCAGCGGCGCCGGCTTTCTCCGTCGTCGACACCACCGGCGCGACGCGCACGTTGGCGGAGTTCGCAGGCCGCACGATCGTGCTCGAATGGACCAACAAGGACTGCCCCTATGTGCGCAAGCACTACAATGCGGGGAACATGCAGGCGCTGCAGCGCGCAGCGACCGCGGACGGCGTGGTGTGGCTGACGGTGCTGTCTTCCGCGCCCGGCGAGCAGGGCCATCTCGACGCCGCCGGCGCGAACGCAAACATTCAGGCGACGAATGCTGCGCCGACGGCGCTGTTGCTCGATCCGGACGGAACGATGGGGCGCGCGTACGGCGCGCAAACCTCGCCGCACATGTACATCATCAATGGCGCTGGCGAACTCGTGTATCAGGGCGCGATCGACGACCGCCCCAGCGCCGATCCCGCGACGCTCGACGGCGCGACCAATTACGTCACGGCGGCGCTTGCAGACCTTGACGCGGGCCGTCCCGTCGCGACGCCGCAGACGATCGCTTATGGCTGCAGCGTGAAGTACGCGAGCTGAGGCGCGGCGCGCTCAATCGTCGTCATCTTCGTCGTACCAATCCCGGGAGCGTTCGCGCGCGACGCGGCGCCAGGCGCCGTCTTCCGTGCGGTATTCTTCGTAAACGTCGCGGCGGTAGCGCCGCCCGCGTTGGTCCACGCGTTCGTCGTAGCGATAATCGTCGACGCGGCCCTCGCGGCCGGACTGGTTGCTGGAGCTGTTCGAACTTGAATTGCTCGACCAGGGGTCCGAACTCGTGTTGGTCGACGTGTTCGTGGACGTGTTGGTGCTGGTGTTGCCGGCAAGAGCGGCGGGCGGTGCTGCGGCGACGAGGCACACAAAAGCCGCGGCGATGACGAGTTTGATCATGCGGTGCTCCCTCCACTCTTGAGAAGAGAAGGGGACCCAGGACATGAACGGCGGCTGAACGACGCGCGGCGCCCGGCGCGGATTACGCCGAATTCAGGAACACACGGACGGCCGGGTCCGTCGTCAGCGCCAGCGCGTGTTCGGTCGCCTCCCGCGCCGCGGCGTGATCGCCAAGCGCGCGCAATGCAGCGGCCCGCACGACCCAGAACGGCTGATGCCGCGCAACGCGCGCGGGCGGCAGCGCATCGAGCGCCTGCAGCGCTTCCGCGGCGCGTCCGGCTTCGATCAGCGCAGCCGCCTGCGCGATCGCGCCGCCGAGGCTTGGCGCGCGCGCCGCGAGCAGATCGTAGAGCGCAAGCACCGCGCTCCAGTCGGTCACGCCGGTGAGCGCGCGCTGGCAATGTACGGACTGGATCGCCGCCTCGCACTGAAACCGTCCGAACACGCCCTTTCGCGCAGCGACGGTGAGGAGCGTTTCGGCTTCGATGATGTCGTCGCGCCGCCACAGCAGCGGATCCTGGCGGCTCAAGGGAATGAAGCGTCCCGCAGCGTCGCGCCGCGCGGGCGTGCGGGCTTCGCAATAGAGCAGGAGCGCGAGCAGGCCCTTCGGCTCAGGATCTTCCGGGAGCAAGTCGTGGACGAGGCGCGCAAGGAAGATCGCCTCCTCGGTGAGTGCGCCGCCGCCGTCGGCGCGCGCGTCCCAGCCTGCGGTGTAGGCGGCGTAGACCGCAGCGAGCACGTCGTTGAGGCGCTCCGGCCAACTCGCCGGGTCGGGGATTTCAAACGCGAGGCCCGCGTCGCGGATTTTCGCCTTCGCCCGGACAAGCCGCTGGGCCATCGCGGCCGGCTCGACCAGAAACGCGGCCGCGATGCGTTCAGCGTCGAGCCCGAGCACGGTCTGCAGCATCAGCGGCGTGCGCACCGCGGGGTCGATCGCCGGGTGCGCACAGACGAACAGCAGCTTGAGCCGCGCATCGGGATAGATGTCGCTCTCGCGCGCGTGCAGCTCCGCGTGGAGCATCTCGACATGCGCCGCTGCGGCGGCGCGCACGGCCCCGGCGCGCGCGCGGTGGCCCAGTTCGCGGCGCGCCGCGATCAGCAGCCACGCTTCGGGTTTCTCCGGCACGCCGCGCGCAGGCCACACGCGAAGCGCCGCGGCGAAGGCGTCGTGCAACGCATCCTCCGCCGCGGCGATGTCGCGTCCCCGCGCGGCGAGCAGCGCCACGAGCCGGCCATAGGAGGCGCGCGCCGCCGCCTCCGCCGCCCGGCTCGCGGCGTCGCTCATTGCGGCGGCATCGGCGGCAGCACGGGCCGCACCTCAACGGCGCCGCCGGCCGCGCATGGCGCTTTCGCCGCCCAGTCGAGCGCCGCGTCGAGCGTGTCGGCTTCGATCACGAGGTAGCCGCCGAGCTGTTCCTTGGCGTCGGCGAACGGACCGTCCTGGACGATGCGCTTGCCGTCGGCGAGGCGAACGGTGGTGGCGGTGTGCGGGGCCTGCAGGCCGTCGCCGTTGCGGATCACGCCGGCCTCGCGCATGGCGCCGATGAAGGCGGTCCACGCGCCCCAATAGGCCGGCGATTTCGCGGGGTCGGTGCGCTCCGCGAACTGCGCGGGGGTTTCGGCGAAGAAGAGGGCGTATTGCATGGGTGTTCATCCTTGAGATTAGAGGGTGAGAGGGAGGCGCGTCACTGCGCGTTCATCATCGGGGCGGGATAGGTCGCGCGGACTTCGGCGCGGCCTCCGCGGCGGACGGCAGGGCTTTCCGCTGCGTAGGCTTGCGCCGCGGTGATGTTCGCAGCCTCGATCTGGAGCCGCCAAGGCCGATGCGCTCTTGGCCGCGCGCGCCGGGACGCGCGCCGCGCGCATCGACGGTGACCGCCTCCGCCGGGGCGGCGAGCGGGGCGCCCCCGCGCATCACGCCGTCAGATGCGAGCCGGTCGGCGTAGGCCGCCCATTCGGCCCAGTAGGCCTGCGCTTCCGGCGTGGTCTCCGCGCGCAGCGCAAAGTCCCCCCGCGTCTCGTAGACGAAGATGGTGAAGGGCTCGGCCAGCGTCGGCGCGGCCAGGCCCGCAAAGGCGGCGGCGGCGAGGAGGGTCTTCAAGGCTTTCATGGCGTGCTCCCGTTGGATGCGGGACGCGAAGCCGTCTTCGCTTCCCATGACGATGAGCCGCGACCGGCGCGCGGATCGACAGTCCGCGCAAGAATCTCCAGCCGGCGCCCGGCCGGGCGCGCGCCGGGGGCGCTGTTGCGGGGCGGCGGGGCGGCCTATATCGCAGCGCGATGGCGAAAGACTTCAAACCCAAGGCGCGGCGGCCGCGCGGATTCCAGGATCGGCGCGGGCCGGGGCTCGCGGCCGAGCGGGCGCTCGTGGCCAAGATCGCCGCGGTCTATGAGGCGTGGGGATTCGAGGGCCTGGAGACGAGCGCGTTCGAATACGCCGACGCGCTGGGCAAATTCCTGCCCGACCAGGACCGGCCGAATGAGGGTGTGTTCGCGCTCGAGGACGACGACGGCCAATGGATGGCGCTGCGCTATGATCTGACGGCGCCGCTCGCACGGTTCACCGCTGAAAACTACGACGCGCTGCCGAAGCCGTATCGGCGCTGGGCCGCAGGACCGGTCTGGCGCAACGAAAAGCCGGGGCCAGGGCGGTTCCGCGAGTTCTGGCAATGCGACGCCGACACGGTCGGGACCGCCTCGCCCGCTGCGGATGCCGAGATGATCGCCGTCGCGTGCGCAGCGCTTGAGGCGGCGGGGCTGAAACCGGGGCAGTACCGGATCAACATCAACACGCGGCGGCTGTTGAACGGCGTGCTTGCGTCCATCGGCGCCGACGATCCGGCGAAACGCCTCACCGTGCTGCGCGCCATCGACAAGCTCGACCGCCTCGGCGTCGAGGGCGTGCGGCTGCTCTTGGGCAAAGGCCGCAAAGATGAATCAGGCGATTTCACCCGCGGCGCGGGGCTGAGCGACGCGGACGCCGAGCGCGTGATCGCGTTTGTCTCGGCCGGTCGTGGCGAGCGAGACGAAACGCTCCGTGCGCTGAGCGATGTCGTCGTGGCGAACGCAGAGACGGATGCGGGGCTTGTCGAGCTGCGCGCGATCAACGATGCGCTTCGCGGGCTCGGCATTGCGGATGCGCAAGCGCGCTTCGATCCCGGCATCGTGCGCGGGCTGGAATATTACACGGGCCCCGTGTTCGAGGCGGAGCTTATCGGCGCGGAGGATGAGGACGAAAACCGCATCCGCTACGGCTCGGTCGGCGGCGGCGGACGCTATGACGATCTGGTCGCGCGCTTCACGGGGCAGCTTGTGCCGGCGACGGGCTTTTCCATCGGCGTGTCGCGGCTGGCGACGGCGCTGCAGGCGATGAGCGAGGCCGACGCCGAAGGCCCCGTGGTGATCCTTGCCCTCGATCAGGCGCGCATGGGCGCGTATCTCGCCATGGCGCAGGAGCTGCGCGCGGCGGGCGTGCGGGCGGAGGTCTATCTCGGCCAGTCCGGCATGAAGGCGCAGATGAAATATGCCGACCGCCGGGGCGCCCCCATCGCCGTGATCGAGGGCGGTGATGAGGTCGCCAAGGGCGTGGTGACGCTGAAGGACCTGAAACTTGGCGCGGCGTTGGCCAGGGAAATCGAAGACAACGACGCCTGGCGCAAGGGCCGGCCGGCGCAGGTGGAGACGCAGCGAAGCGATCTCGTCGAGGCGGTGACGCGGATGCTGGCGGAGAACGCGCCTGCACGTTCCGATTGAGCGCTGTCGCCGAGCGTATTCTGGCGCGTCAAACACACCACAGATGGGGGAATTTTTGCCCCTGAATCGCCCTGGATCGATGGCCGACCCTTGACATCAGGACATCGGTTGTCACAGTTCGGTCGCGCGCCGCGAGACCGCGCGCGCACGGGGAGGAGACGCCCCTCAAAACAAGAACAAAAATCAAAGCAACGAGAGAGTCGGCCGCTTCGTTTGCTCGGAGCGGCCGATTTCTTTTGGGGTCTCTCTCTTGGCGCGCCGGAACGGTGACGGGGACCCCATCGGCGAGGCGCGCCGATTGGAGTAACCGGCGCGCGACGGCGGGCCAGTTTGGGACGTGGTCGCCGCGCCGCTTCGCCAGCGGTGTAAATCCGCCTGCAACGCGAGGGCCGGCTGCCGACCGCGGCGCGCCTCGCCGACGGGGTCCCCGTCACAGGTCCGGCGCGCCCAAAAAAGCCAGACTGGCGCGCAGCGCCGGGCGCGGCCATAGTCATGCCCGGCGTCCTGAAGAGACGCGAGGGATTGCGGGAGGATCATATGCGGGCTCGTGCGGCGATTGCACTTGCATGCTTGGTCGTGGCGCTCGGCGCATGTCAGCAGCGCACGGCCGATGTCGACCAGCGCCGGATCGAGGCGGCGGATTCCGAACCGCAGAACTGGCTCACGCACGGACGCACCTACGGCGAGGAGCGCTTCAGCCCGCTCGATACGATCAATACGGACAATGCAAGCCAGCTGGGGCTGGCGTGGAGCTATGAATTGCGCGCGCCGCGCGCCGCGGAAGCCACCCCGATCGTGGTCGACGGGGTGATGTACGTCACCTCCGCGTGGAGCATGGTCTATGCGCTCAACGCCGCCACCGGCGAAGAACTCTGGGTCTACGATCCGGAAGTGCCGCGCGAACGCGGCGCATCCGCATGCTGCGACGTGGGCAATCGCGGCGTGGCGGTGTGGCGCGGGCGCGTCTATGTCGCCACGATCGACGGGCGTCTGATCGCACTCGATGCGCGCGACGGCAGCGTCGCCTGGGAAAGCGTGACGGTCGATCAGACCAAACCCTACACAATCACCGGCGCCCCGCGCGTCGCCAACGGGCTCGTGTTCATCGGCAATGGCGGCGCCGAATACGGCGTGCGCGGTTATGTCAGCGCCTATGACGCGCGCAACGGCAGCTTGCGCTGGCGATTCTATACGACGCCCAATCCGCGCGGCGTCGACAACGCCGCTTCCGACGCCGTGCGCGAGGCAGCGCTGGCGACCTGGAATCCCGATGCGGGCGCCTGGCTCGAAAGCGGCGGCGGCGGCACCGCATGGGATGCGCTCGTTTATGACGCCGACCAGAACGTGCTGTGGATCGGCGTCGGCAACGGCAGCCCGTGGAACCGCGACGTGCGCTCCCCCACGATCGAAGGACGCAACAACGACAACCTCTATCTCTCGTCCGTCGTGGCGGTGGACGCGACCACCGGCGAATACAAATGCCACTACCAGGAAACGCCGGGCGAGACCTGGGACTACACCGCCACGCAACCGATCATTCTCACGCGCCTGACGATCGAAGGCCAGGAGCGGCAGGTGCTGCTGCACGCGCCGAAGAACGGCTTTTTCTACGTGATCGACCGCACCGATTGCGGACTGATTTCGGCCGGCTCGATCGCCACGCAGACCTGGGCGACGGGCGTCGACATGGAGACCGGCCGTCCGATCGAGAATCCGGACGCGCGCTACGCGGTGAACACGTCCATCGTGCTGCCTTCGCCGTTCGGCGCGCACAATTGGCACCCGATGTCGATGTCGCCCGAGACCGGCCTCGTCTACATCCCGGTGCAGGAGATCGCGCAGGATTACGCGCAGGATTCCGAATTCGTGTATCGGCCAGGGCGCTGGAACACCGGCACCGCGCACGCGGCGCTGCCGGACGATCGCGCCGCGCGCGCCGCGGTCCGCAACTCGCTGAAGGGCTTCCTGCTCGCATGGGATCCGGTGAACCAGCGCGAGGCCTGGCGCGTCGAACTGCCGGGCGCGTGGAACGGCGGCACGCTGGCGACCGCAGGCGGGCTCGTCTTCCAGGGCACGGTAGACGGCCATTTCGGCGCCTACAATGCAGAGACCGGCGAACGGCTCTGGTATGTCGATAATGGCGCGGCCACGCTCGGCGGGCCGGTGAGCTACGCCGTCGACGGCGAACAATATGTGGCGACGCTGGCGAGCTACGGCTCGGTGTTCTTCCTCGCCGCCGGGTTCGCTGCGCCGCGCGAGGGCGACAATCTCAACGGCCGTGTCAACGTCTATAAGATCGGCGGCACGGCGACGTTGCCGCCGCGCGACTTCGTGCGCGCGGAGACGCCCGAACCGCCCGTCATCCGCGCCAGCGCGCAGGTGCTCGCGCACGGAACGACCGTGTACGGCCAATTCTGCAACGTCTGCCATGGCGGCGGCGTCGTTTCCGGCGGCGCGCTGCCGGATCTGCGCCGCTCAGCGACCCTGGCCGACGCCGACGCGTGGCGCGCGACCGTCCATGGCGGGCGCACCGAGGCCGGCATGCCGGACTTCACCCAATGGGTGAGCGCATCCGACGCCGAAGCGATCCGCGTTTATGTCGCCCGCGAGGCGCAGGCGCTCTACCGCCAGGAACAAGCGCGGCGGTGATCCTTCTCCCCTTGTTGGAGAAGGCGGCTCGGCGCGAAGCGGCGAGACGGATGAGGGGTGTCGGCGTTGAACTTGAAACGTCTTGCATGCAACCCCCACCCGGCGCTTCGCGCGCCCCTCTCCCACAAGGGGAGAGGGTGTGACGCACGGCGACGGCATGCGATGAACGCGCCGTGAGATTGGTGTTCGTCGTCCTTGGTCTCGCGTGTGCGGCGCCCGCGTCGGCGCAGGAGATTGTCGTCACGCTGGAGCGGCGCGCGCAGACGGGCGACGAGGTGGCGTCCAATGCAGCGGCGCTTGCTGCGGCGGAACTGGCGCGCATCGCCGCGCAGGCGCCGAGCGAGGCGCTCAACCGGCTGCCGGGCGTCGCGATCCACCGCAACAACGGCGTGGAGAATCTGCCGGCGATCCGCTCGCCGGTGCTGGTCGGCAATCAGAGCGCGGGCTCGTTCCTCGTCCTGGAGGACGGCGTCCCGATCCGCGCGCCCGGTTTCGCCAATGTGAACCAGCTGTTCGAGACGAGCCTCGATTTCGCCGAGCGCATCGAAGTCGTGCGCGGGCCGGGCAGCGCGCTCTATGGTTCGAACGCGGTGCACGGTCTGGTGAACGTGATCACGGCGACGCCGCCGGGCGAAAACGATCGACGTTTGGAGGCGTCCGCGGAGGGCGGCGGTTTCGGGCGCGCAGCGGCCCGCTTGCTCGTGCGCCGCCGCGGCACGCGCCAGTGCTACGGGATCGCGGACGACTCTGTGACATGTGGGCCGCCCTCGAGCAGCGTTGTGGCGGCGGTTTCGGCCGAGCACGGCGGCGAGTGGCGCGAGCAGGCAAGCTTGGATCGCCAGCAGGGCATGCTTGGATGGGATGTCATGCTGGGTGACTGGCGCCTTGAATCGCGTGTCGCCTTTCAAAACCTCAACCAGGAATCCGCGGGGTTCATCCAAGGGCCGGAGGCCTACAAGGATAGCGCGCTCTCGCGCATGAATCCGGCTCCGGAGGCGTACCGTGATACACAGATCGCGCGCGGGCGCGTCACGCTCGAACGCGATATCGGCGACGCCCTGACGCTGCGCCTCACGCCATACGCGCGCTGGATCGACGCCGACCTCAACCTCTTCTTCTTCCCCTCGCGTGCGCAGGAGCTGACGGAGCAGGCCGGCGGCGGATTGCAGGCGAGCCTCTATTGGGATCCGCGCGATGATGTCTCGCTGATCGTCGGCGCGGATGTGGATCAGACGCGCGGGTCGCTGTGGGAGAACCAGACGCTGCCGGACCAGCCGAACGGCTATCTGCAGGGGCTGCATTACGATTACGACGTCGATATGCGCGTCCTGGCGGCCTATGCGCAGGCGCGCTGGGCGTTCGCGCCGGATTGGGCGGTGATCGCCGGGGTGCGCGGCGAGAGCGTGCGCTACGAGTACGACAACAACACCGCGGACGCCGATTTCGGGCGGTTTCGGCGGCCTGCCGATCGCGTGGATGAATTCGACGCGGTGACGCCGAAGCTCGGAATCGTGTGGAATCCGGCGGCGCGGCAGACGCTGTGGCTCAATCTTGCGCGCGGCGCCCGGCCGCCGCAGATCACCGATCTCTATTCGCTGCAGACGACGCAAACGCCCGGCGCGCAAGACGTGGAGACGATCGATTCTGCGGAGCTTGGGTGGCGCGGCGAGATGGGCGACGCCTCATTCGAGGTCGCGCTCTATCACATGGACAAGCGCGACACGTCCTTCCGCAACGCCGATGGGTTTACAGTGACGGACGGGCGCACGCGCCATCAGGGCGTTGAACTGAGCGGCGTTGTTCCGCTGTCCGAGCAAGTGACCTTGGCCGGCTGGATTACATACGCGCGCCACACCTATCGCTTCAACGATACGGTCGCGCGCGCAGGCGAGAGCATCGCGTCCGGCGATGACGTCGATTCCGCGCCGCGGTGGATTTGGAACGCACGGCTCGCCTGGGCGCCGACGGAGTCGTTCGAGGCCGAACTGGAATGGGTGCACATGGGCGAGTACTTCACCAACGCATCCAACACCGCGGCATATGACGGCCATGACGTGCTCAATCTTCGCGCCAGCTGGCGCCTGAACGCGGATGTCAGCGTGTTCGGCGCGGTCCGGAATGTGACGAATAAGGATTACGCCGAGCGCGCGGACTTCGCGTTCGGCGCCGATCGCTATTTTCCCGGCGAAGATCGCGCCGTCACGCTGGGCGTCGCCCTGCGGCGTTAGCGCTCGCGCGGGTCGATGTCCTCGATGACGCCGAGGCTTTCCGCGAGGTCCTCTTCGCGGGCGAGATGGCGATCATGGATCCGCGCGGGCGCGCGGCATCCGATCTGGAGTATCGCCAGCCCGATCAGGGCGGAGAAGAGCGAGCCCCCGAGAACGCCGAAACGCACGGGCGTCGCCAAATCGCCCTGGCCAAACGCCAACGAGCCGATGAAAAGGCTCATGGTGAAGCCGATGCCGGCGACGAAGGAGAGCCCAAGCATGCTCAGCGCCGTGGAAGGCGCACGCCGCTTGAACAGCATCGCGGCGAGATAGGTCGCGCCCATGATGCCGATCGGCTTGCCAAGCAGGAGGCCGAGCGCAATGCCGAGCGTGATCGGGTGCAGGAGCGTCTCCGCGCCCGCGCCGTTGAGCGTCACGCCGGCGTTCACGATGGCGAAGATCGGCATGATCGCCAGCTGGACCCAATTCTTCAACGCATGTTCAGCGGTGATCAGCGGCGATGAGCCGTCTTTCGCCCGCATCGGCACGGCAAGCGCCGCGAGCACGCCGGCGATCGTGGCGTGCACGCCCGAGAGCAGCATGAACCCCCACAGGATCACGCCGAGCGCCCAATAGACCCAGAGCTGCGTGACGCCCGTGCGGTTGAGCATCAGCATCGCCACGAACGTCGCGCCCGCGCCGCCAAGCGCCCAGCCGACGAGGTCGGTCGTATAGAAGATCGCAATGACGAGAATGGCGCCGAGATCATCGATGATGGCGAGCGCCAACAGGAAGAGCCGCAGCCCGGACGGAATGCGCGGGCCGAGCAGGGAGAGCACGCCGATGGCGAAGGCGATGTCGGTGGCGGCCGGGATCGCCCAGCCGCGCGCATAGGCGGGATCAGCCTGGCCCGCGATGAGCAGATAGATCAGCGCAGGCGCGGCCATCCCCCCGACCGCGCCGAACATCGGCAGAGCCGCTTCGCGCGGATTCTTGAACGGCCCCTCCACCGTCTCGCGCTTTAGTTCGAGGCCGACATAGAGGAAGAAGATCACCATCAACGCGTCGTTGATGACGAGATGCAGATTGACGTCTTTCGTCACGCCGCCGATCGGCACGCGCGCGAAGCCGTCCTCCAGGAGATGGTGGAACGCGTCCGCCGTCGGTCCGTTCAGCAGGACGAACGAAATAAGCGTCGCGACCACCAGGAGGTAGCCCGGCGTGGTGTCGCGTTTCCACCACTTCGATGCGGATGACGTATCGGCAGCCATGCGCGGAACCTAAAGGCCGTTGCGCGCAGGGCAAGTGCGACATTGGATCAGGGCGGCGCGAACGCGTCGGCGGCAGGGGCGAGGCTGCGCTGATCGCGCAGCAGCGGCAGATCGAACACGACGCGCACGCCGCCTTCGGAACGCGGGCCGATGGTCATCGAGGCCGCGTCGCCATAGATCGCGGCGAGCCGTTCTCGGGTGTTGCGCAGGCCGACGCCGCCGGCCGATTCGGTGCGGTCGGATAAGCCCGGGCCGTCATCCTCGATGATGAAGCGCAGCCGCCCGGACTCGGTCTCAGATGCGATCCGCAACCATCCAGGCGTCGATTTGCGCGCGACGCCATGCTTGATCGCGTTCTCCACCACCGGCTGGAGCAGCAGAGACGGCACCAGGCAGTCGCCGATGTCGTCCTGGGTGTCGCACTGAATCTTGAGACGGTCCCCGAAGCGCGCGGCTTCGATGTTGAGATAAAGGCACTGGATGCGGATCTCGTCTTCCAGTCGTGAGAGCTTGGTGGCGTCGGTATCGATGGTGTGTCGCAGGAACCGGGAGAGGCCGATAAGCATGCGCTCGGCGTCACGGTTGCGGCCTTCCAGCACGAGCGTCGAGATCGCATTGAGTGAATTGAACATGAAGTGCGGATTGAGCTGGAACCGCAGCATCATGATCTGCGCACGCTCTGCGCGCTCGCGGGCGTGCTTCAACGCTTCGGCCTGGGCGCGGCTCTGCGTGAGCAGGTCGAGCGCGAAATAATAGCCGGCCCAGGCGGCCATCACCCAGCCGAACTGCGCGAAATATTCAAAGAAACCGCCCGTGGGGCGCGGCACCTCCATGACCGGCACGAAGGCGAGTTCCAAAAGGTGAAGCGGATAGGAGGCGAGCAGGCACAGCAGAGACACCAACACCAGGCGCTGCGCCGGCGACCACGCTGTCTGCCGCACGGCCGCCATGTGGATGAGCGTCGTCGCGGCGAGGTACGACGCGATCAGAACCAGGCGCGGGCCCATATAGCCAAGCAGCGCCTCGGGAAAATACACTGCCGCCGCCACCGCGCGGATGACGAGAAAGACCGCCCAGAAGGCGAGTTGGAACTTGATGAACGTTCGTACCGCGATCGCCCGCGGTCCCGGGGGCGCGGCGTCTGCAGATGGCTCAAACTGCGACGAAACGTCCATGGTGCGAGGCTAAGCGCGAAGCCGTCGATACGCATCGCCGCTCGTCGCGTGAATTGCCGGTTTCGTCGCAACGGCGATCGGGGACGAGGGCGGGCGGGCGACCGGGCGGGTCAATCCCCGCCGGTCGACAGGCGTCTCCGCCTCAGCGCATCGTCACCTCGCGATCGGGAACGAGCGCTCCAGACGGATCGACGAATGCGACCCGAAGCGGCGCGCCTGTCTTGCGCGAGACCGGCCGCGCCGCTGGAGTCGCGGCGCGCAGCCAGACGTCGCCCCATTGTTGCAGCGCGGCGAATGCGAGCACCAGCGCGCGCGCAGCCTCCGTTGGCCGGTAGTCCTCGCGCGTCCGATCTCCGTCGTCCTGGTAAGTCCCTCGGTCGAGCAAGCCGGCGTTGGCCAGGCGCGTGAGACGCTCGCTGAGCACGCCGCGCGAAATCCCCAACTCCGCCTGCAGGTCGCCGAACCGGCTGACGCCGTAGAGGACGCTTCTCAGGATCAGGAGCATCCAGCGGTCTCCCAGAAGGTCAGCGGCGTGGGCCATGCCGCAGCGGTCGGGCGGCACGGCCGAACGCGCGACTCTCCGCGGCGCTGAGATTGACTTCGCCATCAAGCTGAGTCCTAAATTGATACTTAGATGGAGATTTCCATGCCCTTGTCCTATTTGAGCTTGCTGCTCGCATTCAAGATCGTCGTGACGCTGGTTGCGGTTTCCGGGCCGTTGCTCGCCGCGCCCCGCGCCTTCGTGCTCGCACGCGCCGGGCTTGAGCCCGCCGCAGCGCCGTGGCTGCGGCTGTACGGCGTGGCGGTGACGGCGCTTCTCGTGGGATACGCGTCAGGCTTCTTCATCATCGCGCAAGGCGCGTTTCCATGGGGCGTCGTCGTCATGGGGTTTGTCTCCAACGCCGGCGCCGTGACGGCGATGGTTGCGACCGGATTGGCGCGCCGCGCGCCGATCCTGGCGAGCGTGTTTGCGCTCATTGCGCTGGGGCTCCTCTTGGCCGCAGCGTTCCCGAACGTCGCGATCGCGGCGTTCTGAACGCCGGCACAAAAGGCGGAATGCGCGCTCCAGCGCCGCTATTTCGGCGTGAAGGCGCACAGCTTGTTGCCATCGGGATCGCGCACGTAGGCGACATAGTGCGTCTCCTCGCGCACGCCGGGGGCGCCTTCGTCCGCGCCGCCTTGCGCAAGCGCTGCGGCGTGGAACGCATCGACAGCCGCGCGGTCGCGCGCCTCAAACGCGAGCATCGTTCCGTTGCCGAATGTGGCGCGCTGGCGGTCGAACGGCGTCGCCAGACACACCTTCGCCCGTTCGCCCGCGCGGCCGTAACGCGTCCAGTTCTCCGAGGTGACTTCGCGCACGCCGCCCAACGCGCCGAAGACGGCGTCATAAAAGGCGACCGAGCGGTCCATGTCGTTTGTGCCGAGCGTCGAATAGGCGATCATTGCATGAACCTCAGGGCGAACGTATCCGCGTCGACGCCAAACAAAAAGGGCGGAGCCTTCGCTCCGCCCTTGATGCTGTGACAATCGCATGGGTGCGATCGGACCTCTAAGCGTGGCTTAGAAATCCATGTCGCCCATGCCGCCCATGCCGCCGGGCATGCCGCCGCCGGCGCCGCCGGCCGCCTGCTTCTTCGGCGCTTCAGCGATCGAGGCTTCCGTGGTGATGATGAGGCCAGCAACCGAGGACGCGTCCTGCAGCGCGGTGCGCACGACCTTCACCGGGTCGATGATGCCCGCCTTCACCATGTCGACGTACTCTTCCGTCTGGGCGTTGAAGCCGAACGTCTCGTCCTTCGACTCGCGGATCTTGCCGACGACGATGGAGCCTTCCACGCCCGCGTTTTCCGCGATCTGACGGATCGGCGCTTCGAGCGCCTTGCGGACGATCGCGATGCCCACGTTCTGGTCTTCGTTGTCGCCTTTCACGTTCAGCTTCAGCGCCGCGCGCAGCAGCGCCACGCCGCCGCCGGCGACGATGCCTTCTTCCACCGCAGCGCGGGTGGCGTTCAGCGCGTCGTCAACGCGGTCCTTGCGCTCCTTCACCTCGACTTCCGTCGCGCCGCCGACCTTGATCACGGCCACGCCGCCGGCCAGCTTCGCCAGACGCTCTTGCAGCTTCTCGCGATCATAGTCCGACGTCGTGTCTTCGATCTGGCGGCGGATCTGGCCGATGCGGGCCTCGATGTCCTTCTTGGCGCC
>WGOB01000096.1 GCA_016124255.1 Alphaproteobacteria bacterium | reverse complement strand
GCGCAGGTTCGCAGGTTCCATCGCCAAGCGGGTCCGCGTCGATGGCGGAGTTGCAATCAGGAAGTCGCTCGACCTGTTGGTAGACCGGTCGGGATATGATCTCCGCCCGCACGTCGATGCGCCCGGGAAGCTGGTGACGCTGATTCTGTACCTCGACGATGAGCCGGACGGCATATCGCTCGGGACGTCGATATACATGCCCAAAGACCGGGAACAGATGCGTCGGCTTGAACTCGAATCCCAACGCGAGGGCCGCGCTCCCCACCGGCAACGCGTCGATTTCATCCGGGTTGCCACGGTGCCGCACCGGGCAAACACGGCGCTGTGCTTCGCCCCGGGACTGAACAGCTACCACGGCGTCGAGCCCGTGCCCGGCACCGACGCCGCCCGTTACCTGCTCCAGTATCACGTGCTGATCGCGGACCACGCCGAACTCGTTCACGAAGGATATGGACCGGCGACGATCAGCGCGCCTGCGATGGAAGCCTCCGTCGTACCGGCGCTATACCCACCGCCTGCTCTCCCGTAGTTGCCGGACCCGTTCACATTGACGCCAGCGCCGCCATAGGCCTCGGACCCACCCATGCCCTGGGTTCCACTGGTGAACGTCACGTCAGGGAATTTGGCCCCCAGGAATGTCAGCAGTTCGGCGCCCTGCCCGACACCTGCGCCGGTGCCGAAACCGTCGGACCCTGCGGACAGCACGTTCTGCGCCGCCGTGCCATTGCCGCCACTGAATCCCGAACCGCCAACCGTCCCGACGGCTGGTAACGCTATTCCAGACGACACATAGCCGCCGAACCTCGTTCGATTGCCGGCGTTGCCGGTCGAAGTCGTCGCCCCGGAAGCAGCCGCCCCGATTGTGATGGCGACATTCTCCGATGCGGTGAGCGTGATCTCGGCATACTGGATCGGGCCGGAGCCCCCACCGCCGGCATTGGCGGCGACGCTGCCCGTCGCACCGCTACTGATGCACGCCACCCGATACACACCCGCCGCCGGAGCAACGAAGGTATCGTTGGACGTGTAGACCGTGGCCGCCTGGGTTGCGGGAGTGCCGCCCCCACCGCCCCGCTTATCGCTCAGACGCTGGATCGCCGAAGGATGCCCCGTCCCGAAGTTGCGCGACGCCATGGCTCAGCGCCCCTGGTTGGCGGCGGTGAAGTCCGCCAAGGCGTCCGAAATCCAACTGCTGGACGCGCGCATCCACTCCGCGATGTCCGGCTCGCCGTCGCCACGGACAACGCAGGCGTGAGCGGTCGTGTAGCCGAGCAGGTTGAACAGCTCGTCGCAGGCGGCGCTGTCGTTGATCCCATCGGCCGCGCACGAGGCGAGGAATGTCTTGCCAGCCTCGACCAACTGCGCCTGGAGCGCTGCCGTGTGCGTGCCGAGGGCGTCTTTGCTCTGTGTCATGGGGGGCGTCTCTCTAGTGCATGGGGGTGCTATTCGGCGGCGTGGTCGCTGCCGGGGGTTGGTAGATATCGGCGAGGTAGCCGGCGACGACGTTCGCAACTGCGATGATGTCGCAGTCGCAGACTTCACGGATGGTCCGCTCGACTTCGCGTTCGGCATTGAATGGCGGAATCGGCCTGCCGAGGGCGATGTGGAGAATTGTTCCGATGGCGATCACGTCCATCGCTAGGACGCGCTGCGTGGCGTCGGTCAGGCCGCCGAACGCCTGGCAGATTTTCATCGTCGCCGTCGCGCTCTTGCGCAACGTGACCGTCTTGCCGGCGAGCGTCAGGCTGCGGGCCGTCGCCTGCGGCGCGGCGATCGCGTCGGCCGGTCCTACGGTGTCCATCACTTTGCGGAGATTCGCCTCGGCGGCGCTCGATTTCTTGGTCTTCGTGGTCGTAGTCATCGTGACGGACTCCTCTTTCAGTCGGTCTCAGTGCCGGCGCCGGCAGCGGCTTGGCGGATGGCGGCGTTGATGGCGGCGCGCGTGCGCTTGATGGCGGCTTCCTTGTTTATGAGGAAAGCGGGCCCCAGGAACGGGCGGGCAGGCATGGGCGGGATGCCGTCTTTCGGCGAGCCCTTCGTTCCGAATTCGACAAACAGGCCATAAAATACGGCCCGTGCTCGCTTCTTAGACTTCACACCGGGACCGATCGCGGCGCTCAGTCCGTCTCGGCGGATGGCAACTTCGATGCTGTCTCTCAGGTCGCCGGTATCCACCGGGACAAGCGAGCGGGCATCGGCTGCCATGATTTCGGCGGACTCCCGAACAGCGGTCTTCAGCTCCGCCGTCACCTCGGGGTCAAGGGCCTTGAGCAGCCGCTTGAGCCGCGTTGCGCCGGTCGCTTTGTATTTGAGACGGGGCATCAGTCGTCGATCTCCAGGGCCTCGGCGACCATGGCAACGAAGGCGTCTTCGGCCGCGCCCCCTTTCGCCAGTGCGGCCTTGGCCCGCTCGACCGTCAGCCCGCCGGGCAACAGCTTGTCGACGAAGGCGGCGCGGGCAGTCGCAAGATTCTCGTCTACCAGCCGCCGGCCGCCCGGTGCAGTCATGACGCGCGCCAGCAGCGGGCGAATGGCGTTAACCGAAGCATCGGCCTGACGGTTCGCCAGTTCTTCGGCGCGCTGGATCAGCCGCAGGGCGCTACCTTCCGGCCAGCCGGCGGCCTTGGCCTGGGCGGCGGCAAGCCGTAGCTCGGTCCAGGCCGGCTTGAACCGGCGCTCGACGCCCCGGCCGACTGCGGAAAGGGTCGTTTCGGATATCATGCCGCCACGGCCTCCCGACCAGCCCGGAGCACGGCGACGGCCTCGGAGTTCGGGTCGAAACCGAGTTCGGCAACGTCACGGTCGTAACTCTCGAAGACGGCGGCAAGCCGCTGGTGGCAGCCCTCGCGGGTCGCGGTCGTGATATGCAACGTCCCGCCGACGCACATTGACGCCTCGAACTGATCGCGGATGCGGCCCTGCGCCATCGCCAGGGCGATGAACTGCCGCTCGGTCACCAGTCGCGGCAGGGCGAGGTTCCCGCATGTCGGCGCGAGGTAGGTTCCGCGAACGAAGTCACGCGGCTCCCAGATCACGGAGCCTCGGCGCTTGGCCTGGTGCACCACCAGGTCGCCGCGTCGGTCGCTCCAGCCGCCAACCGTGACCTCGATGCCGCCGCCGTCGCAGTCGTCATCGTCGAGGGCGTTGACGAAGTCGTGCGCCGCAGCCTCGGCGTCGTCGACCGTCGACAGACCGGCCGCAATGGCGTCGAAACGGTCGCCGGTATCAACCCGTCCGCGCGTGCTCCACATGAAGGTGCCGCCCGTCGCGACCTCGACCTTGCGGTCGCAAAGCCGCAGCGGATTGCCGAGGGCGCCATAGACCATGGTGTCGGAACCAAACAGAACGTCGGTCTCGCGATAGGCGATATTGAGAACGCTCACAGTAGAGCCTCCTGGATCAGCGCGGCGAACTCGGCCGCAAGGTGGTCGGGGAAGTCGCGGGCGTCGGTGACTTGCGCTTGGGCGTCTTCAAGGGCCTTCGCCGAGTCCTTGATGGCTTGCTGATTCGCGTCCCACTGGTCGTTGAGCGCAGCGGTCGCGGCGATGGTTCGGCGGATAACCTGTTCCGTGTCTTCGCTGATCGTCACGCCGGCATCGCGGAGCTTGTTCAACTCGGTCTGTACCTTGACCTCATCCTCGCCGGCCTCCAGGCGCAGCTTGGCGATGCCGTACTCCTGGGTCAGCTTGGCGATGTACTGATCCAGCTTCTCGGCGTCCTGGGTCGCGTCCTGCACTTCGGCTGTCTCGCGCAGTACCGCAATGTACTCCGCCCCCGTGCGGGCTTTGATTTGCCCGCTTTCGATCAGGGCCTTGTTCGCCCGGTTGTATGCGTCGGCCGACTTCGCCGCGCGTTCCTCGACTTCCAGGGTCTTCATGATCGCGGCGTATGCGTCGGTACCGCCGCTCGCCAGGGCGTCGAAGGCGCGGCGGGCGGCATCCAACTCGGCTTGCAGATCGACGAGGTTGTCTGTCGTCGCGACCGTCAGGGCCGGAAGGTCGCCGAGGGGCGCCGCAGGGCCGGCAGTCGGCGCTACCGGATTCATGATCGCGTCAATCGCGGTCTGGATCTCGCCGAGCCGTAGAGCGGTCGCCTTGTAGGCGGAACCGTTCGCCGCGCCGGCTTTCGTCAGGGCGTCGAGCACCGTCCGCAGGTTCGTGGCGCGGCGCTCCAGGGTCTCCAGGGATTGCGCCTTGTCGTCGCCGAACTGCTCGACCAGGAAGTTGCCGGCAGCGGTGCCCGCGCGGTTGAACCAGTCCGTGGCGGTTCGAAGGGCCGGCACCAGACCGAGCGTCAGGCGCGCGGTCGTCGCGTCCATCCGTTCGCCCATTTTGTCAAATTCGTCGTTGAGCAGCGCGCCTTCGCGGACCAGTTGCTCGCCGAGCACCACGCCGGCGTCACGGGCTTCCTTGGACAGACTGGCCAAGCCTTGGCTGCCGTTTTTGAGCAGCAGCACCATCCCCGCGCCTTCGCGTCCAAATGCGCCGGTCGCGATCCGAAGTCTCTCCTGGTGGTTAGACGTTTCGGCGATCGCGTCGGCAAGATCGGACAGGACGGCATCGAAACCCCGCGCCCGAC
This sequence comes from Alphaproteobacteria bacterium, assembly GCA_016124255.1. Taxonomy (GTDB): domain Bacteria; phylum Pseudomonadota; class Alphaproteobacteria; order Caulobacterales; family Aquidulcibacteraceae; genus CADEEL01. The sequence goes on along the minus strand of WGOB01000096.1, from coordinate 25,088 downwards.
CATCTGCATCACGAACGGCGATTCCGAGCCCGTTGGTGATTTTCAGCAGCTCACCGGTTCCGGCCTGTGCCTCGCCGAGGCGCTTGCCGTACCGCTCCAGAGACTTTGGCAGCGCGTTGAAATCGGCATCGGTGCGCTTCGCGGCGTAGCTGAGTTCCTGAAACCGCTCTGCCGTGATGCCGATACGGTCGGCCGTCGTCGCCAGTGTATCGGCCGCCTCGGTCGTCTTGCGAACGAACGCGGCCAGCCCAACGACGGACAGCCCTGCGCCCAGTCCGATCAGCCCCTTGCCGAGCTTCCCCACCACGCCGTCGAGCCTGGACATTGCCGTGTCCACTTTGGCGAAATGTTGGGAGGCGTTGCGTTGGAACTTCTCGGTCGCGGCATCGGCGGATCGAAGCTCGCGGCGCAGCCCTTCGGCGCTCGCGTCGAGCAGCAGGCGCAGTGTCTCGGTTTCAGTCGCCATGGAAATTTCCCCCGAATATTGCGGCGGCGCATGTGAGAGGGCGGCCGTCGATACCCCCCGCCGCTTTCGCTTTGCGGGGGAAATCGGAAGGGTATCGACGGTCTAGGATTCCGGTTTGGATCATGTCTTGAACTCCCCCCCGGCTATTCCGCGCCGTCGAGCGCGTCGTCGTAAGGGCGGCCACGCGCGGCCGGGTCTTCAAACTGTTCGTCGTCGATCAGGTGGAGCAGATCGCGGCGGCGGTCGACGTCGTCGATCCTGATCAATCCCTGCACGGCCAGTAGACCAGCTGCACCCTGTTCGTCGAAGCCGAAGGCGATCAGTTCGGCGAGGGCGTGCTCGATGATGGTGCGGACGGCGGCCTGCGCGGTGTCGGTCATTTTCGATTCTCCTGAATTTCAAATCGACCATGCCAATTTTTGGCTAGGGCGGCGGGCTGGACTTCGTGTTGGTGTCCAGTCATGACGATCCCCCCCGGGCCTTGGCCCAAGGGTGCGACGGATCCAGCGGCATGCCGTCGATGTCGGCGCCGCGCACTTTGCCGCTTAGTTCCTCGGCACGCTTGACGCTGTCATGGCAAGGCTTGCAGAGCGGCTGCCAATTCTTGCTGTCCCAAAATAGAATCGGGTCGTTCTTGTGCGGCACTTTGTGATCGACAACCTTTGCCTCGGTAACCCGGCCCTCGCGCAAACAGTAGACGCACAGTTGATTGCCCTCTTTTGCGAGGAAATTCTTGCGCGCCCTTTGCCATTTGCTGCCGTAGCCGCGCGCATTGCTTGAGCCACGCTTGGCGTCAGCCTCGCGACGACGGTCGGCCTCGGTCTGGTGGCCAGGGGCGCGATGGACGGGCGGGCGCTGCGGCATCAGTGAAGCCCTCGACCGCCGGTTACTGAGCGCAAGGTCTGCGCTGCCAGGGTCGGCAGCGAGGCTTCCGTTGCGGCGGCGACACTGTTGCGCCAGCGGGTGATGGCGGCTTCGATCTCGGCAGCGGGCCGGCCCTCGGCCACCATGGCGGCGCGGCGGGCGGCGACCTCGCTGTCTTCGAGGCGCTGGATCATGCGGACGGTCGCGGCCATCTCGGCGGCCACACGGGCGGTTGTGGTGGTCATCGGGCGTCCCTCCCGTCGCGGCCGGCTTTCACGGCGAGGCGCCACCCTGAGTCGGGCGTTCCGGGTGTTCCGGTGGTGTCGCGCTGGGCGATCCACATGCCGCCGCGAAAGGTGACGACGGCGGCCTCGGGATAGGCTTTGCCGACCTCGTGGACGCCATGATCAGCCAGCACGGGCCGGGCCTCGACGGCGATCAGGCGGGCATCGAGGGCGGCGATAGCGCCCCGTAGTTCGGCGGAAAGATCGGTGGCGGCCTTGCGGACATCGGCGCTGAAAGCCCGCAGCACGGCGCCGATGTCCTCGACCGTATCGTCCAGATCGGCGAGCGTCGCCGGCTGCCATCCGGGCGTGTCATCGCTCGACTTCGCTTTCAGGGCCGGCGGCTTCTCGACGGGAGCGGGCGGCGTGTACGTCCCGGCCAGGACAGCGGCGCGCTTCGTGAGGAGGCTGTCCCGAACTTCACGCAGCCGATCGGCATTCTCGGCGAGGGCGCGGCCTTCGGCGCCTCCCCTATCCTCGGCCGACAGTGTGTCAGTCCTGGCGGCGAGTAGCCGCAGCCGGCGCTCAACGTCGGCTATCTCGGCGTCGATCTCGACCAGCGCAGCGGCCTCAGCCCGGGTTTGCTCGGATGCCGTCTCGGGTGTGATGTCGTCTACTGGCGCCTCGACCAGCGCAGGCGCCTCGGGCGCGGCCTGCCGTGCCGGCGGTTTGGCGGTTCGGGTTGTCTTGCGCCGCGCCATCAGCAGTCCTCGGCGGACAGCAACCCGGAGCGTCGTACCGCGTGCTTCCAGGTCGAGGCGGCGGCGGCGTACGGGAAATGCGCTACCGGCAGGGGGCGCACACCGCCCGGCGGCACCTTGGCGCGGACGGCGGCCTCGGCGTCACACGCCGCCACCAGTGCATCGAGCGCGTGGTCGATCCCGGCGATGGCCTGGCGGTGTTCGTCGCGGAACGAGTCGGCAATTTCGTCGGCCCGTTGGCGGCGCAGCAGGCGAATCCGTTCGTGCAGGATCGGCAGCGACGCGCCGAGGGTCTGGTGCTCATGGGCGATTTGGTCGAGCTTGGTCTCCGCCGGGGCGATGCCCGTGCCCAGGATTAGCAGCCGCGCGGCCTCGGTGTCCCTGCCGCTGCGGACATCGCCGATGGCCTCGCGCAGCGGCTTAGCCTCGACGGCGATCTCGCGGATGCGACGCTTGTACTGGTCAAGCTGTTCCTCGGCTGCCGTCAGTTGCTCGGCAATCGTCGGCTCGGCGTCGGCGGTCTTGCGGCGTGCGAGCATTTGGTGCGGCTCCAATGTTCAATGTTTGCCCTGATAATTTATCGTGTTCTGCATGGCCATTCATCGGAAAATGCGCAGTCAATTGAAAATAACCTGAACAAACCTGAACACTATTCTCACGGCGACTTGCGCAGATCCTCGTAAATTGAAGTTCTGGACGGAACCCGGCCATGACTCAGTTCGATCAACGTGGCCAGATCGGCTGCCATCTCTACGGTTTGCGGCGGCTCTCCATCGACCATGGCCAAAGCGCAGCTCCGAATCCTGTCAGCCGCAGCGGCGGGGTTGCCTGCGCAGCCGACCGCTGCCGCCAGATCGGAGAGCACACGACGGCGCCGGACCTTTCGAGGCAGCGCGGCCTCGCGGAGACAGACGCTCCGGCCTTCCACCAGGGCAGTCACGTCGTTCGACAGGATGACAAGCTCAGGCAGGTCGAGCCGGACCCTGCCGGCCTCGATCTCGGCGAGCAGACGCGACCACGCGGTGATGCGCTCGGCGGTCATCGGCCGGCCCCGTTCGCGGCCCGTTCACCCTCGGTTACGGGGTTACGGTACGGATACGATACGGGTACGGATCGGGAGCCGGTTACGGGGTTACGATACGGTTCGGGGGTCTTAGAAAGACCCCGAATCCGTAACCACCGGGCGTATCGGGTGCGGGTCATCGCTCGGCAACCCACTTCTTGTTGCCCAACTCATGCACAAGACGCTTAGCTTTCAATGCGCTACGGAAGTCGTGCAGGTCGGCCTTGCGCTTCGGAGCGAGACCGGCTTCCCGCGCTTTGGCGTTCCATTCGTCGACAGAAAGCCCGCCAGATCCGGCATCGTGGAGGATACCGAACATGGTCTTCTGGTTTGCCGTGAGCCGGTGCGACGGCTCCACCTTCTCCATCGCGTCGGCCGGCTCGACGACGCATGAGGTAATCGCGTCGCCATCGTCGTCGGTGCCTACCTCGACGGTCTCCAGACGGAAGGCGAGCGCGTCACCTTCCGGCCCGTCCTTGCACAGCTCGACCGTGGCGGTCGCCGAGCCGCCGGCCGCCCTGGCCACTGCAATCTGCACGTCCACGGCACCGGGCAGCGACGAATGCCCGCGCGGCCGGCCTCCCTCGATGCCGCAGTGGTGGACGACGACGACGACACAGCCGAACGCCTCGATAATGGCGCTGGCGGCCTGGATGTAGGCGGTCATGTCCTCATCGCTGGACTCGGAGCCGGTGAAGGTCCGGTTCAGCGTGTCGACCACCACCATTGCCGGCGGCGTGTCGCCGAGAGTGTCGCGGATGACGGCGATCAGCTCGGCATGGTCGGCCACCAGATCCGGGCGCACCGGCTCCAGGTAGAACGGGGCGTCGGTGACGCGATGTCGTTCCTTGAACGCCTGGATGCGCCCCACGAGACCATGCGCCCCTTCGGCGGCAAGGTAGACCACCGGGCCGGCTTGGACCTTGCGCCCCCGGTACTCCCAGCCGAGGGCGACGTGGAGCGCGGCGTCCATCGTCCAGAAGCTCTTGCCGCACTTCGGCGGCCCCCACACCAGCACAAGCCCGGTGCGCGGGATCAGCCCTTTGATGCAGTAGTTCCGTTCGGTCGTAACCGCGATGTCCCGGAACGGGATCAGATGGAAGCGTGACGGGCGGGTCACGGGCCGGGCGAACTTCTCGACCTCAACCGCTGACATGGCGTACCTCCCACCCAAACACGTCGAGGAAGGCGCCGGCCTCGGCGTCGTCACGGGATGCACCACCATCGAACTCGCGGATGCCCGCGCGCTCGTTGAACTCGCCGAGGGCGTCGCACCAGTCGAGACCGGGCGGCGGCCTCAGATGCAGCACGCGGCGCCCCTCGGCGGCGAACCGCTCGGCGGCACCGGCCACCACCTTCTCGCCGGCCGGGTCGCCATCGGGCGCGAGAACGACCGTCAAGACCTCGGCGGGCAGGATCACGTTCCCGAATCCGCTGGTGCCGAGCACGGCCCACGTCGGCCGCCCTGTCATCTCGACCAGTGACAGACCGTCCTCGATGCCTTCCACCAAGATCAGCGACTGGCCGGCCGGTGCGAGCCTGACAGCGCCTCCCCGGAGCGGCCCGAGTGCCTTCTTCGGCGCGGCCACCGGAGCCTTGCCGGTGCCGTCGTCGGTCAAGTAGGTCCGGTGAACAGCCACCAGTCGGCCGTCCGGCCCCTGCACGGCGGCGGCCAGGGCGGGGAAGAACTCGGCGCCACCATAGGCGAGCCGGCGGTGCCAGCGGATCGAGGGCGGGGGCATGATGTTGATGCCGCGCTCCCTGAGATACGGGAACGGCAGGGCGTCGGCTTCGCCCCAGATCGCACGGGCGCGTTCGATGCGGGCGCGATCGTCATCGCCGATTTTCCCGACAACGTGTCGGGATATTCCCCGATCCTCGACCTCGACCAGACCGCGACGGCGGATCTCATCGGCTACGGCGTCACTGGTGCAGCCTGAAAAGCAGGTGAACAGCGCGCGGGTCTCGCCGTCGACAATCAGCAGACTCGGATTGCGGTCGCCGCGTCCGTTGCCGTGGTCTGGGCACGGGAAGCGGGGCAACCATCCGGCGCCGCTGCGCTTGGCCTGGGGGTACAAGGCGACGGCGATCGTGCGGGCGCTCATCGCCGCCCCCTCGGCCGGCGGGCGGCCTTCGATGCAAGCCAACGGTCGGCGTCGCGGCGGATGCGAGCGGCCCAGGCATCTTGATTATGCAAGTCTATGCTTGTATTATCCGACCCGTCCTGCTCGCCAGCTTCGGACAGATTCGGATGCCCCCGACCGTCAGCTCCGGTCGGGGGCGTCTCGTTGCCGGGCATGGATCAAGCCGCCTCGGCTGCGGCGGCTTCACGCTCGCGCAGCCAAGCCTCAATGTCCGACTCGCGGAAAGCCGCCGTATTCGGCCCCAAGCGGACGGGACGCGGGAAGCCATGGCGTTGCTGCCACCGGCAGAGCGTAGCGCGGTTCTTGACGATGCGACGCTCGACCAAGTCGGCAAATCGCAGGTAACGGGTCATCTGTGTTTCTCCGGTCTGTAATGCCCGGCAACTCAGATAGACCCGATGGAACGCCTAGTGGTCCTCCGTCTTCGAAGGCGATAAAGTAGAACGCACGCACACTTACAAATCAGGCGCCACCATGTGACCGTATTTCGCCCAAATCTTCGCAACTCCCTTGTAGCCGATAGGGAGATTCATTCTCGAAAGTGCCTCAGCAACAACAGAACTCGCGGAAATATTGCGCCCGGTAGGCGGCATGTCGAATTGTTCAGAAACAATCATGACGGCGCTTACGATAACAATATCCCTCAAAAACTTGTCAGAAACCTGACGGCCGGGCATTTTCCTTGTTCTCCCGGAAACAATTTCCATACTGTAAGCTGCAAGATATGTCGGCATTACCTCGCCACGATTTGTAAACTCCAGTATCAGTTCTCTTAGTGCCGCATCCGCTATCGGCCAGCCCGCCCGCGCCAATTCCACAACGTCCATCATGGTTTCCGGGCGCAGCAGCGTTTGCCGTTTCAGCGCCGCAATTGCCACGCGTCGATTGTCGGCATCATTCAGCCATCGTGCGCGCACGCCGAAGATTTCGACTTCCTGAGTTTGATGGAACTCTAGGAATTCGCGGGCGGCATTGAGCGCTTGTGCGTCTCGTAGCGGGACAACCTTGCTCATCGCTCGGCCCTCATCTGCACCACGTTGCCGACCTTCCGGCCCTCGACCACGGCGGCGACATGATCGGCCCATGCCTGCATCGCCCGCGCCTTCTCAGGCTGATATTCGTGCTGGTCATAGACGGCGCCGAGGCGCCCGCCGACCGCGTGTCCGATGCAGCGCTCCGCAACATCGCGGGCGATGCCGAGGCGCGACAGCCCGGTCCGCATGGTGCGCCGCAGGTCGTGCAGGGTCCAAGGTTCCATCGGCTCTGCATCGTCGCCGCGCGCCTCGGCGATATACCGGTCAAGGACGTGCTTCGGCTTCACCATGTTCTGGTGCGGCTTCCCCGCCTTCTGTCCTACGAAAACCGGCCCGCCACGGTCCCGGAACGGCATCGCCTTCAAGCGCTCGACGACGGCCTCGGCGAGCGGCACAAGGTGCGACCGGCCGCCCTTGAACCGCGCGGTCGGAATGATCCAGGTTCCCTCATCGAGATTGAATTCGGACCAATGGGCGGCGCGGACTTCGTCGCGACGCTGGCCAGTCAGGATCAGGGCCTTGACGATTTCGCCGGTCGGATAGCCGAGCCGGTCGCTCGCGTTCCACACTTCGCGCAACTCGTCATCGGAAAGCACCCGCTCGCGCGGCGCCTCGATGGTCGCCTTTTTGATTCCGAGCATCGGATTGACTGCAATCAGATCCTCGCCGGCCGCCCAATTCAGGATGGCATTGAGCCTCGCCAGCGCCCGATTGGCGGCCACCGGATACTTGCCGGCGATGTCCTGCACCATCTGGCGACCGTGCGCCCGTGACAGGTCGGCCAGCGCGACCGAGCCGAGGCGCGGGCGAATGTGAGTGTCGATCTCGCCGGCCGCAGCCTTCCATCGCCGCACCCGCTTTTGCAGGTACCGCTGCACATAGACGTCGGCTAGATCGCCGAGGGTCGTCGGCAACGAAACGGCAACCGCTGCCGATTTCGCCGAGCGCTTCGCCGCAGCCGGATCAATGCCCCGGTCGACAGCGTCGAGCGTGTCGCGAAGCCGTTGCCGCGCGACCGACAGCGGCATGGTCTCTTCGTGGTACTTGCCCAGCGTGAGCTTGACCGGCTTGCCCGCCGCGTTCCGGTATCGAGCGGCCCACGACTTCGCGCCGCTGGTCTGAACAATCAAGTACAGCCCGGAGCCGCCGTCTGGAATCTCCAGGCGCTTGTTCGGGTCGGCCTTAATCTTCTCGACGGCCTTGGCGGTGAGCGGCGCGGCTGGCATGACGTAAGACCTCCTGGGTAACGCTGGGGTAACGGTTTGCTGTGTGCTACAGGGTAACGCTCCGTTACCCCGTGTAACACTACTTTCGCAGTTTTCTGCGGTATGTCAAGCAAAGGTGTTACGTCTCGTAATCCCCTGAAATGCCCCTTTCTACGTCTCCCAGACGTGAAGCCTCCCTGTTCAACTTGCCCGGAAGCCCTGCGCTTCCGGGCAGTTTTTTTTATCCGGGACGGCGGTCCGCTCCAGGTCCCCGCTAGGACGATCCCGACACTTCCAGGCCGTCGAGCTCAGGCCCTGCCGCAACGCGCAACGTGCCGCCGGCCTTCACCAGGAACTCTATGCCGTCGGGACTGCCCTCCGCCTCGCGGCAGAACAGGCCGTCGGTGCGCCTCGCCCAGTCCGAGAGCGCGTCGAGGTCCATCATGCGGAACTCGAAGGAGCGCCGGGGCTCGGTCGCGGTGGTCAGGTCCTGGCTGCGGTGGAGAACGAACTGGTCGAAGACCGCCGCCCCGCCGGCCGACAGCGACAGCGAACGCGCCTGGAAGCCGTCCGCGCCGAAGATCGCCTCGACCTCGCCATCCGTGAACACCGGTGTCCGGCCGCTCCTGATCCGTTGCAGCCACGGCGTGAACAGCGCCGCCGGAGCGACCGGGCGCGTCGGCGCGCAGACCTCGAGGCCGATGCGCGTCGTGCCGACGTCCTCGAGCGGCACCCACGCGACCATGAAGGGCGAGTCGTCGTACACGAAATTGAGATCGAGATGCCACTCGACCCGGTTCGCCGGCGCATCGGGCGCCTGGTAGCGGATCGTGGTGATCCCGAGGCTGAGGGCCGGCCGCTTGCCGAAGCGCTCCGCGAACAGGGCGGGCAGCTCGCTGGCGTAGAACCGCCTGACCGCCGCCGTGATCAGGACCCGGGCCGAGGCGTCGGGCAGATAGGAACCGAGCGACGCGCGATGGGTCCGCGCACGCGCGATCAGCTCGTCCGCGCAGGCCTGGAGATCGGCAAGCGCGGCGGGCTCGAAGACCGTTGGGCGGATCCTGAAATACACCGTCGGAAGTCCTCCTTCTCGGATCCTGTCGGGGCAATGCACCGAGACGCCGGCGGGCCGGCACCATTGTTCGTACCATCGCGCCAGCTTTCGGTCGAACGCGCCATGGGGTCGGTGCTAGAACCGTCCGGCGACATCGGCAACGGAACCGGAATGAACGCAGCGATCGAGACGGCACCGGCAGGCCCCGGCGCTTCCATGTCCTTTGCCGGCACCTCGTTCTGTCACCTGTCCTTCAGGGGCCTGGCACGGCGCGCCGACCTACGGACGCTGTCGGAGGTCCTGCAGCGGCTGCTCGCGCGCCACCCCCGCATGCCGTTCGCATTGCTGGACGCCTACGCAGACCGCTGCCTGGCTCTCGGCAACGCGCGGAGCGCCATCGGCGCCTACCGGGCAGCGGCCGTGCTCGAGCCTTCGCTGGGCGACTCGCTCCACAAGCTGCTCGCCCTGGCGACACGCACCGGGCGCAAGGTTCCCGACAACTGGTCGCGCATCGACGACCTGCTGTCGCGCGCGCGGCCGTGGGTGCTCTCCGAACTCGTCCGCCTGGAGTCGGAGCACTGCTTCGGGTCGAGCAGGCACTACGACGTCCTGGAAGCCATCGGACGGATCGTCAGACCCCGCCTCTACTTCGAGATCGGGGTGAACCAGGGCCACTCGCTCGACGTCTGCCACCCGGAAGCCCGCCAGATCGCGGTCGACCCCGAACCCCATGTCGATCCGAAGGACTATCCGCGCCTCGAGCTGCACCGGACCACGAGCGACGCGTACTTTGCCGCCGCCTTCGAGGAGCCGGACCACCCTGCCGTCGACCTCGCCTTCATCGACGGCCTGCACGAGGCCAATCAGGTCCTGCGGGACTTCCGCAACACGGAGAGGCTCTGCCGGCCCGGCTCGACGATCATCCTTCACGACATCCTGCCGCTGCACCCGGTCTCGGCCGAGCCGACGCGACGGCTGGTGTTCTGGGTCGGCGACTGCTGGCGCGCCCTGTGCCTGCTGATGCGCGAGCGACCCGACCTCGATGTCGCAATCATCCCCGCCGGTCCGTCCGGCCTGGCGGTGATCCGCGATCTCGACCCCGCCAGCCGGCGGCTCGATGCGCTCGGCCCGGCCGCGGCCGATGAACTCGACCGGCTCTCGATCGAACGGGACTTCGTCCCGATGTTGCTGAAGGTCCGCTGGGTCGAACCGACCGAGGCCGCCCTGTCCGCGCATTTCGCCGGCGGAAGGCCGCCTGAAGCCGGGACGCGGTTCCGCTTCACCGCTGACGAAGCGTTCATGCTCGCCGCCGCTCGCGCCGGAGGGCCGGACGCCGGCTCCTTGACCCGGCTCAAGACGCGCCTCGCCTTCGAGCCCGGCTCGCCGTTGAGCCAGGCCGAGATCGCGCGGTACTTCCACCCGGAGGAGGTCAGGCGCGAGCACGCCGCGCTGTTCCATCGCGTCTGCATGCGCGCGCTCTGCGTGAAGCCGCTGCTGGCCGCACTCCGGTTGTTCGCCGGCACCTTCCTGGTCGACCGCATCGAAGCCGGCGAGATCGAGCTGGTCTCCGGCCTTCACCACGGCGGTCACCTGCATTCGAAGTATCATCAGGTGGCGCTGCTCGAGGCCAAGCTTCGGCAGGCCTTGGAAGTCGCATGCCCAGCTCCAGGCGACGCCATGACGCCGGCGGTCGTCCGCGCGACCGACCGCATTGCCGACAGGCTTCCGACGCTGGCACGCGAGAGCGGGCTGCCGGTCGAAGTGACCCGGCACCTCGCGTTCGCCTACGCAGCGGCGGTGGCCGCCACCGGCCGGGCCGAGGGCCCGGTCGTCGAGCGCGTCGGGCCGTTCGAGGCCTGGAGAACCGATCCGGCGTCGACGGCTGCCGCCGAGCCGTCGAAAGCCGCCCCTCCCTACAACCGGATCGGATTCAACGGCACCCGGTTCGTTCCCGATGCCCGGCTGACCCGCCGGCGCGGCATCCGCCGGCCGACCGAGTTCCCCGGCTCGCACAACAACATCGCGATCCATCGGCTCGACCACGCCTTCATCACTGACGGCATGGTTGTCGGCTCGCACCGCGATGGCTTGCTGCTTGGGCGTTTCGTTCAGCTCGGAGAGGACCGGGTCCTGACCGTCGACATCCAGCACAGCGAAGCCATGCCCGGCCTGATCGCAACCTATCCGGGCGGTGCGCTCCTGGAGGCACCCGGGCGGACCGAGCGCATGAACGGTATCGCGACGCCCGGCTACAGCCGGCGGAACTCGGACGTCTTCGGGCATTTCATCCTGGACTCGCTCGGCCGCGTGCTTGCCGCGCGCGACCACGTCGGGACCGACGACCTCGTCGTGGCGCTGCCCTGCGAGACTCCGGCATTCGTCGAGGCGATCTACCGGTGGTTCGGCCTTCGTCACTTCCACATCATCGCGGACCACACGCGCGTCGCGTTCGACGAAGTCGTGACGACCGACATCTCGGCGGAGGCACTGGCGAACTTCCCGCTGTACGACGTCCTGCGTCGCCACACCTCGACGGTCGAACCCGCAACCGGCGCGCGCCGGCTCTACCTGTCGCGTCGCCGGGTCGCGCGGCCGGACCGCGAACTCGCCAACGAGGCCGAGCTCGAGCGCGCCCTCGAAGAGACCGGGTTCAGGATCGTCCATCCCCAGGAACTGTCGTTCGAGGACCAGGTCGCCCTGTACAGGGGCGCCGACACGATCGTGTCGCACTACGGCAGCGCGCTTCACGTCGCTGCCGTGTTCTGCCGGCCGGGGACGCGCATCGTCGAGATCGAGACGCGGCGCTCGCCGGACGAACTGGTCACGTTCTATCAGCATCTGGGCCATGACTACGCCACCACCCGGGCGCGCTGGGTCGGCGAGGGTACGTCGAGCTACACAGTGTCGCTCCCGGACATCCTCGCGCTGGCGGCAGGCCCGGCCCGCTGACCGCGCTGCGGCCCCGACCGCCACACTCCCTTCCGAACGCCCCGGCCATCCCCTACACTTCGCGCAACGTTCGCGATCCTGGGGAGGACGCCGTGACCGCACCACTGCCATTCCAGCCGAAGGGCGTTATTCCCGCCTTCCTGCTGCCGTTCAACGCGGACCTGTCGATCGACGAAGCCGGGTTCCGCGCCCACCTGAACGACGTCGCCGCCGTCGAGGGCATCACAGCCGTCACCGTCAACGCCCACGCCAGCGAGGTCGCGACCTGCACGATCGCCGAGCAGGAGCGGGTGATGGCGATGACCATGGAAGAGGTCGGCGGACGGCTGCCGGTCGTCCACGGCGTCTACTCCGACGGCTCGCACCTCGCCGCCGGCATCGCCCGGCGGGCGGAGCGCGACGGCGCCAGCGCGCTGCTGGTGTTCCCGTCCGGCACCTTCGCCGCCGGCGGCGCGATGCGCCCGGAGATGGCGCTCGGACACTTCCGCACGATCCGCGAGGCGAGCGACCTGCCGATCATCATCTTCCAGTACCCGCTCGCCAGCGGCCTCGGCTACCCGGTCGAGACGCTGATCCGACTGTGCGAGGAGATCGACACGGTGGTCGCCATCAAGGACTGGTGCAACGACACCAAGCAGCATGAGCGGCAGGTCCGGGAACTGCACGCCCTGCCGCGCCGGATCGCGGTGCTGTCGACCCATTCGTCCTGGCTGCTGTCGTCGCTGGTGCTCGGCTGCGACGGGCTGCTGTCAGGCGCCGGCAGCGTGATCGCCGCCCTTCAGGTCGCGCTGTTCCGGGCGGTGCAGGCGGGTGACATGGACGCCGCGCGCGCGGTCGCCGACCGCATCTACCCGACCACCGGCGCGTTCTACGACCCGCCCTTCCTCGACATGCACAACCGCATGAAGGAGGCACTGGTCCATCTCGGCCGGATGAAGGCCGCGCATGTCCGCCCGCCGCTGATGAAGCTTTCGGACGCCGAGATCGCCAAGATCACTCGGGCGATGGCTGCCGCCGGCCTCACCGGCGAGACGGTGTACGCCAAGGTGGCATAGGCGGAGACGCACGCCGCTGCTCGATCTGGCGAACCGGCGCCGCATAACGTACGCTCGCATGCATTCGACAGGCGGTGCCCACCGTCGCTTGCCGAGTCGAGTACGGCATCGGCCGGTTGGCGGCGTGGGGAGAACCATGGACGGCTTCCCGACTTCCTATGCGCTGGTCGCAGTCGCGGTGATCCTCGTCGGCTGGGGCATCCTGATCTACAACCGGCTGGTGGCGCTGCGCCAGCGGGTCCGGGAGGGCTGGAGCGGAATCGACGTCCAGCTCAAGCGCCGCGCCAGCCTGATCCCCAACCTCGTCGAGACCGTGAAGGGCTATGCCGGTCACGAGCGCGGCGTGCTCGAAGCCGTCACTGAGAGCCGCGCGCGGGCACAGGCGGCGACCGAATCCGGTCCCAGCGCCCGTCAGGCGGCGGAGGGCGAGCTGTCGACGGCACTGGTCCGCCTGTTCGCCGTGGCCGAGAACTACCCGGCCCTGGCCGCCGACGAGTCGTTCCTCGAACTTCAACGCACCCTGGCCGAGCTGGAGAGCCAGATCCAGATGGCGCGACGCTACTACAACGGCACCGTGCGCGACCTGAACACCCTGATCGAGTCGTTCCCGAGCAACGTCGTAGCCGGCTGGTTCCGGTTCCTGCCGGCGGACTACTACGAAGTCGAGCACGCCGGCGATCGCATCCTTCCGGCCGTCTCGTTCTGAGGCGGCACCGTGCGCGCGGTCCTGACCGCCCTTCTCTTCCTCGGCCTTCTCGCGACCGCCAGCAACGGTGCGGCACAGCGCGAACGGATCCTGTCCTTCAGTTCCGACGTGACGGTCCGCCCCGACGGGATTCTCGACGTCGAGGAGACCATCGAGGTGATCGCCGCCGGTGACCAGATCCGCCGCGGCATCTTCCGCGACTTCCCGATCCGCAGCCTGACGGCGCACGGCTTCAACCACATCGCCGGCTTCGAGGTTGTCCGCATCACCCGCGACGGCCGGCCGGAGCCGCATTTCCTGGCGGAACTCGAAGCCGGAGTCCGGGTCTACATCGGCCGGGAGGACGTGCTGCTCGACCCCGGGGTCCACCGCTACACGATCGCCTACCAGACCAGCCGGCAGCTCCTGCATCGTTCGGGCGAGGACGAGTTGTACTGGAACGTCACGGGCGATGCCTGGGCGTTCCCGATCGACCTCGCCTCGGTCTCCGTGCGATTGCCCGGCAGTCCGACGCTGACCGACATCGCCGCCTATACCGGATCGCACGGCGAGCGCGGGCGGGACGCCGCAATCGTCGAGCGCGGCAGTGACCTCGTCCGGATCGAGACCACTCGCGGCCTGGCCCCCGGCGAGGGCTTCACGATCGCGGTCGCATGGCCGGCGGGCGCCGTCTCCCGGCCGACCGCGAGCGACGAGCTCAGCTTCCTGCTTGCCGACAATGCCGGGGTCGCGGTCGGGTCCGTCCTGCTGGTCGTCCTGCTGATCCACTTCGCCGCAGCCTGGCATCGCGTCGGCCGCGACCCGAGGAAGGGGGTCGTGATTCCGTTGTTCGAGGCGCCGGGCGGCCTGTCGCCAACCGCCGTCGGCTTCATCTGGGGCGAGGGCCACGGCGACGGCTTCGCCCCGGAGCGCGCGCTGACGGTCGCGCTGACGAGCCTGGCGACCAAGCGGGCGATCGTCATCGAGGAGGTCGGCAAGGGCGAGTTCGAGGTCGACCGTGACCGGCGAGAGCCGGGCGACCTGCCGCCGGGCGAGAAGGCCCTGCTGCGCACCCTGCTGCCCGCCAAGCGCGGCCCGGTCCGGTTCGGCAAGGCCTACGAGCCGCGCCTCGGAGCGGCGAAGAGCGCGCTTCTCGAGGCCTTCGACCGCGAGTTCAGCGCCACCTATTTCCGGAACAACATCGCGGTCTGGCTGGCCGGCGCGATGATCGCCGTCGCCTGCGTCGGGTCGAGCATCGCGATCGATGCCATGGGCGAGGATTCGTGGGTCTTTGCCCTGGTCGCCTCGGTGTTCCTGTGCGGGTTCCTGGCGGCCGGCCTCGTGATGATCGGACAGGGCGCGGTCCGCCTGCTCTCCGCCGGCAGCCGCGGCTATCGCCCGTTTCGTGCCCTGCTTCGTCTCGCGCTCGGGATCGCCTGCCTGATCCCGGTAGGCGGGGTCGCGATCCTGATCGCAGTGATCGCGCCGCCGGTCGCCCTCGTTCCCGCGGTCGGCGCCGTCGCGCTGACCGTGCTGTTCTGGTTCCTGATGAAGGCACCGACCCGGCAGGGCCGAGAGACCCTCGACGCGATCGAGGGCTACCGTCTGTACCTGTCCGTCGCCGAGGCGGACCGGCTCAATTTCGCCGGCCGGGAGCCCGAGGTCACCGAAGCCCTGTTCGAGGCCCACCTGCCCTACGCCATGGCCCTCGGTGTCGAGGAAGAATGGACCGGAAAGGCGCTGGCACGGATCGAGGCCAGCGCTGCAGATCCGTCGCGTCCACGCCGTGAGTATCGCCCGCGCTGGTACCATGCCGCCGCCGGCTCGGCGTCCGGGTCACGCAGCCTCGCCAGCGCGCTTTCGCAAGGGCTCGGGGGCGCCGCCGCGACGGCATCCACCCGGCCGTCGAGCAGCGGCGGCGGGTCATCGTCCGGAGGCTTCTCCGGCGGCGGTGGCGGCGGCGGTGGCGGTGGCGGCTGGTAGAGGCGTATCCGCCGACCGGCGATCTGCACGGCCAACCGATATCCCGTTGACAGATGCATGCGCTTTGGCGCCATAGAGGCTGCGCCGGGGCCCGAGGGACAAGCTGCCGCCGTGTACGACAACAGATGGAAGGGCGATCGCCGCCTGGAAGCCGGACGCGTCGTCGTTCAGGCCGTGTCGCTTCCTGCTGCCACCCCCGAGCTGCTGTCATCCGAGTTGTGCCGGAGCGGCCTCGAACACTGGCGGTCGCTTGCGGCGACCACCGCGCTACCGGACCATCGCAATGTCGATCCGGCGGCGATGCGCGCACTCCTGCCCTACACCTATCTGGTCGACGTGCTCGAGGGCGGGAGCGACTTCAGGTACCGCCTGATCGGCACCAACATTGCCGCCCACACCCCGCGCGACAACACCGGCAGCCTGATCTCGCAGATCGAGACCCAGGGCAGCCAGAGCCAGTTGCGCGCGCTGTACGCTTCGGTCGTCGCCGGCCGCGCGCCGCGGTTCCAGCGCATTGCCTATCGGACACGACTGGGCATGAGATCCTGGTACGAGACGATCGCCTGTCCCATGGGGGACGGCACGACGGAGAGTGCGGTGACGCGCCTCATCGGCTGGGCCGAGCATTTCCAGCAACCGGTCGACAGCCTCGAAGACTGACCGGCCTCCCTGCTACCGCCAGGGCCCCGGGTCCTCGCCGCCGAGCTCGCCCAACAGGCAAGCCGGCGAGGCGAAGCCCGGATCCGCCCCGCCGTCCACCTCCGCGCCGCGGTGGTGGTGGCGGACCGAGCCGCCCTCTGTGACGATGCCGTCCATCGGGATGTCGTGATCGAGCGGATGGATGGTCGCGAGGCGGCCGAGATCGAAGCCGAGGCCGATCGTCCATGGCCGCGGCCGGCTCGCCGCCAGGGTCCGGTCGTAGTAGCCGCCCCCGTAGCCGAGGCGGAATCCCAGGCCGTCGAACCCGACCAGCGGCACGATCAGGCAGGCCGGATGCACGAGCGGCGTTCCGTCGGGGATGGGGATGTTCCACACGCCGCGGGTCATCGCCGCATCGGGTGTCCATTCGCGGAACTCGACCGGCGCCTTCGGCGTCACCACGACCGGCAGGCCGACCCGGGTTCCGCGGGCGACGAGGTCGCGCGCCAGCGGCTTGACGTCTATCTCACCCCGGAACGGCCAGTAGAGGCCGACCACCGTGAAGCGGCTCAGATCGGTCGCAGCGTCCAGCGACCGGAGCGCCTCGGCGGCCCGGCCAACGCGCTCCGCGACCGGCATCGCCAGCCGAGCCTCGATGAGGCGGGCGCGCGTCTCCCGCCGCCAGGCCATCACTTCGGCCGTCGTCCGCATGAGCCTGCTCCCGGTTTGCGAAGACCAGAGTCGCACATCCATCCCCCGGCCGCACATCCCGCACCCGTCACGCGCTGTCGAGCGCAGGCGAAAACCGATGCCGGCATGCAACGGTCGGACAAGAAGCGACCGAAGCCGGCTGCCGGGCGATGAAACCCGATTGCAGCCCTGCTAGTGTTCGCTGGTCCGAATCCGGGAGACGGGCCATGAATATCGTGTGGATGCTGGTGACCCTGATCGGGAACCAGGTGATCGAAAGCGGAGTGACCTTCAACAATGCAAAGGCGTGCTTCGAACGTGCCGCGGCCCTTCAGGTAGAGGCATTCAAGGCGGTGGACCTGGCGTTCATCCTGAACCATCAGCAGAACCTGTCCGCCGAACCGGCGCGGCCAACCTTCTCCTGCATCGTCACCGAATACCTGGGCGAGTAAGGGCCGGGACGGTGCCCGTCCGCAGCCGCTTCGGTCTGCTCGCCCTGGCCCTGACGCTCCTGGTCTCGCCGGCCTCGGCCCGCGAGGACCGGACTATCGCCATCGGTGGCCACGAGATGACCATCGCGCTCGCCGACGGCGACTGCTTCTTCGACGCCGATCTGCCGGCCGACAAGCCGCTGCTGGACCAGTTGTCGACCGCTACCGGCGACCAATTCGTCCTGCTGGTAGCGTTCGGCAATTGCGAGACGATCGCCGGTTGGCGGACCGGCACTCCGGCAACGATCTCGCGGTTCGGCTACATGATGATCGCCGGAACCCATCTGGAGCCGGTCTTCGCGTTCGGCCAACCGGTGCTGAACGATGCGATCGCACAGGCCCTCGCGGATCGCGGCGTGCCCGACTACAAGGCCGACATCGTGAAGCTCGCCGCCGACCTGGAAGCCGCCTGGAAGGTCCTTCCGCCGGGTGGCAGGCACGAACTGGGCATCCTGCATCGCGACCGCTTCGGCCCGACGCTGGCCACCCTCCTCAGCGTCCCGGGCGCCGGCGGCCAGGCGACGCCGCGGGTCATGCTGCACCAGTCGGTGCTTGTCGCGGGCAAGGTCGTCAGCATCGTCTCGGCCCGCGACTACCAGGACGCCGAGACCGTCTTCGAGGCGTACGGCGACCTGTCGGCGGTGGTCGAGGCGACGGCCGCCCGGAACTGATCCGGCCGCACTGATCCGGCCGCACTGATCCGGCCGCGCCCCGGCGGTCAGGCGTTCGGGACCAGGATCTGACGCACCACTTCGCCGTCCGCCAGCCGGTCGAAGCCATGATTGATCGATTCGAACCCGATGTGCTCGCCGATCAGCCGGTCGACCGGCAGGCGGCCCTGGCGGTACGCCTCGATGAAGCGAGGAATATCGCGGACCGGCACGCAGGATCCCATGTAGCTGCCCTTCACCGTGATCTCGCGCGTCACCAGGTCTGCCGCGTGGACGGCGAATGCCGCGCCGGCCGGCGCCAGCCCCGCCGTCACCAGGGTGCCGCCGGTGCGCAGGATCCCGTATCCGGTCTCGAGCGCCTTTACGGAACCCGCGAGTTCGATCGCGACGTCGACACCGCCGCCCGTGAGGTCGCGGATCTGGTCGAGATGGTCCGGCTCGCGGGCGTCGATCGCATGGTCGGCACCGAGTTGGCGGGCGAGCCCGAGCTTGGCCGGGTTGACGTCGACCGCGATCAGCACCGACGGCCCCGCCAGCCGTGCCCCCAACAGGCCCGACAGGCCGACACCCCCCAGGCCGATGACCGCAACCTTCTGTCCCGGGCGGATGCCCCCGGTGTTGAGCGCGGCGCCGACCCCGGTCATTACCGCGCAACCGAACACCGCCGCCATCGTCAGCGGCACGTCCTTGTCGACGCGGACGACCGATCCCCGGTCGACGACGGCATACTCGGCGAAGCAGGACACGCCGGACTGGTGGCTGACCGGCTCGCCCCGGGCGTCCCGGAGTCGCTTTCCGCCGGCCATCAGTTCGCCCTTGGCCCGCGCGGCACCATGGGCGATGCAGATCTGCGGACGCCCCTCGAGACAACGCTCGCAGCGGCCGCAGCTGGCCGAGAACTGGAACACCACCGGGTCGCCCGGCGCGATGTCGCGCACGCCGACCCCGACCTCGACGACGGTCCCGGCGCCCTCGTGGCCGAGCGCCACCGGTATCGGCCGCGGTCGCGAGCCGTCGATCACCGAGAGGTCGGAATGGCAGAGGCCGGCACCCGCGATCTTCACCAGCACCTCGCCGGCCTGCGGACCGTCGAGCTCCAGTTCCTCGACCGAGATCGGCCGGGTGTCTGCGTAGGGGCGATCGGGGGCAATGGTCCTCAGGACCGCGGCGCGCATCTTCATCGACGTCCTCCAGTTTCGTGCCGAAGCTAGAGCAAACGAGGCCGGCCCGACACAGGCAACCCTAACATCCCGCTTGTCATGCCAGGAGCTATCGACCAGAAATCGCGCGCGGCTCGTAACCGGTGGCCCCGCCGACCCGAAAGACAACTGTCGAGAGAGAATTCGCATCATGGCTGACGATCGCGAGGCCGGCTATCAGCGCACGCTCCAGCAGTACCGCGACTTCCCGATGCCGATCCGGTCGGCTGAGGACGACGAGCGCGGCAGATACCGGCGCCCCGGCGACGATCACTTCCTGATCCGGAACCTGGTCTTCGGGGGCAGGGATCCGTTCGCCGACGACTGCAGAATCCTCGTCGCCGGAGGCGGAACCGGCGACTCGACACTCTACTTCGCCAAGCTGATCAACGACCTCGGGGGTACCGGGCGGGTGGTGCACCTCGACCAGAGCCCGGCCGCCAACCGCATCTGCCGCGAACGGCTCGACCGGTTCGGCCTCGACAACGTCGACATCCAGCAGAGGTCGCTGTTCGATCTCGACCCGGCGGCCGACGGTCCGTTCGACTACGTCAACTGCAACGGCGTCCTGCATCACCTGTCCGACCCCGATCGCGGCTTGCGCAGCCTGACGGCGGTGACGAAGCCGGACGGCGGCCTCGGCATCTGGATCTACGCCAAGTACGGGCGCGCCGGCATGTACCACGTCCAGCGCATGATGCTCGACCTCGTCGGCGACCGCCCGGTGGACGCCGAGAGCATCGCGCTGACCAAGGCGGTTCTCGACGAACTGCCGCAGAGCTCGCTCGGGCATTTCGACGGCGCCCGCAACCTGTCGACGCTGACCAAGCACTCATCGACGCCTGACGCATACGGCGAGCAGCTGGTCGACCGGTTCCTGAATTCGAGCGACCATCCCTTCTCGGCCCGCGAGATGTTCGAGTTCGTCGAGCGCGCCGGCCTCGGCTTCCTCGCGTTCCAGCAGCCGCTCGAGGCACTGCTCTACGAGCCGTTGAACTTCGTGAAGGCGCCGGCGCTGCGCGCCGTCCTGGCTCGCATGAGCCTCCCCGATCGCGCCGAGTTCGCCGAACGTTGGCACTGCCGGCTGAACATGCATCGGATCTACCTGGCCAAGGGAGACCCGGTGCGCGTATCCGACCCGGGCCGGGTGCTCAGATGGCTGCACGATACTTCACCGCGCGAGTTCGGTCCGGAACGTACCAAGGGCATCTACCTCAAGGACCGGCAGCAGCAACTGCCGGTCCTGTGCGGCAAGGCCTCGGCCGACCTGCTTGCCGCCGTCGACGGGAAGACTCCGAACCATGTGCTGTTCGACCGGCTCGGCCTCGACGCGGATGCCATCGCCGCCGACGAGTTCGCACTGCGAATAATGATGACATTCAGGCTGCTGGAATTCGTTCCGCCAGCCGGCTGAGCGCTCCGCCGGCGACAACTCAGAGGATCACCCTGAGATACCCGGCCATGCCGCGCCCGTGGTCCCACTGCCGGGGATAGCCGAGCGACACTTCCTCGAACCGCGCTCCGTCCACCAGGTCGGTGCGGCGGGTGTGGAGGTGTCCGGTCACGACGGCATGGGCCCGGTAGCGGCGGTGCCAGTCCTCGGTCTGCGTCGTGCCGCACCAAGGCGTGAAGCGCGGCACCCGCGGGATGCGCACCAGGTCGCGGCGCAACGGCCAGTGGTTGACCAGGATCGTCGCCGCACCGTCGGGCAGTTCCCGGGCCAGCCGGTGCCGCGCCTCCTCGAGGCGCGCCTGACACCAGTCCGGCCGGGTGGTGAACGGATCCGGCATCAGGCGCAGCTCGTCGGCACAAACGTTGTGGGTCTCGTCCGCCCAGGCGATCACGTCCGCCAACGCGACGTCCGCCGGCCGGAAGCTGTAGTCGTACAGCAGGAACAGCGGGACGATCACGAGCCTCTCGACGCCTTCGGGAAGCCGACCAGGCCAGTCCGGGAACGGATCCTCCGGCGTCAGCACCCCGTGTGCGCGCGCGATCGCCACCAGCCGTTCGTAGCGCTCGACCCCGCGGGCCGCATCCGGCCCCTCGTGTCCCATCGTCCAGAGCTCGTGGTTGCCGGGCACCCAGATCACCCGCCCGAACCGGTCGCTCAGCAGCGCACACGCCCAGTCGAACAGCTCCAGCCGCTCGGCGACGTCGCCGGCGACGATCAGCCAGTCGCCAGGGCTTGCCGGCAATGCCTCCAGCGCCTCGCGATTGTGGGCCGACGCCAGGTGCAGATCGGAAATCGCGAGCAGCCGCATCGGTCAGAAGGTACTGGCGCCGCTCTCCGCCGGCAGGATCGCGCCGGTGATCCGCCGCGACTCGTCCGATGCCAGATAGAGCGCGAGATAGGCGATGTCGTCCGGCTCCATGACCCCCATGAGCGACTTCTTCACGATGGGGTCGTCCGGCCTGACCAGCGCCTTCACGCGTTCGGTCGCGACCACCCCAGGCCCGATCGCGTTCACCCTGATCTTGTCGACATGCCACTGCATGGCCAGCGCCTTGGTCAGAGTCAGCACGCCGCCCTTCGCCGCCGAGTAGGCGTCCGCCCCGGCGGTTCCGATCAGGGCGCGGATCGAGGTGGTGTTGATGATCGAGCCGCCGCCGCCGCGCGCCATGTGCGGGATCGCGAAGCGGCAACCGAGGAAGGTGCCGAACAGGTCGACCGACATGGTCCGCCAGAACTCCTCGAGCGGCATGTCCGTCACCTTGCCGTCCTTCGAGGTGGCGCCGCCCGCGTTGTTGTAGAGCACGTCGAGCCTGCCGTGGCGTTCCGCCGCCCCGTCAATCAGGGCGCGGACATCCTCTTCCCGCGACACGTCGGTCGCCACGAACTCGGCGTGCCCGCCCGCCCCGACGATCTCGGCCACGGCGGCCTCGCCGGCCTCGCGCTTCATATCCGCCAGGACCACGGTCGCCCCCTCTCGGGCGAACAGCCCGGCCGACGCCCGGCCGATGCCCGACGCCGCCCCCGTGATCACCGCGACCTTGTTCTCCAGCCGTGCCATCGCTCGCCTCCCCTTCTGTGGCATCGACTCTAGCGAACACAGGTGCTCTGCGCACCAGCCCGTGCTTCACTCAGGGTTCGTTAACGGATCGGCACTAGTATCCGCCATTCGCTACCATTGATTACGGACGGCGATCTTATCAGGGACGGTGACGTGACCGAGCTTTCCTCCCCACTCCAGGGAACTGACGAACGGGAGTTGAGCGCACCGGCCTCCGTCCTGTTGGAGCACCCGCTGCATGCCAAGATCCGTGCCGTGACCGAGTACTGGCTCGCGATCAGCCCGGCCGGCCGGTTGCCGGGTCGCCAGCATTTCGAGCCGCTGGACATCCCGTCGCTGCTGCCGAATGTCTGGCTGGTCGACGTCGAGCGCATGCCGGATATCCGGCTCCGCTACCGGCTCATCGGCACCAGCGTCGCCCGGGCGTTCGACCATGACCCGACCGGCGAATACCTCGAGTACACGCATCCGGCCGCCCGCGACCAGGGACACCGGATGTACCTGCGCGAGGTCGTCCAGTCGCGACAGCCCGCATGGCGCGTCGGTCGCCCCACGCTCTGGCACCTGCAGGAACATCTGCGCCTCGAGCGCATCTACCTGCCGCTCGCCAACGACGGCGAGACGGTGGACATGGTCCTCGCCCTCACCGTCTTCCTGGACAGCTTCGGCCTGGAATTCTGAACGCCGTCACATGAACAGGCGTTCGTTGTTCATGCCCTTGTAGAGGTCGGCGACGTACTCGGCGTAGCCGTTGTAGAGCAGCGTCGGTATCCGATCGGACTGACCGAGCGGCTGTTCGGTCGCCTGCGACCACCGCGGATGCGACACTTCCGGGTTCACGTTCGCCCAGAAGCCGTACTCCGATGCCTGCAGCTTCTCCCAGAACGACACCGGACGCTGGTCGGAGAACGAGAACCGCACGATCGACTTGACGCATTTGAAGCCGTACTTCCACGGCGTCACCAGCCGGATCGGCGCCCCGTTCTGCGCCGGCATCGGCTTGCCGTAGATGCCGGTCGCCATGAACGCGAGTTCGTTGGTGGCCTCGGCGATGGTCAAGCCCTCGACATACGGCCAGGGATACCAGTACTGCTTCTGGCCGGACGCGATGTCCGGATTCTGGAAGGTCTGCATCACGACGTACTTGGCCGAGCCGAGCGGCTTGGCGTACTCGATGAGACGCTTCATCGGGAAGCCTGCCCAGGGCACCGTCATCGACCAGGCCTCGACGCAACGGTGTCGGTAGACGCGCTGCTCCAGCGGACCCATCGCCGCCAGCAGGTCGTCGATTGCGACGCTGCGCGGTTCCTCGACCATGCCGTCGAAGGTCACGGTCCACGGCCGGATCGGCAGCACCTGGGACGCCCGCCAGATGTTCTTGTGGCTGCCGAACTCATAGAAATTGTTGTAGGTCGTGGCGAGGTCCTCGGCGGTCATCGGCCGGTCGCCACGGTATTTCATGTTGGTCTTCGGGGGGTACAGCCCGGCCGACGGGTCCGCCGCCGGTGCTGCCGCCAGCTGCTTGCCGGAATCGGCCTCGGCCTCCTCCATGCAACCTGCGAGGGCCGCGGCCCCGGTCAGCATCGAACCGGCCGCCATGCCCTTGAGCAGCCGGCGGCGGTCCAGCCACACGCCCTCCGGCGTCGCCTGGCTTTCGGGGATTTCCCATCCCCGAGGACGCTTGATCAGCATGACGGCACTCCTCCACTCGATCCTGGCCTACCGAGCTAGGCCGTTCCGGCGCCCACGCCAAATCAACTCGGGGTGAGGCGGTCCGGATCCCCGGGCGACCGGCGTTGCCCGGGATGCCCGGCCGTCAGCGGGCGTCGACCTGCTCGCGATGCTGGACGACCTGGTCCGCGAGCCGTCCGGTCAGTTCCGAGAGATGGTCGAAGCGCCATTCGAAATAGGCCAGCCCCTGGCTCTGCGCGCGCAACTCCAGGATCAGGTCGTGGATCTCAGCCTCCGGCAGGTAGGCGGTCACGGCGTCCCAGCCCGGCCATCCGTCCTTGGCGTCGAATCCCAGGATCTGGCCACGCCGGCTGGACAGGATGCCGTGAACCCTGCTGGTGGCGTCAGACGGCACCGAGATCGTCACCTCATGGATCGGCTCGAGCAGCACCGGGTCGCATTTCGGCAGCGCCTCCGACAGCGCCACGCGGGCGGCGATCTTGAACGCCATGTCCGAGCTGTCGACCGAATGGAAGCCGCCGTCGTACAGGGTCACCCTGATGTCGTCCTCCGGAAAGCCGAGCGGGCCTCGCCTCGTATAGTCGCGCGCACCCTCCTCGACCGCCGGGATATACTGCTTCGGGACCGACCCGCCGACGACCTTCTCCTCGAACTCGAAGCCGCTGCCGCGCGGCAGCGGATCGACCTTGACCTTGATGTCGGCGTACTGGCCATGCCCGCCCGACTGCTTCTTGTGGCGCGCATGCTGGTCGGCCGACCGCCGGATGGTCTCGCGATACGCGACCGCCGGCCGCTCGGTCTCCACGTTGAGCTTGAAGCGGTTGCGCAGGCGCTCCACCACCACCTTCAGGTGGGTGTCGCCCTGGCCCCAGAGCACCAGTTCGCCGAGCTCGGGATCGTGCCGCACCAGCAGCGACGGATCCTCCTCCGACAGCTTGGCGAGCGCGCCGGACACCTTGACCTCGTCGTTGCGGTCCGGGACACGTGCCGCGACCGCGTAGACCGGCTGCGGCGGTGCCGGCCAAGCGAGGCCGTGCTCGGGAACCCCGCCGGTCGGCGTCAGCACGTCGCCGGTCTGGATCGGGTCCATGCGGCCGAACGCCACCAGCTCTCCCTCGGACGCCGACGGCACCTTGTCGAGCTTCGCGCCGAGGATGCGGTACACGCCCGAGACCTTGGCACCGTTCAGGACGTCGCCGTCCTTGATG
>WGOB01000042.1 GCA_016124255.1 Alphaproteobacteria bacterium | reverse complement strand
CGTCCACCGCCCCTTGCCGCAGGACGATCCAAAGCAGCGCAAGCCCGACATCGCCCTCGCCGGCGCAACGCTCAACTGGACCCCAAAAACCCAGCTCCGCGAAGGACTCCAGAAAACAATCGACTATTTCGACGCGTTCCTGCGCGCCCTTGACGAGACCGCGTCGTGAAGGGCCCCACGGTTCTCGTCACCGGCGGCGCGGGTTATGTCGGCAGCCATTGCTGCAAGGCGTTTGCGAATGCCGGCTGGACCGTCGTCGTCTATGACAATCTCAGCCGCGGCTGGCGCGATCTTGTGCGCTGGGGCGACCTGATCGAAGGCGACATCCTCGATCCCGTCGCGCTCGATAGCGCATTCCGCAAGGCCCAGCCGGACATCGTCGCGCACTTCGCGGCCTACGCCTATGTCGGCGAGTCGGTGGAGCAGCCGGGCCTCTATTACCGCAACAATACGCTGGGCACGCTCACGCTGCTCGACGCGATGCGCGCCGCGGCGTGCGACAGGATACTCTTCTCCTCCACCTGCGCGACCTACGGCGCGCCCGTTCGCACGCCGATCGACGAGACGCATCCGCAAAGCCCGATCAATCCCTATGGCTGGTCCAAGCTCTTCGTTGAGAAGATGCTCGCGGACTACGGCGCCGCACACGGCCTGCGCTCCGTTGCGCTGCGCTATTTCAACGCCGCGGGCGCCGACCTCGACGGCGAGATCGGCGAGCGCCATGACCCTGAAACCCATGTGATCCCGCTCGCCATCCAGGGCGCGCTCGGCGGCGGGCACGTCTTCACCGTGTTCGGCGACGATTTCGACACCCGCGACGGCACCTGCGTGCGCGACTACATCCATGTCGCAGACCTCGCCGACGCGCATTGCCGTGCGCTCGATTATCTGATGAACGGCGGCGAGAGCGACGTCTTCAATCTCGGCACCGGCAACGGCACCACCGTCGCGGAAATCGCCGCCGCGGTTGAGCGCGTCGCCGGCAAGAGCTTTCCCCGGCGCATCGGCCCGCGCCGCGCCGGCGATCCCCCCGCGCTCGTCGCCGTCGCGCAGAAAGCCGAACGTGTGCTCGGCTGGCGCGCGCAGCACTCGGACATCGACACCATTATCCGCTCTGCTTGGCGTTGGCACGCCCAGCAAACCTGAGCGATGGCGCGGCGCATCGCTCTTTTCTGCGACGATCCCGGCAGAGGCGGTTGCGCCCGCGCCGCGCGCACGATCGCCGAAGGCCTGTCCGCCGACCGCCGAGTCATTCTCGCCGCCGATGCCGCGTTCCCGGCTGTTGCGGGCGTCGAACGCGCGACACTGCCGCTGGATGAACGAAAGAGCCCGCACGCGCGGTGCGACGACCGACGGCCATCCATGGTCCTCGCAGACGCGGATGCGGCCGTCTTCGTCGATGCGCACCCGTGCGCGTCATTGATCGCGGCCAAGCGCGCGGCGAAGCGCCTCGGCGTTCCGTTCATCGTCAGCTTGCAGCTGACGCCGGGCGCCGACGTGCTGCGCGCCATGGCCCGCGGCGAGGACACGCATTGGATCGACGCCGCGCACGCGCTCCGCTTCCCGAGCGAGACGGCGCGGGCGGACTTCTGCGCGGTCTTTCCGCAAGCGGAGGTGAAATCGCGCGTCATCGCCAATGGCGCGCGGGCGCGCACCGCCGCAGCGCCCGACGCGCGCGCGCGCGTTCGCCAGGCGCTGGGGATCAGGGAAGACGACACAATGGTGCTCATGCTCGCGCGCATCAGCGAGCAGAAGGGACAGGATCTCGCGATTGACGCGATCGCGCGCCTGGCGCCCGAGGCCCGCGACCGCGTGTTTCTGATCCTTGCCGGCGCCGACGATGACGGTCTGCAAGAGGCGCTCGAACGCCGCGCTGCACCGCTCGGCGACCGCGTTCGCTTCCTTGGCCATCGTGATGACGGCGGCGAACTCCTCGACGCTGCGGATCTAGCCCTGCTTCCCTCGCGCGCCGAGGGACTGCCGTTCGCCGCCGTCGATGCGCTCATGGCCGGCGCGCCGCTCGCCGCATCGCGCGCGGGCGGCCTCGCGGATCTCGTGCGAGACGGTGTCGCGTACGATCTCGGCCCGCCTGAGGACGAACAGATCATTCGGGGCGTCGTTGACGCCATCGCCTTCCATCGCCGGGATCCAACGGCGAGCGCCGCACGCGCGGCGAAAGGCGAGGCGTACGCCAGCACGCACCTTACCACGGACGCCATGATATCGGCTTATCGCGCCGCGCTCGACGCGCTGACGACGCCGATCAACCAGAACACAGCCCCGATTCTCGCGCCGCACGATCGATGGATTTTCGGCCGCACTTGCGCGGCCTGGCGCTGGCTCGGCAGCGCCGCCTTCATGCGTACGCGCTGGGGGGCGCTCGCTCGCTGCGAGGGCGAATGGCTGGACCTGGAGGTCGGGTCGCCCGCGGGCGCGCTGGAGCTGCTGTTCGCGCCGATCTTCACGACATCGCGAGGCCTCTTGTCGACGCTGGCGCACGCTCCGCGGGCGCCGGTTGAGGTCGATGTCTCGCTCAACGGCGAAAGCGTCGATCGCTGGCGTTTCGCGCGCGCAGGTTTCGTGCGCCGCGCGCTTGCATGGCCGCAGCAAGAAACACGTCTCCGCGTTTCACTCACCAGCGAGGCGCCGCTGACTCTCATGCTGTTGGCGCTTCGCGTGCGACGTTAGCGGCGCAATCCCATACGGCGCAGCATCGCGCCGGCGCGCCGACGCAGACCGCGGTAGACGCGCCGCGCAAAGCCTGTCCCCTTGCGCACCACCGCCATGGCCCGCCACGACCGGCTGTTGAACACCGCCTCCAGCTGCTGATTGAGCTCGTGGATGCGATGATTGAGCCGCCCGATCTCGGCTTCCTGATCGAGCTTGGCCGAAGACGCCTCGACAAGCGCGGCCATGATCACGTCGCGGTGCGCCTTGAGCGGCCCGACTTCCGCCGTGGCCTGCGCGCGTTCTTGACGTGCGCCTTCCGCCGCTTCAAGCGCCGCGCGCAACGCTTCGCCGGCGTGCTTCGACGCCGCCTCTGCAACGCTCAGCCGATGCGTGAGCTGCAGAATCTCTTCTTCCGAAACCCCGAGGCGCCGCTCCAGGTAGGCCACGAACGCATCGCTCTCCGAGAGCTTTTGCGCGGCCTCGTTTAGCTGCGCTTGGATTTCCGTAAAGCGCTCTTCTGCGCTTGCGCGCTCCGCCTCTGCGCGACCAAGGCGCGCTAGAGCCTCCGCGGCCTCGCGATCACTGCGCTCCGCCGCCGTGCCGGCGAGCAGGAGCGACGCGCGCATCCTCTCCACCTCAACATGGAGCAACTTGGCTTGCTTCTCCAGCGTCGCGGCGGCTTGGGCGCGCTGTTCCGCCTCCAAGATGCGTGCAGCGAGCATGTCGCGCTCGTGCGCCGTCTCGGCAAGAGTTTGCGTGAGAGCCGCTTCTCGCGACCGAAGCGCTGCGGACTCCTCGCTGCTCGCCGAAACCAAGCCAGCAAGCATCTGCATTCTGGTGATCAGGCGCGCATTCTCACGCGGCGTCTCCGATAGCGCCGCGAGCGCCGCGTTCAGCCGTTGCGTTTCGTTGCGGTGGGTCTCGATCTCGGCTTCCAACGCCTCGGTGCGCTCCCGCTGGCGCTTGGCCTGATCGCGCATGCGCTCGGCTGCGCGCGCCAGGTTCTGGCGGAGTTCTTCTATTTCGTTTGCTGAAGCCGTTTCCTGCCCGGAAACCTCATCATGCGCGCCCGTCTTGGGCGCAGAACGCGCTTGCCGCTCGATCAGGTCTTGCCACCGCGCCGTGCGCTCTTGAAGCATCTCGCCGGAAACTGCGAACGAATGCAAGTGCTCGGGCAAGTCCCAGCGCTGCGTGGGATCGGGACGATGCTCGACCGGCGCCGCATCGCCGCGCCAGGCGGCGCCCATGATCTGCGCCGTCTGGAACACCACCGTATTCCATCCGCGCGAGCGCAAATAAGCCAGCCCCTCGCTGACGTCCGGCGAGAGCAGATCGTGGAACAGGATCATGGCGTCCGGCGCCGCGTAGAGATCCGCGGCTACAGCGTCCTTCAGGGGGCCCGGTGCCTCGTGGTCTCCGTCGATGAAGATCATGGACCAGCGCACGCCGGTCCGTTCGGCGAACGCCTCTACGCCCGCGGGGCTGTACTCCACGTGCATGGTGCAGCCGTCCGCAACGCCCGCACGCTCGATCGACCCCATGACGTCAGCGCGGAACGCGGGATCGGCCAGCGCCGGATCAAACACGTCGAGCTGACCTGATCCGGCTAAGATGTGCGCTGTCGACCAGCCGCGCCAGCACCCGATCTCGAGGCAGGGCATGCCGCGGAAGAGCCGCGCGGAATTGTAGAGGATCGACGCTTCATCGCGATTGACGAACCCGACCGTGGGATGGCGCTGATCGACATACCAATTGTGCCTGATCGTCCGACGCAGATACGGCCAGTCGTTCATGTTGGTGTCACCGATCCGCATGTTCGGGAACGCGGCGTCCGGCATGATCGTCCAGAACCCCGGCGACACATAATCGCCCGCAGGCAAGCTGACGGCCTCCACGCGGCGCGGCGTCGGCCGGGCTGGGAGTTCGTGCAGCTCCGCCATGACGGCCTCCTCCCCCCGCGACTAGCGCTTGCGCATCAGCACGGCGGCCTGATGGTCATGCGCCGCCGGCGTGATCGACAGAACATCGAACAGCTTTCCCCACGTCCCGTGAATGTAACTCTCTGGATGGAAGGTGTTGCAATTGTAGTCGTCCGCCTCGTTGTAGAAGTGCACCACGCGCTCCGTGAGCTCAGGGTGCGCCTCGTGGTAGAGGCGGAAGTCCTCGTTCGAGAAGCACAGATCGCGCAAGAACAGGTTGGGGATGCGCCGCCAGCTCTCGCTGTCATGGATGGTCACGTAGGCGAGACCGCCCGGCTTCAGCGTGCGTTGCATCTCCAGGAGCCACGTAAGATCGTCGTCCCAGAAATGCGTGAACACCGAGAACGCCGTGACGATCTCCAGAAAATTGTCTCGGAACGGCAGGTGCGCCCCCGCCGAGACGATCGGGAACGCCGTCACGCGGTCGCCGAGCGTCGCCTTCACCAGCGCGATGTGCTCGCGGTTGATGTCGCACAAATAGATCTGCGCGTTCGGCATCTCGCGCGCCATGTGCCGGACGACGCGGCCTGATGCGCCGCCGAAGTCGAGAATGATGGGCGCGGAATCGCGAAACAGCCCCGAGGCTTCCATGACCTTGCGCGTGTCGCGCAGGCCCGAAAGCCAGAATTCGAGATGGTTTGGCCCGTAATAGCCTTCCCGCGCCTCCGTCGTCGGCAGCGGGGCCGGGTCGTTCATCACCGCGACGATAACGTCGGGATTCTCCATCAAGGCGATGAACTCAGGCTGGCCGACTGGGGTTCCGATATAGTCGGCGGGCCTGCCGGGAAGCACGCGCGCGTCAACATTCACGGTCTGAAACCGACCTACCATTCACACCACCTCATACCATTGGAAGATTACGGTCAGAGCCGACCCTGGGCCGTCAAGACATGCCGCGCGAGAACTTCGACGATCCGCCCCAGTTGGGGATCTTGCGAACCGCTCCAGGCGGACGCCAGCAGGCTATTACGGTTATGATAGGTTCGGGCCGTCTCGTTTCTCCCATTGTGATCATGGGAGTAGAACAAAAGCACTTCCGGGTAAACGAAGTGCCTGTAGCCGCGCAGCACAAGGCGCAGGAAGAATTCCCAATCCTCCCAGGAATTCCGTTCCTCGGTGAATCCGCCCAAGCCTTCGAAGACGTCGCGCCGCACCAGCGCTGCAGCGTCCGCGATCACATTGTCGAACAGCGCCATCACCGACGACCCGCCGGCAGGGTGGAAGTGGAACCAAACATCGGCCTCATCGGCCATCCGCTGCATCGGCGGCACCGCCGCGAACGGCGCAGCCACGCTGTCGGCATGCGCATGGTTCATCGCCGATTGCAGCTTGGCCGCCATGTCCGGGAACGGGACATTGTCGGAATCCACGAACATCAGGAGGTCATGCTTCGCCAGCCGCGCGGCGGTGTTGCGTGCAGCGCCTGGTCCCGCATTCGGCTGCGTATGAAAAATATGCCCCAACGGCGCGAACATTTCGCGCATCCGGCGAAACTCCGGGCACTCCTCTTCCGGCGTACCGTCATTGACGACCACCATCTGCACCTCGGCGTCGCGCTGACGCATCAGCGCCATCACCGCGCGGCGGATATATTGGTCGTGCCTGTAGAACGGGACGCACACTGAAATCGGCGCCGGCGCCTTCCCGTTCACGTTCGGCGCGGATCCGTTAAGCTTGTTTGCGCCCGGATTGGCCATGACGGCGCGCACGTGCGAAAGCCAGGTCTCGCGCGCCGAATTCGGGCTGTAGAGGTGGTTGAGCGCGCCCCAATCGATCTCGTGGCGGCGGGCGAGTTGGCCAGCGAGTGAAGGCCCATTGGGGGCGAACGCCACACGCGGATCGATCATCTCGGGGATGCCGCCGGCTGTTGAGGCGAAGAAGCAGAAGCCGTTGATCACGGATTCCACGACCGTGAGCGGGAAATTGTCGAGCAGCGACGGGATCACCACGATGCCGTTTGCAGCCTTCAAGTAGGCGACGGCTTGCAGGTAGTCCAAGTCGTTCTCGACGTGGAACTCGACGGCCGGCAGATCGGCGCGCAGCGCCGCAACGTATTCCTCGGTCGGGCGCCCCTGGACCGTGGCGTTCTTGCCCAGAAGCGAAACCTTGCGCGGCAGCGCCTTGCCCTGCTGCTTGAGGATGCGCAACGCCGAGCCGAGCACGTGCAGGCCCTTGCGCGTCTCCAGGCGGCCGAAAAAGATGAGGTGATCGCGGTCGAGCGTTTCGGGCCGCGGCGCGAAAACTTCGTCCTCGAACGTATACGGACAATACGCCACGTCCGCCGGCAGCGTGTAGCCCTTGCTGAGGAGCCACGACGCCATGTGCCGGCTTGGGCTGACGAGCACGTCCGCCGCCGCGATCGCCTCGCGCTCGGCCCACTCAAGGTCGGCGTCCTCGAGCGGCTGGCCGCCGTGGGATTCCATCCCTTCGCGCTGCCACTGATTGGGTGAGTGCGTGATGATCCCGAGCCGCGTATCGGCGAAGGCGTAGCCCATCTGCTTGGCGCGCATGCTCCAGAAGCCGTTGGCGTGCCAGTCCTGAAACAGGATGTACTTGTAGCCGCGCTCCTTCAGGAACTGCATCAGCGTCCAGGAGCGCTCCGTCGCCCACGTCGTGCCGTAGGCGTATTTCGGCCGCGTCGGCACGTCTTCAAGCGAAAGGAACCGGAGCCCGAACGTCTCGTACCACGCGCAGATGCGCGCCTTGTCCGCCGGCTCGACTGCGCCAGTGAACAGGACGTCGACGGGCACGCCCGCCGCAGCGAGCGTTCTTGCATAATGAAAGCACGCCGTGCCGATGCCCCCGTTCTTGACGGGACCAACTGTATCCGGCGTGACGATGGCGACTTCCGCGCGCACGTTCGTCTACCCCACACCCCGGCGTCATACAGCAGGAATACCGTCGATTCTCAATGCCAATTCAGCAAATCGTGGGGTATGCGAACGAATCGCCTACGCTGGCGCAGCAAAGGCGTCTTCACCGCCCATTGTCGCATCGCTTGGCGGTCCGAGGGGACGTCGCACGGCCTAGGGGCCCCAGCCGAACCTTTCGAAAAGGTCGCGATCGGCGAGCGCCGCGATCCGCTCCAGCTCGGCCGGGCGGAAGAAATCCCGCCACTCGTCCTCCCGGCCGGATCGGAACCGGTTGGCGCCGTCCTCCACCGGCGGCAGGCGAACCTCGAGCGGCACGCCGAAATGGTCGAACACCCTGCGCATCAGCCCCGCGGCGTCGCGACGCAGCTCAGTTTGGGTCGTGAACAGGATGTCGATCGCGGTGTTCTCTGCGGCCTCGACCCACTGCCGGATCCAGGTCTGCGCCCGCGGGAACGCAAGATCGATCAGCAGGCGACGATAATCGTCCCACGAGGCGACGCTGTAGGTCCTCGCCTCTTCCTGCAGCACGCGAAGGGTGTCCCGAAGCCTTATCGCTGCGAACGCGCCGTCGCCCTGGCCCTGCCCCTGCATGTGATAAAAGCTCGACACCGCCACCTGGCGCGGATCGCGCACATGCACCCAGTACCGCCGCACGCCGGCCTCCAGGAGCGCGCCGACATTGTGCCCGCTGGCCGGGAAATGGGTGTGCGCGAACGCCCCGCCTTCCATGAACGTGCGCAGGAAGTCCGGCGCGAGCGCGCCATCCCAATTCGCCGCGCCGAGACCGGATAAGACAGGCGCAAAGCCCATGCGCTCCAGCGCCAGCCCGAGATAGGTGCCCCCCGATTTCGGCAGGAAGCTCGCCGGGATCGAGGCGACGTCCGGCGCCGTCCGGCGCCGCTCCAGTCCCTCGGCCTGGAAGAGGGCTTGCGCCCGCGGCGCCCATGCGGCGGCCTCCACAAAGCGGCATTGCGCCTGCAGCGCCTCGATCATCGCCGCCGCCGCCCAGGCGCTGTCCGGCGCGAGATCGAGGGCGATGCGCGCGGAGAGCTCGGCCTCCAAACTCATGCCGCAGCGGCTGAGCGCTGCTGCGAAGTGCCATTCGACATTGGCGTCCGGCGGCCCCAGCGCCTTGGCTTCGCGCAGGACGCGCCGCGCCTCCTGCGGGCGCTCGGCGCGAAGCAGGGCGGCGCCAAGCAGGAGGTGCAGTGCGCGCGAGCCGGGATGCTGCTCGATCGCGCGCTCAATGAAAGCCACCGCCTCGCGCAGCGCGCCGGATTCAAGCAGTGCGCTCGCTTCGCTTTCGACGAGGACAACGTCTCCGATCGCGGGAAAGAGGACCTCGGCGGCGGGCGCCGCAAGGGGCTCTGGACTCTGCGGCGGCGCCTCCTCCAAGACGTTCAGAGCAGCTGGGTCTTCACTCAGGCTCGAAGCGCTGAGCCGCCCGCTAAACTCAGCCGCAGCCGGATAGTCCGTCCAATGGGTCCGATCGAAGCCGGCCATACGCTCTTCCACGACGCTGATCCCCCGCGACGCCGACCTGCCTTGAACGCAGCCGTGTCACGGTTCCGTCGCATGTTAAATCGGCGCGGCAACGGCGTTTCTAAAATTATTCACAGCTAACCACAGGTCGGTTAGCTTTCCGCCGCTCCAGGGTTGCATAGGGGATTTTATGTCTGGTTCAGGACCAAAGCCGGCTCGTCGTCGCGACGAGACGAAACTGACCTACACCGGTTTCAGCGTGGGCGGCGTCGACTGGCTCTGGATGGACCTCGTCGATGCGCCGAACGCCGAAGAGCGCCGCAAGCGGCTGAACACGATCGGCTATGAGGAAGCGCGCCTAACACATGAACTCGGCGGCAATCTCCTGCGTCTTTTCTTCAGCTTCGCGGCGCTCGTTGAAAACCTCGCGCCCCAGCGTTTTCGGCGGCGGTCGCGAGTTTCTCGGCGGCCATCATGAGGGTCCCTGGTATCTGTTGCCTCTCGACGAGAAAATTCGGCGCGTCGATGAGGTCTATGAGAACATCTCGCGCGTTGTCGCCGCGGTGGAGGCGACGCCGCCTAACGGCGACGGGCTCGCCTTCGACGATATCGACGCATACCTTGAGGGCGTGCGCGCGTTCAACGAAGCCGTTGGCCGTGATCGGCCGGTAAAAATCCTGCTGACGCACGTCATGCCGCCGCCGCGGCAGATTTTGGAAATGCCTTCCAAACAAATCATGGCGCATGCCAGCCGAACCTACACGTTCGACGACGTGTGGGGCCGTCAGGTGAATCTCGCTGTCGCACTTTGGCGTCGCATCGTGCGCCGCTACGTCGTCGACCCGGGCGAGAAAAGCGTGATCTGCGCTTTCGAAATCAACAACGAGCCGGACTACGAATGGTTGCCGGATGAGGTCAGGGTCGAGAAATCCAAGAATCCTTCGGCCTACGCCGTCACGAAATACATCACCGAGCTTCACAACATCCAGGTGCCGGCCGTTCTTTCCCCGGCGATGCCGTACGAGCCCACCCCATGGGGCGGATTTCAGGACCAGTCAGGACCATGGCTCGACGCGCTGCCCCCGCGACCCGCCGCGTCCGTCACCGAATTCGATTGGGGCCCGAAATTCGATTGGTACGTGAACTGCTACGCCGATCTCGCCGAGCACATGTCCTACGCGATTTGGCACGAGGCGCGCACCGCCGGCCGCGAGGACATCGCCATCGTCTCGGCCGGCGTGACGCACAACAATATCGACTATCTCATCCGCATGCACCGGGCCAATCCGAACGCGTTCACCTACTGCACCGCGATCGGCCTCCACCCGTACCACTGGCCCGGCAACAACATCTACGACGCCGACTTCAAGGCGCCCTATGATCTCTCCAATTGGCGCGACGCCAGCCCCCGCGAATTCGCCGCCCGCTATTTCAAGCGCTTCGATTTCTTCAAGGAGGCCGCGCGTCTCACCACGCTTGAAGGCCCGCCCTCGCACGGCTTTGGCGGCAAGCGCCTCTGGCTCACCGAGTTCGGCATCCCGAGCAAGCTCCCTGGCTCGTACAACAACGCCAATCCAAAGTTTGTCCCCTACATCCGCCCGCGCTCCTGGCCGGCGGAAGCAATTCCCTACCGCTCCGAGGTCTGGGAAGACCTTTGGGACGCCTTTTTCGATCAGATCTCTCAGGAAAGCCTCGCCGCGCACAGTTGCGACGCCATCGCGTTCTACACGCTGCGCGAGACCGCCCAGCCGCGGCTCGATAAGCACGACGACGACCGCAGCAATTTCGCGCTCATCCGGCGCAACGGATCGCCGCGCCTTGACCGTGAAACCTTTCTTCGCTTCCGCGATTTCATGGGCGGCGGAGACCGCGAGGTTACGTTCTCCGAAATGCCCATCTGGGCGCGCGGCAAGAGCTTCTCTTCGGAGCTTCTGAAATCCGCCCCGTGGGAGCGCATCGACCCGCCAGCCCACACCGTCTCCACCGTCTCGATGCTTACAATTGATGAGCGCCGATTTCTCTATTGGTGCACGTCGGAGTATTTCGAGAACAAGGGCGAGATCGTCGAGCTCGGCCCGTTCGCCGGCGGCTCGTCCGTCGCGTTCGCTGCGGGCCTGCGCGACCGCTGGAGCGGATCGGGGCGCACCATCAAGGTCTATGACCGCTTCGAATCCGACAGCTTCATGGACAATTTCTACTTCGCGCCGAACGGCCTCTCCACGATCAACAACAGCTTCCGCAACATCTACGACGCGCAGACGGCGCAATACACCGACCTGCTCGAAGTCCATGAAGGCGACGTGACGCAAGAAGCCTGGTCCGGTGCGCCGATCGAGATTCTCTTCATCGACATCGCCAAGGTCTGGCACGTGAACGATCACGTGAACCGCACCTTCATGCCGCATCTCATCCCTGGAAAGGGCCTCGTCATCCAGCAGGATCTCTTCCACCAGCACGAATACTGGACCATCATCACGATGGAGCTGCTCGCCGACTATTTCGAGTATATCGGCTTCGTGAAGTGGAACTCAGCCGTCTATCGCTGCACACGGCCGATTCCACTCGACGTCATCCCCGAAAATCTCCGCAGCCTGGGGCTTGAACGGCTCGCGGCGCTGATCAGTGCCAGCATCGCGCGCCATGAAGGCGACCCCTATCTGCGCGGCATCCTCAAAACCGCGCTGATCGGCCTCTATCGCGAGTTCGGCGCGGGCGCCGAGGCGGCGGAGCTCGCCGCAATCGTCGCCGCCGACCACCCCGACCAGCCTTTGGTGATGCAAGCGCTCAAGGAATTCGGCTATCCCGTTCCGGACTAAATCCGGGTCCGCATGTTCGCCAGCCTTCGCCGTTCCTTTTACCGCGCGGTCTTCCGCCTGATGCAGCGCGCCTTCGCCGCCGCGGGCCGCACCGATGTGCTCGACGCGCCGCGCCAGGGCGACGATCGCCTCACCGAGCCGGATGCGCTCGCGCTTCACGCCGCGCTGGAGGAGCGCATCCGCCGCCTGGAAACGCGCGCCGCGAAGTCCGAGCCGCCGGAGTGACGCCGGCGCCCATCCGCCTCACGGCCCGCATCGACCGTGACCTGGGCGGCTTCCGCGGGTTCACCTTCCTCCTCGCGCGGGCGTGCGTCATGGCCGGGGCGCCGGCCGTGGAGATCTGCGCCCCTAAGGACCGCGCGCTCGACGCCGATGAACGCACGTTTCTCGGCGCGCGCGTCGCGGTCCGCAGTTTTGCCCGCGGGCTGCCGCGCTCTTCCGGGCTGGAGATCGTTCAGATCGCCAACACCGCCGCGCACGCGCCGCTCTTCCACCGCCTGCGCGAGACGGGCGCCATTGCACTCGTGCACGAGCCCCAGCCGCTCAACATGCTGTGCGACGCCGGCTGCGCGGATGCGGCGTTCGCGCAGATGTTCGGGGCGGAAACCGGCGCGCTGATCGCGGCGCGCCTTCGCTTCGCCCGCCCCCCCGCGCGCGATCTTCTCTCCGCCGCCACGCACGTGCTGCCCTACATCCTCAGCGTTTCCTCCGGCGCGATTGTTCATTCCCGCTACGCTGAGGCGCTCGCGCGCGCGGCGCGCCCCGATCTGCCGATCGCGCGAACCGCGCTCATCCCCAACGATCCCGCCCTGTTCGACGAAGCCGGCGATTTTCGCGCACCGGTGGCTGCGCGCGCCCGCGATCGCGCGCCCATCGTCGGCCTGCTTGGGCGCCACACGCGCGCGAAAGCCTCGCTCGAGGCGCTTGAAGCGCTCGTAGCGCTCGCTGACGAAGGCGTGCGCTTCGCGGTGCGCGTCGGCGGCGCCGTCGACGCCGATCTGGAGCCTCGCTTCAGCGCCGCCGCTCAGGCCCTCGCCGCGAAGGGAATGGCCGAGATCGCGCTTCGCCGCCTCTCTGAGGCCCAGCACCGCGCATGGATAGCGGACTGCGATCTTGTGCTCGCGCTGCGGCGCCGCTCCTGCGGCGAGAGCTCCGGCATCGCCGCTGAAGGCCTCGCCGCGGGCGCGGCGCTCATCGCCTGCGACATCGACGCCTTCGCCGAGCTCCCCCGCGCCGCCGTCGAATGGGTCGATCCGTCTACGGATGATGTGCGTTTCACCAGCTCGCTCCGCGACGCTCTGCGCCGCGCGCTCACGCAAACGCTGGCGCAGCGCCGCGACGCAGCGGCCGCCGTGCGCGCGACGGTGAGCCTGCGCCGCTACGCGGAAGATTACGCGGCGATCCTTCCGCTGCTCGCGACCGCTGGCGCATGATTGCTCTAGTGCGGCGAATGCATGAGCGCAGCGGCCGCGAGCATCAGCACCTGGTCGGTGCGCAGGCTCAAGAGCTCCGCCCCGTCAGGCCCGCGATCCGCGCAGAAAAGCGCCCAGCGGCGCGGGTCTTCGCCCTCCGCTTCGAAGGCCGCGGCCACGGCCTGCGCCGTCACGCCGATATGCAGGCGCGCGTCGTCGCCCTTCTCCGCCACGCGCGCGCGCCACTGGAAGACGCCCGCTTCGGCGAAGATTCGCCGCACCGCGCGCTTCACGCCGGCCGGGATCGGCGTGAACGGCGTCTTCTCCCGCGCATCCGATGTGTTGATCGTCCCCGTGCCGGCGTAGACGGTCGCAAAGCGGAACGAAGCCGATCCGAGGTTGCGCGTGTTGTCCGCCGACGGAATGCAATGCGCGCCGCCATGAAACACGGAGGCCCCGCCCACTGTCGGCGTCGCCGCGAACGCGAACACGCCCGTGGCGCGCGACACCGTCAGCGCGACGGACAAAAACCCGCCGGCGTCGCTGAAATTCGCCAGGATGAAGTTCGATCCCGCATTGGCGCCGCCTTCCGCGGTGTTGTCCACCCCATACGCCCAGCGGTTTGAGCCGGCGCTGGTGAACAAGTTCTGCCGGTTCGTCCCCGCCGCGCCATCGCGCGCGACGGCGCTGGCGAACGTGTTTCCGTTCGAGAACACATTGGCGTCGCTGAGGCCCGCCGCGCCGAGCGTCGTCCGCATTGCGGCGAAGCTTATGTCGTCGCAGAGCTGCTGCGCCTGATCGGTGAAGGGCACCTCCTCCGCAGCGCCCGCGCCGGCGGAGACCCGTCCGAGAATCCTGTCCGTCGCGGAGACGCGCATCGCCGCCGAGAGAGACGACCATGCGCCGCCGTTGAACACGAGCACGGCGTCGTTGGCCCGGTCATAGGCGACCCAGCCCTCGCGCGGCGCAATCTCCTCCCACGCGCCATCCCGCCAATAGGCGAGCGCGTGATTCGCCATCGCGCCCCACGCCGCGCCGGTCTTGCCCGCCGGCAGGATGTAGAGCGCGCCATCGCTCGGCGATCCTGGCTGCGCGCCGACATCGGCCGCCTCAACGCTCAGCTGCGTCAGCGCGTCCAGCCGCAGGAACGATTCATTGACTGTCACATGCTTTTGCGCTTGTGCCGATTGCAGGTAGGAAAGACCGAGATTGGCGCTGGTTTCTGACAAGGAAGGCTCCCGTGGCGAACGCCGAACACAATGCACCGCCGCCGAGCAGGTCGGACTGATCCGCGCGTGTCCGCCTCCCCGCCGCGCGCGCAGGCGCCGCGCGCCAGCATCCTCATCGTCAGCTTCAACAGCCGCGCGCATCTGCCGCGCGTGTTCGAAAGCCTCGAACGGCAGACCGAGCAGCGCTTCGAGATTCTGCTGCTCGACAACGCCTCGCCGGCGAACGCGCGCCCCGCGCCGGAAGACATTCCTGCGCGCGTCCGCTTCACGCAATCGGAGCAAAACCTAGGGTTCGCCGCCGGCAACAACCGCCTCGCCGAACAAGCGCGGGCGCCGTTCGTCATTCTCCTCAATCCCGATGCATTTCCCGAGCCGGACTGGCTTGCGCACCTTCTCGCCGCGGCCGATGCAAACCCGCGCGCGGGCGCAATCGGCTGCACGCAGATCGCGGATCTGACGCCCGATCGCTACGACGGCCTGGGCGACAATTACCACGCCTCGGGGCTCAACTGGCGCGGCGGGTACAATTGGCCGCGGTCGCGCATCGCGCCCTATCCCGGAGAGACGTTCAGCGCTTGCGGCGCCGCGATGCTCGTCCGCGCCGAAGCGTGGCGGGCGCTCGGCGGTTTCGATGAAACCTATTTCTGTTATTGCGAAGATGTCGATCTCTGCTTCCGTTTGCGCCTGCGCGGCTGGCGCGTCATCCAGGCGCCGGACGCGGTCGTGCGCCACATCGGCGGCGCTTCAAGCGGCGCGCGCTCGCCGTTTCCAATCTTCCACGGCACGCGCAATCGCACCTGGACGTTCGTGAAGAACATGCCGTCCTGGCTGTTTTGGGTTCTGGCGCCCGCGCATATCGGCGCCGTCTGCGCCTTCCTCGCCATTTCCCCGTTTCGCGGCACTGGCCCGGCGACGTGGCGGGGCGTGGGCGCAGCGCTCGCCGGCCTTGGTTCAATCTGGCGCGCCCGGCAAGCCGAACAACGCGCGCGCACGGCCTCCGTGCTCGACATTGCGCGCGCGCTCACCTGGTCACCGCTGGCCGTGCTCCAGCGCCGCCCCGTTCCGCGCCGGATCAAATCCTAAGGCGGCGTGCGCAGCGCCTGCGCCGCGGCCCCGCCGCTGAGCACGGCGCGCGCATGCGCGGCGCCCTTGGCCGCCAGCGCAGCACGGCGCGCGGGATCGTCTTTCAGCGCCCGCAACGCGACGATCGCCGCCTCCATATCCGGCTCAGCCCACCGCGCCCCGCGCTGCTTGTAGACGCCCTGCGGATCATGCACGGGCACCAGCGCGCGCGGCGGAATCAGCATGGCGCAATCGCCGTCCATAAAGTCGAGATTGCCGGACCATCCGGTGGCGATGACGGCGCGCTCCGCCAGCATCGCCTCGGCGAGATTAAGCCCAAACCCCTCGCTGCGATGAAGCGAGATGTAGGCGTCGCACGCCGCGTAGAGATCGTGCATGCTCTCGATGCCGCCGTCTTCGATCAGCCGCACCGAAGCGCCGGCCGCCGCGACGCGCGCCTTCAAAGCTGTAAGCGCGCCCGGAAACCGGCGCCCCTGGATGCAGCGGATCATCAGCAGCGCATCCTCGCGCCCGGCGAACGCCGCGCTGAACGCAGCGATGGCCGCATCCGGATTCTTGCGCGCGACGCTGGATGTGAACGCAAAGCTCGTCGCCGCCACGAAGACGTCCTCGCCGACGTCCAGGGCCGCCCGCGCCGCCGTGCGCCGCGCCGCGCTCAGCTGCAGCGGCGCCAGCGCCGACGCGTGCGGCACAACGCGCACCGGCTGATCGAACGCGGCGCGCAGCGCTTCCGCCGCAAATGCGCTCGGCGCCCAGATCTCATGAACCACATGCCCCGCCAGGCGCCGCCATCGCGCCGGCGCCCGTTCAAGCTCCCACACCCAATACCCGATGCGCCTTCGCTCCGGGAGACGCGAGGCGCCAAGCCGGTTGAAGGCGTGAACCATCGCTTCGGGGTTGAGAACCAGCACGCCAAGCTGCGATGCAGCAGCGGCCGTGGGCGGCGGCGCTATCTCCATGTCCGCGTTCACCGCCGCTGTCGCGTCGACCGGGTTTACAACGAACCCGCCCATTTCGAGTTCGCGCGCCAAAAGGTTCGCGGCCTGCGCGTGGCCTAACTTGGACGCAAACAACCCCGTGACGTCTATCCTGGAGTCAGTCGCGCGGGCGAAGGCAGGGTCGGCGCGCGACATGGCGCGCGCATAGATCGGCTCCATGATCTGATTGATCCGCGCCCCGATTCTGCGTCGAAGTCCGATCGGCAAACGCCGATACGCGGAGCGAACAAGAGTCAACGCGTTCATCCGCCTTCAGCCCAGCGCGCGTAGACGTGGCCCGAACCGCAGCAATTCGGCGAACGCAAGAAACACATGATAGTGCGTCGATGTGGGCGACACGTTCGACAGCGGCGCGCCGGCTGCGTCGAAGTGATCAATCCATAGCCCCGGCGTCGGCGTCGCGAGGTATTTGTCGAGCAACAGCCGCGCAGACCCGAGCACAGCGGGACGCGGATCGCGCCCCGCGAGTTCAAACGCCGCCAGCGAGCCTTTGATCCGCTCGGTGTTCGGCCAGGTGCGCGAACTCGCATCAACCACGGCGCCGTCATCGCGCACGCTCTGACAGGTCGCCTGCGTTTCGCGATCGACGCCGAACGTCTCGGCGAAGTCGACGAGCGCGAGCGCCTGGGCTGTGACGTTCCGCCCCATGAGCCGCTGATAGGAACATAGGATCCACGCCCACTCAAAGTGGTGGCCCGGCTCGACCGTCCGGCCCGCCTCGCCGGCTGCGCGCCCCCACGCGTCGTCGAACCGTTCTCCCAGCGTGCGTCCATCGAACAGGCATTCAAGGAAGAGATCGACGAGGCGGTGTGAGAGCGCGGCAAAGCGGGGCTCGCCCGTCGCTTCGTAGGCG
Organism: Alphaproteobacteria bacterium; assembly: GCA_016124255.1. GTDB lineage: Bacteria > Pseudomonadota > Alphaproteobacteria > Caulobacterales > Aquidulcibacteraceae > CADEEL01. The sequence goes on along the minus strand of WGOB01000042.1, from coordinate 17,880 downwards.
GCGAGACCGGCTTCGAGCAGATGCATATGCGGATTTTGGAGCCGCGGGCCTTGTGGGGGCTTGGTGTGCAGGAAGCCACGCGGATCCATGGACGCCGTGGGCAGCATCGCACGCTCGATGAAATCAACGACACGGTGCGCCGCCTGGAGCGCCTCATGGTCCTGCGCGGCGCGCCAGCGCCACGCGAAGGCGGAGAGCAGGAAGGCATGGTCGTAGAGGTCAAACACCGCATCATTCGGTGCGCCGGCCGGCGTCAGCCGCTGCGGCCACGCGCCGTCGTTCTCGCCCCGAAGCAGGAATTCCACGCCGCGCCGCGCGACCGCATCGCCCGCCGTCCACCCGAGCATCGCTGCGTGAGAAAAAACGTAGACTTGGCGGCTCGTCACGCGTGGACGTCGGAACGACGTCTCGACCGGCGCGGCCGTCATGTCGAGCGCTTCAAAGAAGCCGCCATGTGCGGGATCCACCGCGGCCTTGCTCCACAGCGGCAGCGCGAGATCGAACATCCAGCGGCGTACGTCGGCGAAGAGCGCGTCGAGCGCGGTCATGGAAGGCCCTTCAAATCCAGACTGGCGCTTTTGAGCCAACGCGCCGAGGCGGGCAAGAGAGGCGGCCGGGCCCCGTGCGGCCGATCGCCCCCGGCGTGGCCAGAGCCGCTGCGGCTGGTTATAGGCTGTCTCATCGGCTAAGCCGCGCCCGCTTTCCGCCTCTGCGACGACGCAGAGTCAGCCCCGTGAGTTCGACCCGATGCGCCTCCCCCGCATTCTTCCCGCCATCATGTCCGGCGGGTCAGGCACGCGATTGTGGCCGCTGACTACGGAGTCGCGCCCCAAGCAATTCCACGCACTCTTCGGAGAGCGGACGTTGTTCCAGGAGACGGTCGCGCGGACGGCGCCGGGTATGGCCGGGCCGATCGAGTTCCTGGCGCCCTTGATCCTCGCGAACGCCGGCCACGCTGATCTGATCGAGACGCAATTGGCCGCGCTCGGCACAACCCCGGCGGCGCTGGCGCTGGAGCCCGTCGGGCGCAACACCGCAGCGACCGCAGCGGCGGCGGCGGCGCTTGGTCGCGAGCTTGCGCCCGACGCGCTGATCCTGCTCCTGCCCGCGGATCACGTGATCGCGGATCGCGACGGCTTCGTCGCAGCAATTGCGCGCGCCGCCGCTGTCGCCCATGAGCGCATCGTAACCTTCGGCATCACGCCCGATACGGCCGAAACCGGCTACGGCTATATCGCGGTTGGGCCGGCTTTGCGCGAGGGAGTTCACGCCATCGAGAGCTTCACCGAGAAGCCGACATCGGCGCTTGCCGCGGACTTTCTCGCGTCCGGCCGCCACCTCTGGAACAGCGGCATGTTCCTGTTCGCGCCAGACCTGCTGCTCGATGAGTTCGCGGCGGCGCCGGACATTCGCGATCGCACGCTGGCCGCGCTGGCGGGCGCCCGGCGCGACGGCCGGCGGATCGCGCTTGCAGCGTCGTTCGCGGACATCCCCGCGCAGCCGATCGATATCGCCGTGATGGAGAAAACCACGCGCGGCGCGGTTGCGCCGTGCGCCATCGGCTGGGCCGATGTCGGATCGTGGGACACGTTCTGGCGTCTGTCGGCGCGCAACGACGCGGGCAACGCCATTGCGGGACCGACCCTTATCCTCGATTCGAACAACAACCTCCTGCGAAGCGATGGACCGCGCGTCTCGGTCGCCGGCGTGAAGGACATGATCGTGGTGGTCAGCAATGGCGAGGTTCTCGTCATGCCACGCGCGCGCGCCCAAGATACCAAGGCGCTCTGGTCCATGGCCAAGTCGGGCTGACAAAGATGGCGGCGCTCGAGATCATCCGGACCGCGCTCAACGGCGTCGTGATCGCGAAGCCGCGGCGCTTCGCCGACGCGCGCGGCTATTTCCGCGAGACGTACAATCGCGCGGTCTTTCAGGAGGCCGGCGTCGATCGTGACTTCATGCAGGACAATCACGCCTATTCCGCCGCCGCAGGGACCGTGCGCGGCCTGCACTTTCAAGCGCCGCCATTCGCACAGGCCAAGCTGGTCAGCGTGATCCGCGGCGCGATCCTGGACGTCGCCGTCGATCTGCGCCGCGACTCGGCGACGTTTCTGCGCCATGAGGCGGCGCAGCTTTCGGCGGAATCCGGAACGTTGATCTTCATTCCCGAAGGGTTTGCGCACGGTTACGTGACGCTGGAGCCGGACACCGAGGTTGTCTACAAGGTCAATGCGCCCTACGCGCCCACGAGCGAGCGCGGGATCATCTGGAATGATCGCGATCTGGCGATCAAATGGCCGGTGGCGCAGGCGTCGGCGATCCTTTCGGACAAGGATCGGGCGCTGCCGGCTCTGCAAGTACTCATCGCCGCGGGCGACCTGTTCTGATCCGTTGGAGGCGACGTGGCGAATATCCTTGTGACCGGCGCAGGCGGCTATATCGGCTCGGTGCTTACGCCGCTGCTGCTGAGTGAAGGCCATACGGTGCGTGCGCTTGATCGATTCTTCTTCGGCGCCGAGATGCTGGCGGACCATCCCCAACTTCAGCGCGTGCGCGAGGACGCCCGCCGCATCGCCCCGGCCCATCTTGAAGGCTGCGACGCGGTGATCGATCTGGTCGCGCTCTCCAACGATCCCGCGGGCGAGGAATTTCGCGCGGAAACCTACGCGATCAATCATCAGAGCCGGGCCGCGACTGCGCGACTCGCCAAAGCGGCCGGCGTGCAGCGCTACATTCTTCCGTCCAGCTGCTCGATCTATGGCTTTCAGGACCCGGACGTTCGCGTGGACGAAGCAGCGCCCACCAATCCGCTGACCACGTACGCCCGCGCCAATGAACGCGCCGAGCAGGACGTGCTGCCGCTGGCGGACAAGGATTTCACCGTCGTGGTTCTCCGGCAGGCGACGGCGTATGGGCTCTCGCCGCGGGTGCGGTTCGACCTCGCCATCAACGGGATGACGTTTGGAGCGTGGAAGACGGGCGTTTTGCCGCTGATGCGGGACGGTACTCAGTGGCGGCCGATGGCGCATGTTCGCGATCTCGCCTCGGCGCAGCTCTACATGCTCACGGCGCCGCAGGACCGCGTGAACGGCGAAATCTTCAATGTCGGGTCGGACGCCAACAATTATCAACTCGGGCCGCTCGCCGACATCGTTGCGGCGGCGACGCCGCGCGATGTGCGCATCGAGTGGTACGGCGATCCCGATCATCGTTCGTACCGTGTGAACTTCGACAAGATCGAGCGGCTCGGTTGGACGGCAAAGCTCGGCGCCGAGGACGGCGTGCGCGAACTCTGCGCGGCGCTCGAGGACGGGCGGATCGACAAGACCACGCAAACGCTAACGCTCGACTGGTATCGCGAGCTGATGCGCTGGCACGAGCGGATCAAGCAGGTCGAGCTCTATGGGGGAATTCTGCGCATATGAAGGCGCTGCTGCTCGGCCCCAACGGACAACTCGGCAGCGATATCCAGCGCTTTGCAGCGGGCGAAGCTGCGTTGAGCCTCCTCCCCTTCGGACGCGACCAGGCCGATCTTGGAGACATCGACGGCGTCGCGCGCGCGATCCAGACGCTGGATTTCGACGCCCTTATCAATTGCACCGGCTATCACCGCACCGACGAGGCGGAAAGCAATCGCGACTATGCTTATGCGATCAACGCCCAGGCCGTGCGCGCGCTCGCCGAAATCTGCGCGGTCAAGCGCGCGCGATTCGTGCACGTCTCGACCGATTACGTATTCGGCGGGGATGCGCGGCGCACGCCCTACACCGAAGAGTTGACGCCTGCGCCGCTCAATGTCTACGGCGCCTCCAAGGCGGAGGGCGAAGCGCTGGCGCGCGCGGCGCACGAGGATGTTCTGATCGTGCGGGTCGCGTCGCTGTTCGGCGTTGCGGGCGCAAGCGGCAAGGGCGGCAATTTCGTGGAGACGATGCTGCGCCTCGCGCGCGAACGGGGCGCGCTGGAGGTGGTGGACGATCAGATCATGTCGCCCACGGCCGCGGCCGACGCGGCGGGCGCCATCCTGGCGCTCCTGCGAACGCGGGCTGCGGCGGGCGTCTATCATGTCGTCAACGATTGCGGCGGGGTGAGCTGGCGCGCGTTCGCACAAGAGATCGTGGCGCAGGCGGGGCTCGACGTTTCGGTGGCGGCCGCATCGAGCGCGACGCGCGCGTCCGCGGCCCGGCGCCCGGCCTACAGCGCGCTGGACAACGCCAAGCTGGCAAATGCCGGCGTGGCGATGCGACCCTGGCGGGACGCGCTCCATGCCTATCTGGTCGCAAAGGGGCATATCGCGTCCTAGGCGTGTGCGCGCAGCCTGCCATGTTTCGCGGCCGGCGCGCGCATGCTAGAGCGGCAGTATGAAAGGGATCATCCTCGCAGGCGGCGCGGGCACGCGGCTCTATCCAGTGACGCGCGCCGTCTCCAAGCAGCTGCTGCCGGTCTACGACAAGCCGATGGTGTATTATCCGCTGTCGACGCTGATGCTGGCGGGGGTGCGCGAGTTCCTGGTGATCTCCACCCCGCGCGACACGCCGCTTCTGCGTGAGACGCTTGGCGACGGCTCGCAATGGGGGCTGGAGATCCAGTACGCGGTGCAGGAGCGGCCGCGGGGGCTGGCGGACGCGTTTCTTATCGGCGCGGATTTCGTGCGCGGTCAGCGCTCGGCGCTGGTGCTGGGCGACAACATCTTCTTCGGGCAGCACCTCTCCGATCAGCTGCAGACGGCGACGGCGCGCACATCGGGCGCAACGGTGTTCGCCTATCGCGTCGTCGATCCTGAACGGTATGGGGTGGTCGAGATCGACGCGGACGGGCGGGCGCTTTCGCTGGAAGAAAAGCCGGCGGCGCCGCGGTCGGACTTCGCCGTGACGGGGCTCTATTTCTACGACGAAGAGGTGGTGGAGTTCGCGCGCGCGGTGAAACCTTCGTCGCGGGGGGAACTGGAGATCACCGACATCAACCGCATGTATCTCGATCGCGGCGCGCTCAATGTGCAGGTGTTCGGGCGCGGGTTCGCCTGGCTCGACACCGGCACGCATGATTCGCTGCACGAGGCGTCGGCGTTCATCAGGACGATCGAACACCGGCAGGGGCTGAAGGTCGCTTGCCTGGAGGAGATCGCGCTTAATCGCGGCTATATCGACGCGATGCAGGTGGAGCGGCAGGCGTTCGAACATCGCGACACTGCGTACGGGCGCTATCTGATCGACATCGCGCGCACGCACGCGCGCCAGCGCGACATCGCCTGACACGAGGACGACGCCGCCGACGGCGTCGGCCTTGCTTTTTCGAACGCTCTTTTTCTCGGTCAGCTCGAATTGATCGCGGCGAACGCGCACGCGACGCGGTCGAGGGCGTCGCGGAAGTCCGCCACGGCGTATTCCGCGGCGCTGGCGGCGGCGAAGGCGCAGCGATCGTCGCTGCGCATGTCGCGGCGGTTGAGCCGCGCCAGGGCGAGCGCGCGCGGATCGCCGGCGTAGAGCCGGCGCGCAAGCCGCGCGACCAGCGGGTCGGGGTTTGCAATGGCGCAAACGAGTGCGTTGAAGCGATGCGCCAACGGATGCGACGCGATGAACGCCTCGGGGTCGCACTTGCGCGGCGGCCTGCGGGCGCCTCCTGACGGATGATTCGTACACGGAAGAACACGAAATGCGCGCCGCGGCGGCGCAGCGATCGGCGCTCTTCGGCGGGCGGTTTCGCGCGGGGCCAGAGGCTTGCGCGGTTTCGGCGGGGGACGGCGCGCAGCCTCCAGGAGCAGCAGCCGGCGCAGCAGCGCTTCAAGCGGGCGCAGCCATCCGACCATCAGGCGTGCATCGGCGTTGCGGATGACGCGCCCATCGCGCAGCGCCACGGGATCGCCAAACAGCGCCGCGACGCGCTCCACCGCCGCGCACGCCCAGTCCCAGGCGGCGCGGAGATCGAAGGGCGGCGGTGTGACGTTCATGCGCTGGAGTGTGGCGCGGATGCGATGCGGGTCGGATTGGGCGCGCGCTCTCCGCGCTTTCCGTGTAGCGCTGATCCAGGCATCTTTGTCTTGTTCCGCCGATCGCGATCCGCTGCTGGCCGCTCACTCGTCCAAACGGACAAGCCCGGCGAAAGCGCGCGCGCTCAGCGCATCGAAGTCCGGCCCGTTCAGGCCCGGCGGCTGGCGCGGCCAGGGCGGACCTTCAAGCATCTGCATCAGCAGGGCTGGGCGTCGCGCGCCATTCTGGCTCAGGCGCAGCGCGTGCTCGGTCTCGCGTTCGACCCACAGCGACGCCGCGCTGGCGCTGGACCAACACAAGTGAAAGAGATCGGCGCGCTCAAGTTCGGCGCGCAATTGCTCAGGCCATCCGCCGCCCAATGCAAAGCGGGCGCGGTCCCATACTGGCTCAACGCCCATCGCGCGGTATGCGAGGGAGATCGGTTCGACAAGATCGCGCTCGGTTGGCGCCGATGACACGAAGACCCGACGATGGCGGGCGATGCGTTCACGGCCGGGCTCTTCGGACCGGCCGGAGTCCGTAATGGCGCGGGTGAATGCAACGACCCCGATCGCGGCGTCATTCACCAGCACGTGCGCGCGCAGATGGGCCTTTGCGGAGGCCATGTCGGGTTCGACCGCGAAGTCGAACGCGATCGGCTCGCCGCCGCGCCACGAGCGACGCTGCACAACCGTATCGCAATGCGCGCCCTGCACTTCGAGCAACACGCACACCGATGCGCCCGGCTGGACGTTGCGCGCGCGGACGCCGTCGCGCCGCCCCTTCGCCACCGCGCCGGCGTCCCCCGGGTGGTGCACGATTACTTGCACTGTCTCTGTCGTGCCGCGCCGAAGCTTCTTGGGCGCGAAGCCCGTGGCGTCGGCCTCGATGGGCTTTGGGGGCGACGCCGCGCGCGGCGGCGCATAGGGCGGAGCGGGCGCAGGCTGCGCCAGGGTTGGCGACGGAGACGGCGATGGCGCGGGAGCAGCCTGCCCAAACAAGTGCGCATCCGCGAACAAGGCGGCGCGAAAGGCGCGAACATTCTTGGGCCGCTTGTCCGGCCGCAAACTCAGCGCCAGATCAATGGTGCTGAGAAATGCGGCCGGCGCGCGGCCGGCGAAGCGACGCGACGCGGGCGTCAGCGTGTCGCGTTCCTTCCGTTCGAGCGCCGGAGGCGGCGGTTGGCCGTCGAGACAAGAATAGAGCGTCGCCGCGACGCCGTAGAGATCGGTGCGCACATCCTGATGCCCGCGGTCGACGGACTGCTCGGGAGCGCCGAAGCCGGGCGTGACAATTCCTGTCATTGAGCGGCCTCCGGCGCCGACATGCCGCACGGCGCCGAAATCGATCAGCACGGGCCTGCCGAACCGCATCTTGATGTCGCGGCTGACATCCAGCCGCGTGGGCCGCGGCGCATCGACATGGGCAAGGATGATGTTGCCCGGCTTTATGTCGCGATGCAGGCGACCCTGATCGTGGACGACTTTCACGCCCTCGAGAAGGTTTTCTGCAATCAGCATCACCGCCTCTGTCGACAACGCGCCGAGCCGCGCCAGCGTGTCGGCGAGGCTTTCTCCGGCCACGTAGTCCATGACGAAGTAGGACGTGCCGTTGGCGTCAAATCGCGAGAGGACGGTCACGATGTTGGGATGATCGAAGGCGGAAAGCGCCTCGGACTCGGCGCGAAACTCGCGAAGGTGCTTTTTGAAAGCCTCAGACCACCCACGCTTCGGCGCGACGCTGCCGTCCTGATAGCGCTCGGCGAATGCAGAGGGAAAATATTCCTTGATCGCGAGACGCTCTTTGTTCGGACCCTCGGCTTCGTAGGTGATTCCGAAACCGCCCTGCCCCAGCACGCGTCGCACGATATAGCGCCCGCCGAGGAGGGCGCCCGGATCAAACCTGTCGCTCTTGGTCACCCCATTGCTCCGCTGGTCGAAGCCGCCACAGGCCATTCTTTCCCAGAGGCGGCTTCCATGCAATCTATTGTCGGGTAGTCTGGCGTTGTCCGGATACTAGAAGGCTTGGTGGGGCGCGCATGGATGACCAGCCAGACTCCCTGGTTCGCCCGCCCGAGGCGCGCGACGTTTTTGTTTCACACTCAAGCAAAGACCGGGAAATCGCAAAGCGGATCGTCGAGGCGCTGAAGGCGGCGAAGATCTCAACCTATTTCTCGACCGAGGACCAGCGGCCGAGCACGGTGGGCTATCATGAGGAAATCCGCCTGCAATTGAGCCAGTGCTGCCTGGTGCTGGGGATTCAGTCCCGGAACGCGCTGCGGAGCGACTACACCAAGGCCGAGTGGCGCCGCGGCCACAAGAAGGGCAAGCTCCTCTTCGCCCGAATCGACTCTTTCGACAGCGACGAGCTCGATCTCATCTTCGACAAGTACCATTTCGCGCGCCTGATGGACTGGGACGGCGCGCCCGATGATCAAGAGCTGCGCAATCTGGTCGACGTGATCCGCGACGAGGTGGAACGGCGCCGTCCGCCGCCGGAAACCAGCAAAGACGCAACGCGCGCGGCCCAGTCGGCCGCAGACGTAAAGGAACGCGCCGAGCGGGACAAAGAGGCCTTTCAGCTTTCGAGCAGCGCCGATGTCCGCAGCCACGCCGACAGCAAGGACGCCAACCCGATCGGGCCGGCGCCGGTCACGACCAAAGCCACGCCGACGGTTCGCAGCGCCGAGGATGAAACGCCGCTCACGCCGCCCGACCCGCCGCTCGCGCTGACGCTTGCGCCGCGCGATTGGAGCGTGCTGAACCTCGCGCCGCTGCTGGACAAGGCCCTTCAATCGGTCTCCATCGCGCAGATTCGCCGCGCGGCGCGCTCGGGCCAGTCGGATGCGCAGGCCTTGATCGGGTTCGCCCACCTCATTGGCGCGGCCGACGTCTCGCATGATGAAGCTGCGGCGGGGCGCTGGCTTGAAAAAGCGGCGCCGGCATCGCCGCGTGCAAAGGCGGAGCTGTCCTGGCTGGTCGCCACCAAACGAGTCGAGGGCGACCGCGCCAGGGCTGACCGGCTGAGCGCTGAAGCGGCGGCGACCGATTGCGCCCGCGCCAAGACGCTGCGCGCGCTCTTGCGCCACGCGGGGCGCATCCCCTCGATTTCGTTTCAATCCGCCGCGCGCCTGCTGGAGGAGGCCGCCGGCGCCGGCGACACGCTTGCGGGCATGCATTTCGGCTGGTCGCTGCTCAACGGCATCGGCGTGCGGCGCAACGGCGCGCGCGCACACGAGGTGATGCGCAACGCCGCGCAGGCCGGCGACGCCGGCGCGATGGCGCGGCTGGGCGTCATGTACGCATTCGGCCGCGGCGTGCCGCGCGATTCCGCCAAGGGCGCCCATTGGTTTCGCCAGGCGGCCAAGCTGGGCGATTCCTGGGGCCTTTTCTATTTCGGCATGATCAACGAGGTCGGCTTCGGGGTTGCGCGCGACGCCATCGAGGCGCGCAAATGGTACGAGAAAGCCGCGCGGCTCGGCGACAAGGACGCGCAATTCCGGCTGGCGCGCATGTTGATCGACGGGCGCGGCGGGGTGGCCGACCTCCCGCGTGCCGCAGAACTTCTCCAACGCGCGGCCGACGGTGATTCTGAGGAAGCCGCGGCGCTGCTCGGCCAGTTGTACGAACAGGGCCGCGGCGTTCCGCGAAACCTTGCGAAGGCGGTGGAGCTCTATGAATCGGCTGCGGAAGACGACGAGGCGCTGGCGTTGTGGCGCCTGGCGCACCTCTACGAAAATGGTCAGGGCGTGGCGCGAGATCGCGACCGCGCCATCGCCTATTATCGGCGTGCGGCGTTCAACGCGCCCGACAAGGAATTCTTTGCTCAGATGCTGCGTCGGCTGCGCGACCTCGGCGCGCCGCTGCGGCTGTCTTCACGCAACTAGATGCGCCGAAGCTAATCCGCCCCGTCCTGCGCAGCCGGCGGGGGGGCCGGCGCAGCGCCGTTCTTGGGTTCGGTAAGAAACATCCAGGCGAACACTGCTATTGCGATGACCGCGACCCCGGCGACGGCGGCGATCAAGGTCATCGCAGGGAACGTCTCGGGCGACCGGGCCCGACCGGGGTGCACGTACACAAGCACGGTGGCGTTGTCCTGGTGCTCGGCCTTCGCTTCATCGACGGCGCGCACGAGCGCCTGCGCGATCGCGCGCGCGGAGCGGCGCGCGCGCAACGCGACCGACTTGATCTTCTGCAGGCTGAGCGTGAGCACGCCGTCCGTCGCCAGGATGAGAATGTCTCCCGGCTCCAGCGCGAGGCCGTTGTCGGCGCCCTGGAGGTCGATCAACGTGGGCGGGGGATCGCCCATCAGCGCAGAGCGCAACTCGTTGCGCCCGCCGCGCCGTTGCGCGTCTTGGCGTGAAAGCTCGCCGCGAGCGACCTGTTCTTCATACAGGCCCGCGAGCGAGTGATCCTGATTGATGCGTCTGATCGCATCGCCGCGCACCAGGAGCATCGGGGAATCCCCGACTGAGATCCACCGCACGCGCCCGTCGCGCACCTCGGCGGCGGCCAGCGTGGTGCCCATGCCTTTCAGGCGTGAATCGGCGGCGACGCGCTTTGCGAGCTCGGCGTTGGCCTGGTTGAGCGCGAGACGAAGGCGGTCGCCAGGCGCGTTGTCGGCCGCGCCGCGCGCCGAGCGGATAAACTCGGAGACGGCCGCATCGGAGGCGACGTTGCCCGCCGCCTGCCCGCCCATGCCGTCGGCGACGACAAGAAGATTGGGCGCCTGCGCGTCACGATCGAGCGCCGCCATGCCGCAATTGTCTTCCTGACGTTCGCGACGTCCCTGGGTCCACGCGGCGAAGACTTGATCGTCCGTGTCGGCCACAGCGCTCAGGTGTCCTTCCAGTCGAAACCTGGATTATCGCCTTCGCCGCGGTGGCAGAGCGGCACAAACAGGAGTTCCGAGCGTCCAACCTGAATGCGATCGAACGGCTTCAGCTCGCGCGGGGCCATGATCGGCTCCTCGCTGCCGCCATCCTTGATGTAGGTCATGTTGGTGCTGTCTGGCGACTTCTCGATGAAGAAGCGCCGGCTGCGCTCATCGTAAGAGATGATGAAGTGCTTGCGCGAGACGGAGCCGTCGTAGTGTTTCTCATAGGCGGCGTTGATGATCTGCGTCGCGCCTTCGCCGATCTTGAGGCCGGCGGCGCCGTAGATCAGCTTCACGCGCGCATCGTCGCCGCGACCGACGGTGTTCTGGCCATAGCCCAACGCGCGGTGGGTCCCCCGGCCGACGCCGGCGACGACGACCAGCCAGCCCACGACCGGATCCCGCATGGGATCGAACTCCTCCTGCATCTCCGGCGTGCGCTGGGCGCCGATGACTTGGGTCGTGTTGCGGTTGGAGGCGGCGGGCGCGCGCCCTTCTCCGGCGGGCGGGGTCGCGCCGCCCATGGGGCGCGTTACGCCATCGGCGACGCCGGGCTCGTATCCGGCGGCGCCCATCGGGCGCGTGGGACCATCTCTGTTGTCGCTCATCACTCTTCCCTTTGCTCGACCCCGCTCGATCCCGCTCACAATTTCGACAGCGACAGCTCGACCGGGCCGAACTTCACTTTGTCTCCGAACTGCGCGTTGACGGCCTGCTTCCCCTGCAATTGCACGCCGTTGACCCAGGTGGGATTGGTGCCGCCCAGAGACTGCACCTCAAGATGATCGCCGACAAGCCGAAGCATGGCGTGCGCGCGGTTGACGCGTTCGTCGTTGAGGACGGCGCGCGCGTCGCGTCCGCGCCCGACGAGCACGCCGCTCTTCAATTCGTCGGCGCTGAACTCGAAGCGCACCTTCCGGTTCTGGCTGTCGAAGCCGTGCAGCACCGCGCCGCGCAATCCGCCGCCGGACGGGTCGGACCAGACGATAGGGCGGCGACCAGCCTGCTGCGGCGCGGGCGGCGGGGGCGGCTCCGGCGGGCGCCGGCGCGACATGAAGACGAGGTTGGCGATCAGCAGACCGACGATCACGGCGCCGACCAGCCAGACGATCGGATTGCGATGCCACGGCTCGCCGGGGGCGTCGGAGGCGAAGCCGTACGCCGCCAGGGCCGGGGCTGCGGTTGTGAGCAGCGCGCTTAGAACGGCAAGGATAAAGCGAGACGTCCTCATGCTCAGACCCGCTGCAGCACGTAGGATTGGTCGGCGAAGTCGATCTTGTCGCCCTCCCGCACTTCAGTGACTTCGCCGGCGGCGAGCTTTCGGCCGTTCACGCTGGTGCCGTTGGTCGAGCGCAAATCCTCGATGAACACGCCGCCGTCGCGGAGCGAGAACCGTGCGTGCTTGCGCGAAATCTGCTCGGCGTCGATCAGCACGTCGGCTTCCGACTTGCCGCGCCCGACGATGGAGCCGCGTTTGGCGTCCGCCATCAGGGCGCCGCGCAGCTTCATGCGGCCGGCTTTTCCGGTCAGCACCCAATCGGGCGCGTTGGCGCGGGCGCGATCCTGCTCGGCCAGCGAGTCGAGATCGCGCTCGAGCGATTTCGAGCGACGCCGCGCGCGCCAGACCAGGAAGCCTGCCACGCCGGCGAGCACCAGAAGAAGAGCGGCCGCGCCGAGCGCGCCATAACGCGCGTAGGTCCTGATCTTGGCGTTCTCGGTGGAGACCACCGCCGTCTGCTGCGTCGCTTGCTGGGCCTGCGCCTGGGCGCCGAGCGCCTGGTCTTCGGCCTCTTCCAGCTGGGCGGAGGTTTCCTCAAGACGCGTCGTCGCCTGGGTCAGTTCTTCGCGAATGCGGCCAACTTCATTCGTGCGCTGGCGCTCAGCGCGGGCGAGCGCCTGCTGAAGGCGTTGAACCTCCGCCTGCGCCTGCGCCTCAGCCACCGCAAGTTCCGCGACGGTTTCGCCTGGCGGGGCCGGGCTTTCGCACGGGACCGGCGCCGGCGCGAGCGGCGCGCCGAGGCCGCGCAGCACTTCCTGCAGCGCTTCGCCCGCAAGGCCGATAGTGGACAGACCTGCGCTGTTCGGCGCGGCCGCGCGACGAATCTCGGCCGCCGTCGACGCGCGGCCAGGCAGGATGAGCCCAATGACTTGGCTGCAGGAATTGAGGATAGCGCCGCCGACCGCGGCGCCTCTGATCGGCTCACCGAATGACGGCGGTTCGCTCCAGGTGAGCACGTAGCGGCCGCCGCCGACGCCGGCGGATGTCGCCCAAGCCGCGATGACGGCCTCATTGGTCTGCGCGGCAGTCACCGCGATCGCCGGGGGGCGCCCAACGCCGGGATCCGCAAAGGACAGGAGAGCGACATCGCCGTCACGCTGAATTCGGGCGACCCGAATCGGCGCACCGCCGGACAGGTAGGTCACTGTTAGCGCCTCAGCGTCCGCTCCCCCGAGCGCGCGCGCGGCCGTGGCGACGCGACCCTGAGCGACAAGCACGCCCGAGACGTCGTAGGCGCCGGCTTCGTCGCGCACCGTGACGCGGACCACGTAATCCGCCGGCGAGGCGAACGCGAAAGACGGGGCGATCAACGCCATCATGTACAACGCGATCAAACCGATCGCATGCCGGAGGACCAAACCGCTCAGCATTTTCGCACCGTCCCGTCTCATGCCGCTCATACCCCCGCCTTGGCCCTCCCTATTCCGCACTCAAGAGCGCGCGCTGTTGCGCAGCGTGGGTATTCTGAATTCCCCGCTCGAACACACCAATCTCTGCTCTGAGCTGGCTGATCTGCTGCTGCAGCGTGCGCAGCTGCGCGGCGTCGGCGGCGGTCTCGCCTTGGCCGTTCACCCGGCGCTGCTCCAGCGCGTTGCGCCGGCGCTCGAGGTCGGTCAATTGCGTCCGCGCCCCGATCGCCTGCTGCTCCAAGCGCTGGACTTCCTGCTCCAGAGCCGCCACCTCCGCCGCGCGCGCGCGGCGCGCCCCGTGGAGCGTGTCCATCTGCTCCTGCACTGCGGCAAGCGCCTCAAGTTGCCGCGCCAACAGTGCGTTGGTTTCGCGCAAGTCAGCACGGATGGTTTCCAGATACGCGCGGCGCTGGTCCAGATAAGCGTTCAGGTCTCCCCAGCGAAACAGGAGGTCGCCGGTGGACGGATTGGCGGTGTTGACCGGCCCGGTGGCGCACGACGCGACGATCGCGCACGCCAAGGCGGCCGCCGCCCTATGCAGGGCCATGGCCTAACCCCTCCGGTTGCGAAGCGAGTTTGACGCCATCTGGGTTTCCTGTTTGACCCGATTGAGCTCGTCGAAACGAGTCTGCAATTCAGCCCGGCGCGCGGCCAGCTGTTGGCGCTGGACTTGAAGCGTCTGAGCGTCGCCGCCTTCAGGCGGCAATTCGCTGACGTGCTGCATGTAGTCCATTTCGCGCTGGCAATTCGCGATCTGCTGATCGATCCCGCGGACTTCGGCGTTGAGGCGATTGCGCAGCGCGCGAATCTCGTTGCGCGTGGCGGTGTCGGCCTGGATGCGGGCTTGCATCTCCGCGACCTCGCGCTGCGATATCTCCAATTGCTGCTGGGCGGCGAGGACTTCGGCGTCCCGCTGCGCCAGGAGCTGCGTGGAGGCTTCGATTTCGCAATCGAGATAGGCGGATTGCGATTGAAACGCCTGGCGGCGCTGCGCGGCCACTTGTCCAAGCAGAAAGCCCGCGCCAGCGCCGACGACCGCGCCCGTCACGGCGCCGCGGCGGGCGTCGCCGCTGCCGGTGTTGTTGCCGATCACCGCCCCGAGGGCGGCGCCCAGGATCGCCCCAGTCACGGTGGACACGACCGCGTCGCCGCCAAAACTGATCCCCGAGGCTTGCTCTGGATTGTTCGCCAGCGCGTCGCACGGGCCGGCCGAGGCCGGCGCAGGACACAGCACAAGCAGCGCCGTGAGCGCCGCGATCACCATCGACTTCATGCAGTCCCCCTCCCACCTGCCCGATGACTCTAATCTGACAGATCAGAAACCTCCTCCTCCCAAAACGACGAAAACGCGCGCTCGTCAACGCCGTTTCTGGAGTTCTGGATCAGCGTCCGCAGAGCGCTCAGCCGGCGCGCTGTCTTTGGGCGCGCCTCGGCGCGGGCGCGCTGCTCCAGGCGCGTCATAATAGCTTCAAACTCAGCCGG
Organism: Alphaproteobacteria bacterium; assembly: GCA_016124255.1. Taxonomy (GTDB): domain Bacteria; phylum Pseudomonadota; class Alphaproteobacteria; order Caulobacterales; family Aquidulcibacteraceae; genus CADEEL01. The sequence goes on along the minus strand of WGOB01000042.1, from coordinate 2,872 downwards.
ATTCGCGCGTGCAAACGAATGTATCTGGCGCAGCGCGCTCAGCCCGTTCTCATAATTTTGCCGCGCGCTCCGCTGCAAATCCGAAATTCGATCGCGATAATCCGCGGCATCGATCGCGACGTTGTGCTTGGCGGCGTCATCCAGAAATACTTGCAGGTTCGCGATCTGCGCCGGCGTCGTGTCGGCCAAAGCCATCTGATTGAGGATCAGGTCAACCTGCAGGCCTGCCTGGCGCGCGGTTACGCTGCCGCCCGGCTGGGTGAGCCACCAGAACGCGCCGGCGCCGATCAACGCGGCCCCGACGATCGCCGCGACGATCGCGCCCCCGGCGCCGCGCCGCTGCGATGGCTGCGACACCGTCGAGGAAGGCGCAACCTGGCTTGGGCGCCCGTAGATGCCGACGTCGGAAAACGTTTGTCCCGGCGCAGTCCATTCCACCACGCCGAGATCGGCGAAGAGTTCGCTCCGGAATTCGCGGATCGTCTGGGGCCTGTGCTGCGGGCGCAATTGCAGCGCCCGGTCGATGGCGGTGAGGAAGTTCGGCGGGGCGATGTCTGCGAAGCGTTGGCGTGCAGGGGCAAGCGCATCCTGAGCCAGACGTTCGTCGGCGCGCGGCGGCGGCTCGGCGGCGAGGCAGCAATAGAGCGTCGCGCCCAGGCCGTAGATGTCGGTTCTGACGTCCTGCTTTCCCCGCTCCGTCAACTGCTCGGGCGCGCCGTAATGGGGGGTCGCGATTCCTGTGAGACTGCGGCCGTCGCGCGGGATCGTGCGCGCGGCGCCAAAGTCGAGCAGAATCGGGCGACCGAACCGCAGCCGCGCTTCGTACGGCAAATCCGGCAGCCGCGTGGGCCCAGGCTGGTCGAGGCGCGCCAGCCGCACGTTTCCGGGCTTTATGTCCCGGTGCAGCATGTCGTGGTCGTGCAGCGTCTTCACCGCCTCGATCAAGCCTTCCGCTACCGCCATCACCGCTTGCGTGGAGATCGGGCGCACGGTGGCGTCTTCCAGGCTCTCGCCTTCGATGAACGGCATCACGAAGTAAGCGGTGTTGAGGGCTTCGAATTGCGCGATGACCGGGACGATGTTCGGGTGATCGAACCCCGATAGCGCAAGCGCCTCATTCTTGAAGTCGGCCAGAAACTTTGCGAACAACGCGTCGCGCCCGCGGATCGGGGCGACATGACCATCCTCCATGCGCATCGCGCAGAAGTCCGGGAAATATTCCTTGATTGCGACGCGGGTGTTCGATTGCAGATCGACGGCGAGATAGGTCACGCCGAATCCGCCCCGCCCGAGCACGCTTTCCAGAACATAGACGCCGTGCAGCGTCACGCCGGGCGCAAGAAAATCGCCGTCCACCACCATGCCAAGCCCCTGGCGCAACCTTAAGGGGGCCCTTGCGCACACACAAGTCCGGGGTGCGCCACGCGGCGGCCGGCTCTGCGCAGATCAATCGCCGTCGGTTCGCACCGGATCTGTCCATCGCGCGCGCACGTCTGCGCTTCGGAGCGTCTTGTGCGCAAAGCGGTGAAGGTCTCGCCGCGCGGCGGCGTCAGGCGGCGGCGTGGGCGCCGATCGCGAAGGCGGGGGCGCGGGGGCGGAGGCGCCGGTAAAGGGCGAGGACCTGGTCGGCCTGGGCGCGAGGGGAAAGCTCGCGGGCGATTTCAGCGCGGCGCTCGGGCGACAGAACAGGCGAGACTTCGCCGCGGATGATGCGCATCACGCTTTGTGCAAACACGTCCGGCGGGGCGTCTTTCGGAACGAGAAGTCCGCCTTTCCAGCGTTCGCCGCTTTCGAGATGGCCGGCGTCGGCGGTGATGACGTAGGGCGTGGCCAGAAGAAGCGATTCAACCGGCGTCAAGCCGAAGGGCTCGTTGATCGCGGGGGCGAGCATCACGTCGAGCGCGGCGACATTCTCTTCAGGCGGCGAGCGGAAGCCCATGAAGACGACGCGGTCGGCGACGCCCTGCTCGGCTGCGTAGGCCTTCATATCGTCTTCGCTGTTCTCGCCGGCGCGGCCGAACATGAGGAAGCGCGCGCGCGGTTCGTGCGGGGCGATCGCCTTGGCGACGTCGATGAAATAGTGCGGGCGCTTCCGGTTCCAGAAATTGCCGACGAAGCCCAGCAGGATGGAATCCTGCGGGACGTCGGCGTCGGCGAGGACGTTGGCGCGGGCGATCGTGCGGTCGACGCCCTTCACGGTGTAGGAATAGAGAATCTTCACGATCTTCGTCTGATCGACGTAGTGCAGATTGTTGAGGCACGGATCGGAGACGGCGATGAAGGCGTCGGGGAAGGCGAGCGCGATGCGGTTCGGGAGGGCGTCGCGGTTCAGGCTCTGGTGCTGGTAGACGAGCTTCATGCCGGCGAGCTTTGCGCACGGACCCCAGGATTGGGTGGTCTCGATGTCGTTGGCGTGGACGATCGTATCGCGATCGCCGTAGCGCTTCAGGAGCGCCACGCGGTGGGCGACCTTGGTGAGGTCGTAGAACGGGTTGTTGCGGGAAACGGCGCGCTCGCCGTGGGCGGCGACGTCAAGGCCGTAGCGGCGCGCCTCCTCCGCGATCTTCGAGCCCTCCACGCAAAGCACGAGGCTCTTCAGGCCGAAAAATTCGTCGAGCGCGCGGCCGAGGCGGAAGGTGACGACATGGCTGCCGCCGACGCCGGCGCCGAGAAACGGGAAGATGATGGCGTAGGGCTGGGGCATCAGCGCTTGCTCGTTCCCATCTCGGCGAGGAACGCGTCGAAATAGTCGATTGTTTTCTGGAGTCCTTCGCGGAGCTGGGTTTTTGGGGTCCAGTTGAGCGTTGCGCCGGCGAGGGCGATGTCGGGCTTGCGCTGCTTTGGATCGTCCTGCGGCAAGGGGCGGTGGACG
>WGOB01000026.1 GCA_016124255.1 Alphaproteobacteria bacterium | reverse complement strand
CTTCGCCGTCGCGCCCCCGGACTTCGCCAAAACCATCGTGATCGCAGCCGTCAGAGTCGTCTTGCCGTGATCGACGTGCCCGATCGTCCCGATGTTGCAGTGCGGCTTCGTCCGAGCAAACTTTTCCTTGGCCATCGTCGGTCATTCACTGGAGGCGCGCGTCGCCAGCGGCGGTCAGCGGCGCTGGGAAGAGGTTGAAAGCGCGCTCTTTATCCTCGCCGCCGCGGCAGTCAAGCAAATGTCGCAAGCGGGCCGGGCCAAATGGAGCGGGTAACGGGAATCGAACCCGTGTCACTAGTTTGGAAGACTAGAGCTCTACCATTGAGCTATACCCGCGCCTTCAGCGCCCCGTGGAGCGAGCACCTTGGAGCGCGCTGGGGCGGCTTCTTTAGAGCCTCGGGCGCCCCGCGCGCAACTCACCGCCGCTGCGCGGCCGCATAGAGCGCGATGGCGGCGGCGTTGGAGACGTTGAGGCTGTCCATCGCCGCTTCGATCGGGATGCGCGCCGCCCGCGCGCAGGCGTCGAGCACGCCGGGGCGCAGGCCCTTGCCTTCCGCGCCCAGCGCCAGCGCCACGGGCCGCGGATCGGCGAGCGCCTCGGCCAGAGTCGTCTCCGTCTCGCCCGTCAGCCCCACCGTCAGATACCCCAGCCCATCGAGCCGTTCGAGCGTGCGGGCCACGTTCACCACCCGCACTTCGGGCACCAATTCGATGGCGCCGGCCGCGCTCTTGGCGAGGGTTCCTGTGAGCGGCGGCGCCTTGCGGTCCTGAAGGATCATCGCGCGCGCGCCGAACGCCGCCGCGGAGCGAAAGATTGCGCCGACATTGTGCGGATCGGTGATCGCGTCGAGCACGACGACGGGGCGCGCATCCGCAGGCGCGCAGGCCGCGTCGAGATCGAGCGGCTCCAGCGGCCAGGCCCGGAGCGCCAGCCCCTGGTGCACCGCGCCCGGCGGCAGCATCCGGTCGATCGCGTCGGGATCATGGATCTGCGCGTCGACTCCCTCGGGAAGCCGGGCGGCGGCGTTGCGGGTGGCGACGACGCGTTCGATCCGGCGGCGCGGGTTGGCCAGCACGGCCAGCGCCGCGTGGACGCCCCAGACCCAGGTCGGCCCGTGGTCGTCGTCTCTATTGAGCGGGGGGTGGGGTCTGGCTATATGACGCGCTCCGTTTCGGCCGGGGTTCTTATAGAGCCTCTGCAGCGCCGGAAAGGCTGGTCGCCAAAATGGACAGGTGGCCGAGTGGTTAATGGCAGCAGACTGTAAATCTGCCGGCGAGAGCCTACGCTGGTTCGAATCCAGCCCTGTCCACCAGCCTTCGCTGAGCGAAGCGAAGCGAAGGCTGCCGCGCTGAAGCCCGAAGGGCGAAAGCGGGCGCCTGAGGCGCGCTCAGCTTCGGCTCGGCTAGCCAGCCGCTTCCGACTGTAAGCGCAGGAGACGTCGCGCTATGCGTTGGGTCTACATCCTTGAAAGCGAGGCGGGAGAGAAACATCACTACGTTGGCATAGCCGACGATTATGCAGCGCGCCTTGCAAAGCACAATTCAGGCGCCGTTTCGCACACAGCCAAATTCCGACCGTGGAAGATCAAGACCGTGATCGGCTTTCAGAGCGACCAAAAAAAGCCATCGCCTTCGAACGCTATCTCAAGTCCGGTTCCGGGCGCGCGTTCGCGCTCAAAGGACTTTAGGGAGCGCCGCGCAGCGAAGGCTGCCGCGCTGAAGCCCGCTCTTATATCCGAAAGCGGAAGATCGGGCCGCGCCAGCGTTCGCCGTCGCCCTGCACGATCTCGATGTCGCGCGCACCGGCGCCCTCGATCGCGGCGCGCCAGAAGCGCCCGGCCGCCACGTTCTTCTCCGTGACGGCCGCCTCCCAGAAGCCGGGGCGCGCGGCGAACAGCAGCGCCGCCGCTGCGCTCCCGACGCCGGCGCGGCGATGTTTCCGCACCACGAAAAACTCGGCGACGCTGTAATCCAGCGGCAGGCCGGAATGCGCGTGACGGTTCACAAGCGCGAAGCCGGCGATGAAGCCGTCCGCGCGGATCAGCAGCGCTTCGTTCGGCTCGGTCCAGTAATCGGCAAGACTGCTGTCGCGTTCGAACAGGCCGTCTTCGCCGAGTTCGGCGCGCGGCTCGCCGATCCACAATTCCGAGAAATCGTGAACGTAGAGCTGGAAGAGATTGTCGAGCGTGGCGCGCGCGGCCCAGGCAAGCGGCTCAAGCGCAACCTGCATTCTATTTCTTCGCTTCTCCCGCAGGCGCGCCGCGGAAGCCGAGAATCACACGCTTCACCGCGAAGAACATCGCGATGATGATCAGAAGCCCGGCATAGACCGCGCCCAGCCGATGCCAGAATTGCGGCTCGGTGACGTAGGGCAGCCGCAGCTCGGCGCCCTGCGTAACGATCGGCCAGAAATGCTCCACCAGCAGGTAGACCAGCGCGGCCACGAACGTCACCAGCAGCAATTGCCCCCACCGCCGCATGACGATGACGGCCAAAATCGCGACCACGATGCCCTGCCAGGCGTTCACCGCGTCGAAGCCGTTCTGGAAATAATTCAGGATGGGGTTGAAGAAATCCCCGAGTGTATTCAACGCGTCCATGCCGCTGCCCCTCGCTGCGTTGCGGTCGGCGCGGACGCTACCATCGGCCCCGGGATAATCAAAACGGAGACTTAGAGGCGCTTGGCCATCTCCAGCGCGGCGTGGGGCACGCCGTCGATGATCAGCGCGTCGGGCTCCACGCCGAAGGTCTCGAACCCGTGACGCCGGTAGAACGACGTCGCGCGGACATTGCTCTCACGGGCGTTGAGCTTGAGGATCGTCACGCCCCGCGCGCGCGCCTCGGCCTCGATCGCGTCCAGGATCAGATCGCCTGCGCCGGACCCGCGCGCCTCCGCCGCCACATACATCGCGTTGATCCAGCCATTGTGCTTCAACTTCACGCGATCGGGAATCCGCAGCGTCGCGATCGCGATGAGCACGCCTTGGTCGTTCTCCACGCCGAACGCCAAGGACGTCATCATCCGCGCGGTCCACTCCTCCAGCGTCCACGCCGCCTCCTCGTCGTGGTCCGCGCCGAAATCGAGCGGATGCTCGCGCAAGCCGCGCAGGCGAAACGCGCGCATCGCCGGCGCGTCGCGATGAGTAAGGATGTGGGCCTGCATTCCGTCCTCCCTCATTCCGGCCGCAGCGTTGCGCAGCAACGCGAAGAGCCCGAACCCAGAGGCGAACGCGACGCGCTGAAGTCCGCTGGGTTCCGGGTCTCGCTTCGCTCGCCCGGAATGAGGGAATGCAAGCTGATCAATGGCTAGGCCCCGCCGCCGAAGCGCGCGCTCCACTCCGCAATCTGCTCGTCTTCGACCTTCTTGAACAGCACGTCCGGCGGCGTGAACGCGCAGCCGCGCGGGATGGCGTCGAGGAGCCCGCCATCGTCCGCGTTCGGCCAAGCGCGGTTCTCCTTCGGGATTCCAAGCGCATCGAGCACCGCGCTCGCCGCATCCGGGATGAACGGCATGGCGAGGATGGCGAACACCGCACAGAGATTGAGCCCCGTGCGTACCCCAACCGCCGCCGCAGCAGCATCGGTCTTGATCGCGGTCCATGGCGCTGCGACCTGCAGATATTCGTTGCCCATCGCCCAGAGCGCGCGCGTCTCGGCCGCGGCTTTGCGGAACTCCATCGCCTCGTGGTGCGCGGTGAGCGCGGCGATGCGTTCGCTGAGCTCAACAGCAAGCTTCGCTTCCAGCTCGCCCGGCTCTCCCTCGGCCGGGACCTTGGAGTCAAACCGGGCCGCGGCGAACCGCGTGATGCGGTTCACGAAATTGCCGAACACGTTGGCGAGATCGGCGTTCACCGTCTGCTGGAAATGCTCCAGCGTAAACGGCGCGTCCGCCGTCTCCGGCGCATTCGCCATCAAGTACCAGCGCCAGAGATCGCTCGGCAGAAGCGCGAGCGCCTGATCCATGAAGATGCCGCGCTTCTCCGACGTGGAGAACTTGCCGCCGTACCACGTCACCCAGTTGAACGCCTTCAGGCGATCCACGAGCTTCCACGGCTCGCCCGAGCCCATGATCGTCACCGGAAAGCTCACCGTGTGGAAGGCGACATTATCCTTGCCCATGAACTCGACATAGGTGACGTCGTCTGCGCCCTTGTCGGTGCGCCACCAGCGCTCCCAATTCGCGCCCGTCGCTTCAGACCATTCCACCGTTGCGCCGATGTATTCGATCGGCGCATCGAACCAGACGTAGAACACCTTGTTCTCGAAGCCAGGCCGCGGCTTGCCGTCCCTGGCGACCTTCACGCCCCACGCAAGATCGCGCGTGATCGAGCGATCGATCAGGCCTTCGTCCAGCCATTTATAAGCGATCGAGCGCGCCAGGTGCGGCCAGTCCGTGGATTGATCCACCCACGCGCGCACGCGCGCCTGCATTTTCGGCTGCAACAGGAAGAGATGGGCGGTGTCGCGCGCCTCGACATTGGTCGAGCCTGAAATCTTCGAGCGCGGGTTGATCAGATCGATCGGATCGAGCAGCGATCCGCAATTGTCGCATTGATCGCCGCGGGCGCGCTCGAAGCCGCACACCGGGCAGGTCCCTTCCACGTAGCGATCCGGCAGGAAACGCTTGTCGTCGATCGAATAGATCTGTTGCGACACGCGTTCTTCGATCAGTCCGTTCTTCTCCAGCACCTCGCCGAAATGCTGCGTGAGGCGGTGGTTGGGCGGATTGGACGAGCGCCCGAACCAGTCGAACGACAACCGGAAGCCTTCGCCGGCGCGCCTCTGGATCTCGTGTTGCTCGTCGCAATAGGCGCGCACATCCTGGCCCGCTTCCGCGGCGGCGAGTTCGGCCGGCGTGCCGTGCTCGTCCGTCGCGCAGATGAACAGCACCTCATGGCCCTGCATGCGCCGGAACCGCGCGTGCACATCCGCGGGCAGCATCGAGCCGGCCAGATTGCCGAGATGCTTGACGCCGTTGATGTAGGGCAGCGCGGAGGTGATCAGGTAGCGGGCCATGAAGCGGCGCATGTAGGGGCGAACCACGCCCCCGCGCAAGCAGGCGCTACGCCCCCGCCGCCTTCAGCCGGTTGTACGCCTCCTCCATCTTGATGTGGTAGCGCGTCTGTTCGTAGGCGGGACCGTTATAGCCGCGCGCGAAGGCGCGCCAGTCAAGCGCGCGCAGCGCGTTGTCCAGTCGGTTGCCGCGTACGAAGCCTTCGAACGCGCGCAGCTGGCCGGCTTCCGATTCCGCCATCGCCGACGCGAACGCGCGCGGGCTGGCGAAGCCGCACACGGCGAAGTTCTGCCCGAGGATCTGGAATTTGCCGTAGCTCGCGGATTTGAGCGCGGCGTCCTCGTCCAGCGCGAACGCTTCGCGCACTTGCGCCCAGCGTTCGGCTTGGGTGCGCGGATAAGGCCGCGCGCCGAAGTTCGGATAGGACAGATGCGGGTGCGAACCGTCGAACCGCCTGCTCGTGTTGCGGGAAAAGATGTGCGGTTCGTAGAGGATGATCGGGCGTCCGTCCGGCCCGAAGGCGCCGAGCGATCCGGACTCCACTTCCGCCACGGCCGCCACCGCCTGCCATTCGCAATTGAGCCGCTGGGCTGCGGCTTCGAAATCGGCGCGCACGAGCCCTGCGCGCGATTGCGCCACCAGAGTGTCGATGAAGTTTCCCGCCGGCGGCGGGGGCGGCGGCGGACTGGCCGGCGGCGGACTGACCGGCGGCGGGGGCGGCGGGGGCGCGCTTGGCGGGGGCGGCGGCGGCGACGGCGGCGCTTCGTTGCGCGTCTCTTTTTCGCCGCGCTTGGACCCGAACAGCACGCGCATCAGCCAATCGAAGAACCCCATCGCCCGCCCCCGCTTCAGCTCGTCGCCGTCAGCCGCTCGTACGCTTCGCGCAGCAGGCGCCCATAGCGCTCCACCTGGCCGGAGCCGTTGTAGCCGCGGGCGAAGCCTTCCCAATCCTTGCGCTGCATCTCGTCGACCAGATTGTTCGAGCGTACGAACGCTTCGAACGCCGCCAGCTGGCGCACCTGCGATTTCGCCATGTCGGTCACGAACGCCGTCGCGTTCGGGAAGCCGCAGAGCTGGTGGTTGAAGCCCATGATCTGGAAGAGCCCGTAGCTCGCAGACGCCAGCGCGTTTTCAGGATCGAGCGCGAACGCCTGCTTGAGTTGATCCCAGCGTTCGCCCTGCGTGCGCGGATATTTCGTCCTGTCCCACGTCGGATAGGAAATGCTCGGATGCGACGCGTCGAAGCGCCGGCTGGTGCGCCGCGAAAAGATGTGCGGCTCATAAAGAATGATCGGGCGTCCATCGGGTCCGAAGGCGCCGGCCGGTCCGCTTTCCACCTGCACGACCGCCTGCACCACCGCCGGTTCGCAGCCAAGGCGCTGCGCGGCGGCGGCGAAATCGCTGGCGTTCAGCGGCGCCGTCGTCTCGGCGACCAAGCGATCAATCAGGGTCGCGCTCTGTTCGCGCTGCACGATCGCGGCGTAAGCGTTGGCGAGCGCGGTCGCGTAGACGCCCGATCCCGCTTCGCCCTCATAGGCGCGGGCGAACGCGGGCCAATCCTTGCGCTCCAATTCGTCCGTCAAACCTTCCGCGCGCAAGTAGCGTTCGAACGCCGCGAGCTGACGCGCTTCCGAGTGCGCGATGTCGGCGGCGAAATCGAACACCGACATGTATCCGCATTGCGCGAAATAGCGTCCCGGCGTCTGGAACGCGCCGAAGCTTGTCGCGCCCAGGGCCTCGGCTGGCGCAAGCCCGTACGCTTCAGCAACCTTGGCCCAACGCTCGGCCTGGGTGCGGCCGAGATCGCTTGAGCGAACCACGGTCTTCGAAACATTCGGATTGGTGGCGTCGAAGCGCCCCCCGGTCAGCTCCGAGAACCACGCCGGTTCAAACAGAATGAGCGGCTTGCCGTCGCTGGCGAAGCCCGCTCCCGCGCTCTCGACCTGGACCACGGCGCGCACCGCTGCAGGCTCCACGCCCAAGCTGGCGGCGAGCGCTTCCAGCTGCGACGGCGACAATTTCGCAGCGTCGGCGGCGCGCAGGCCGTCCAGCGAGAATTCGGCCGGCGGCGCGGACGACAAGGGCGGCGGCGGGCTCGCCGGCGGCGGAGGCGGTGGGTTCACCGGCGGCGGCGCAGGCGGACTGGCCGGCGGCGGGCTTACGGGCGGCGGCGACACTGGCGGCGGCGGCACCGGCGGGGGAGCAGGCGGAGGGCTCGCCGGGGGCGGCGCAGGCGGCGGCGCCGGCGGCGGGGCGCTGGGCTTGTCCGGCTTCGGTCCCGTCTGTGCGCGCCGCCCGAACAGCACGCTGAACAGCCCATCCCAGAAGCTCATGGCGACGCCCCATTTCTAGACGCGCTGCCGGGCGCGCAGCCGTGACAGCCGATCGTGCAACCGCCGCGTTCGGCCGCGGTCGCCGTTGATTTCTCTTACCGTTAAGCCGTCTTAGACGAACCGGCCCGCGAACGCGACCCGTCCGCTGCCGCCCAACCTGCCCGGCGCAGCACCTTCCGGACGTGACAGCCGTCATGCCTTCAAGAGGCTCACGCGCCAGACGCCGTCGCCGCGAGTCACGCCGCGTGTCGAAGAGCAACAACGCGGTGCCGCCAGAGGGACTCGAACCCCCGACCCCCTGATTACAAATCAGGTGCTCTACCAGCTGAGCTATGGCGGCGCGTGCGCTTCGATGTACGAGCCGGCCCGCGGCCGGGCAAGTCGACCGCCGCGGTTACAGGCGCGCGCGGACCATCGCCGCGCCATCCGCCATCGCCTTCATCTTCCCGAACGCGACCGCGCGCGGCAGGTATTTCATCCCGCAATCGGGCGCGACGATGACGTTCTCAGCGTCGACATGATCGAGCGCGCGGGTGATGCGCGCAGCGACCGTCTCGGCCGTCTCCACCTCGTTCGTGGAGAGATCGATCACGCCAAGGATGATCTTCTTGCCGCGCAGGCTTTCAAGCACGGACGTGTCAAGATTGGATTGCGCCGTCTCGATCGAAATCTGCGCGACATTGGCGCCCGCAAGTTCCGGCAGGAACGAATAGCCCGCCGGGCGCTCGTGGATGATCGCGGCGTAGCCGAAGCAGATGTGCACGGCGGTTTCGCCCTTCACGCCGTCGAGCGCGGCGTTCAGCGCCTCCAGGCCGTACTCGCGCGCCTTGTCCGGGCGCGCCTGCATATACGGTTCGTCGATCTGCACATAATCGGCGCCGGCGGCGAAGAGATCCTTGATCTCTGCGTTGACAGCCGCGGCGTAGTCGAGCGCCATCTCGCGTTCGCTGGCGTAGAAATCGTTCTGCGCCTGCTGCGCCATCGTGAATGGGCCGGGCGCAGTGATCTTGATCTTGCGGTCGGTGTTGGCGCGCAGGAACGCGACATCGCGCGTCTCCACCGCGTGCCGGCGCCGGATCTTGCCGACGACGCGCGGCACTGGATTGGGATGACCCGAGCGATCGAGCGCGGTGCCGGGATTATCGAGATCGATGCCGTCGAGCGCATTGGCGAAGCGGTTGGAATAGCTTTCGCGGCGCATCTCGCCGTCGGTGATGATGTCGAGCCCGGCGCGCTCCTGATCGCGGATCGCCAGCAGCGTCGCATCGTCCTGCGCCTGTTCGAGCCAGTCCGGCGCCACGCGCCACAGCTCGCGCGCCCGCACGCGCGGCGGGAAGCGCTTGGCGAGGCTTTCGCGGTCGATCAGCCAGTCCGGTTGCGGATAGGATCCGACCAGCGACGTCGGCAGCAGCATGTTCGTCCTCCCGTTCGGGCGTTCAGGATTCAGGTCCGTCATACGAGATAGCAGCCGCCGCGGCGCCGGACAGGATGAATCCGATCGGCCGTTCGCTTTCCTCCTGCAGGTGCCCGATCAGACTTGCAGTGCGCGCCAGCAGCGAGACGCCCTTGAGCGCGGCCAGCGGGAAGCCGACGTCGAGCATCACCGCGGGGATTGCGCCGTTCACATTGATCGGCAGGGCGCGTCCGAGCGCGGCCGGCAATGCATCGCGCACGGCGTAAAGCATGCCAATATGCGGGCCGACGACGCCCTTCTCCTCGGCCAGCTTGAGCAAGAGGTTCGCCCGCGGATCGCCCTGGTCGTGAAGCGGGTGGCCAAAGCCAGGGATCGCCTTCTTCTCCGCGCGCAGCGCCGCCGCCGCCGCATTCGCCGCCTCGGCGTCGGGGACCGCGCGGGATTTGGCGTCGGCGAGGCATTGGGCGAGGAATTGGCCGGCCGCCTCGGCGCTGCCCAGGACCACCGAGCCGCAGCCCGACAGCCCGGCCGCCACCGCGCCTTGAAACGCTTCCGGCGCGGCGGCGATGGTCATGCGCGCGGCCACGACGCTGGGCACAAGCCCGTGTTCGGCGATCGCGGTGAGCACGGCGTCGGCGAAGAATTTCTGCGTCGCGCTCGGCTCCCGGCCGGTGACGAGAAACCAGAAGTACGAGGTGAAGTCGGTTTTTCCGATCACGTCGGCGCAGAGATCCTTGCCGCGCACGACGATGCGCGCGGCGTCCGACGTCGAAATGGCGCTGAAGGGCTGATCCTGCTTGCCGATGCGCATGGGCGCCCTCCCTGGGACCGGATTCTCGGCCATGATCGTGACATGTGCGACGCCGACCCTCGTCGCCGGGACCCCGACCGCTCCACGCCTTCATGACCGACAGCGCAGATTTTCGAATTTCGAAGTTGTCTTCGTTATGCGAATTTTCTATAAGATGGTCAAGGCGAAGCCGATCTGCTCCGCGCCGCACATCCGCGCCGCCGGATCGGCGGAGCGCCGTCCGCGACGGCGTCGGGTTAAAGTACAGCACCCGCGGGCGGATCCCAAAGCGTCGCCCGCCCGAACCCTGGAAGGCTCCATGGCCAACGTGCTCAAAGACATCACGGTCCTGGAGATGGGCACGTTCATCACCGGGCCGGCCGCCGGCATGCTGCTGGCCGACATGGGCGCAGACGTGATCAAGATCGAGCAGCCCGGCTCAGGGGACCCCTTCCGCGCGTTTAAAGGCGGCCTCTACAGCCCGCATTTCCAGACCTACAACCGCAACAAGCGCTCGGTCACGCTCGACACGCGCAAACCTGCGGATCTGGCCCAACTCGACGCGCTCGTCGCGCGCGCGGACGTCTTCATCCAGAACTTCCGCCCCGGCGTGGCTGAAAAACTCAGTGTCGGCGCCAAGCGGCTGCAGGCGGTCAATCCGGCGCTCGTCTATTGTTCGATCTCGGGCTTCGGCGGCGACGGGCCGGACCGCGATCGTCCCGCTTTCGATACGGTCGCACAGGCGGCGGGCGGGTTTCTACGCCTTCTGCTCAATCCGAAGAACCCGCGCGTGGTGGGCCCCGCCATCGCGGACGCGATCACGGGCTTCTATGGCGCGCTCGGCGTGCTCGGCGCCCTGCATGAGCGCGCCAGCACCGGCCGCGGGCGTCTCGTCGAGACGTCGATGTTCGAGGCGATGTGCCATTTCAACCTCGACGATTTCACGCACTTCCTCTCCGCGGGCGAAGAGATGGGGCCGTTCAGCCGGCCCCACGTCTCGCAATCCTACGTGTTTGAATGCGCCGACGGCGCCTGGATCGCGCTGCACATGTCCTCGCCGCCGAAATTCTGGGAGAATCTCGCGCAAGCGGTCGGTCAGCCGGACATGCTCAACCGGCCGGAATTCGCCGATCGCGCGGCCCGCATCGCGCACTACGAAGACGTGCGCGCGCATCTCGCGCCGATCTTCAAACAGAGGCCGCTGGCCGACTGGTGCGAGACATTGCGGCGCCTGGAAGTGCCGCATTCGCCCGTCAACACACCCGCTGACGTGCTCGACAGCGCACAGGCCAAACACTTGAAGATCGCGGTGGAGGCTGAGCATCCGCAAATGGGGGCCTTCCGCACCATCCGCTCCCCGCTCAGCTTCGACGGCGCGCGCGCGACAAGCGTGCGTCCTCCGCCCGTCCTTGGCGAACACAATGACGACATTCTTGACGCGCCACGCCAAATCAGCGCCGCTGAGTAAGCCGGCTGATGCGGCCGCACCCGCGGCGCGCCCTCAGGCCGGCGGCGGACGGCTCATGGATGCGTCGGCAAAAGCGGACAAGGACCCCGAATTCCTCTCCACGCTGGAGCGCGGCCTCGCCGTGCTGCGCGCGTTCGATCAAAATCGGCCGGAGATGTCGCTGAGCGAAGTGGCGGCGGTCACCGACCTCAGCCCGGCCGTTGCGCGGCGATGCCTGAACACGCTCGTGCAGCTCGGGTATGTGGCCAAGCATGGACGCCGCTTCCTGCTGCGGCCCGAAGTGCTGGTGTTCGGCTCGGCGTTCATGTCGTCGATGAATCTGGAGACGGTTGCGCTGCCGGCGCTGCAATATCTGCGCGACGAGACCGGCGATTCCTCCTCGATGGCGGTGCTGTCGGGGCACGACATCCTCTATGTCGCGCACGTCTCCACCACCCGGCCGATCCGGCTGAGCGCCAATGTCGGCACGCGGTTTCCGATCCACGCCACCTCCCTCGGCAAGGTGCTGCTCGCGTTCCAGCCGGAGGACGCGATAGAAACCTATCTGCGCAGCGCCGCGCTGACGCGGTTCACGCCGCACACGATCGTCGATCCAGCCGCGCTGCGCGCCTGCCTCGCGGAGACCCGCGCCAACGGCTTCGCCTCGGCGCAGGACGAGCTGGATTTCGGCATCGTCTCGGTCGCCGCGCCGGTGTTCGACAAGGATCGCCGCGTCACCTGCGCGATCAATTGCTCGACCACGACGGCGCGGATTTCGCGGTCCGACCTCGCCGCCGCCCGGGCGCCGCTCTTGCGCCAGGCGGCGCGCGACATCCAGGCCGCGTTGCTCAAGAGCCCCTATCTGGCGCACGCGCTGACGGGTTCACTTTTTTTCGAATATCGAACTTGACTTCGTATTTCGAATAAATAGGCTGGAAACCATAACCTGGCAGAGAGGCGTCGTGCGCTCCGGCTATCGGCCGAGCGCGCGCGTCCCTGACCGGGTCGCGGCGCGCGCGGAGGGCGCGTGCGAGGGGAGGAACTCATGGCCGCATCGTTCAGAGGAATTCTCGGGCTCGTCGGCGTCTCGGCGCTGGCGGCGTTGGCGGCGCCGACCATCGCGCAGGCGCAGTCCATGGAGGACGCCGCAACCGAGTCCGACACCATCGTGGTCACCGCGCGTCAGCGCTCGGAAGAGCTGCAGGACGTCCCGGCGCAGGTCACCGCGTTCAACGCCGCCGCGATCGAAGCGCGCGGCATTGAGCGCCCTGCCGACTTCATCGCCCAGGTGCCTAACGTCACCTTCGTGGAGACGCAGAACGCCGGCACAAGCTTCCTCGTCATCCGCGGCATCTCGCAGGCGCGCAATTCCGAGCCGTCCGCGGCGATCGTGGTCGACGGCGTGCCGATGACGCAGCCGGCGCAGTTCAACCAGGAACTGATCGACATCGCGCAGATCGAAGTCGTGAAGGGTCCGCAAGGGGCGCTCTACGGGCGCAACGCCATCGGCGGCGCGATCCTGATCACCACGCAGCGCCCGACCAACGAATTCGAGGGCCGGTTCAGCGCCGGGTACGAGTCCGGCCCCGGCTACGAGCTGCAGGGCGCGTTCACTGCGCCGCTCGCCGAGAATTTCTGGATGCGCGGCGCGCTCTCCTATTTCGACACCGAAGGGCACCTGGAGAACGTCAATACGACCGACGCCTCGGCCGCCCGCGACGTCGATCCGGTGGAGAACCTGAACGCACGGCTCTCCTTCCTCTACGAGCCCACTGCGAATTTCGCAGTCGACCTGCGCTTCGCGGCCGACATCCTCGATACGCGCGCGCTCTATTATGTCGTGCCGGATTTCGGCGACCCGAACTTCAACAATCCGAACTACACGGATCGCGAAATCAACCTCAACAATTCCGGCACGAATGAGCGCGACATCTACGACGCCGCTTTGAAGCTCACCTACGAAACCGACTACGGGACGTTCACCTCGATCACAGGATACAACAGCGTCGAGGAGATCCTGACCGGGGACGGCTATCCGTTCGATCCGTTCGGCGCGAGCCGCGTTGGGTTCGACTTCAACCAGAGCCAATTCCTCGACGTCGACACCGTGACCCAGGAATTCCGCTTCACCTCGCCGTCGGAACGACGTTTCCGCTGGATCGCGGGTGCGCAATTCTTCTCAACCGACCGCTTCATCTCCACCGGGAACATGTTCGACGCCGCCGACGAGGGCGTGCTGCCGATCTTCCGCACGCCGAACCCGCAATTCGGCACGGTGTCGTTCGATCCGCGTGCGCAGATCAGCTTCCTCGCGGACTCGCAGGAGCAATTCGCCTGGGCGGCCTATCTGGCAACCTCGACGAGCCTCACCGAGCAACTCGAACTCTCGCTCAACGTCCGCTACGACCGCGACAAGCGGGAGAACACCACCGAGACGCCGCAGGAATTCCTCGACGCCAATCCCGTCACCGGCCGCCAAGCCATCGCAGCGACCACCGGCCAGGTGCGTGAAGAGACCTGGGACGATTGGCAGCCGCAGGTCATTTTGCGCTACGAAGTGAGCGACGATCTCAACGTCTATGGCAGCTACAGCCGCGGCTTCCGCAGCGGCGGCTTCAACCAGACCGGCGTCGGCGCGACGGCCGCGGCCAACGGCTTCTTCGGCGTCGGCGATCTGTTCGACCAGGAAACCGCGGACACCTTCGAGATCGGGCTGAAGAGCACGTTCCTCGGCGGGCGCGCCAATTTCAGCGCGAGCGCCTATCACACCCGCGCGCAGGGTACGTATTATTTCGTCTTCCTCGCGGCGAACTCGACGCAGAACCTGGGCAATATCGACGAGGTGGAATTCCAGGGCTTCGATCTGGAGCTCAACGCGCGGCTGACCGACAATCTGATGGTCAACGCCGGCTTCGGCTACACCGACAGCGAGATCACGGAATTCCCCGATCCGGTCGTGATCGGCGCCAAGGCGCCGCTGGTGTCGGACTACACGCTGAACCTCGGCGCGCAATACACCGTGCCGCTCGGCGCGGATTGGGACGGCATCGTCCGCGTGGATTACAACCGCATCGGCGACACCGTGTTCACGATCCCGTTCAGCGCGCCGGGCCTCGTGCTTGACGCGTTCCCGATCGAGCGCGATCCCGTCGATCTCGTCGATCTGCGCCTGACCGCGCGGAATGCGGACTGGTCGATCACGGCTTGGTCGAAGAACCTGTTCGATCAGGAATACAACACCGAGTATTCTCCCGGCGGCTTCCTGTTCACGGCCCAACCGATGCGGTGGGGCCTTGAGCTGACGCGGAGATTCTGAGCGCTCCCATGTTCCGGTGGTTGTTGGGGCGCAGGAAGAAGAACGAGGAGGCGTCGGGCGAGCCGGGCCCGACGCCTTCGCCATCGGCGGAGGTCCGTGTGACGAAGGTTCTGGTGCTCTATTATTCCAGCTACGGGCATGTGGAGACGCTCGCCCGCGCGATCGCGGAGGGCGTTGGCCAGGTCGCCGGCGCAACTGCAGTCGTGAAGCGCGTGCCGGAACTGGTGCCGCCGGAGGTCGCCGCCGGCGCGGGGATGAAGGTCAATCAGGAGGCGCCGCTCGCCGATCCGGGCGAACTCGGCGATTATGACGCCATCATCGTCGGGACCCCGACCCGCTTCGGCAACATGGCTGCGCAGATGCGCAATTTCTGGGACCAGACCGGCCCGCTCTGGGCCAAAGGCGCGCTCGTCGGGAAGGTCGGCAGCGCGTTCACATCCACCGCCAGCCAACACGGCGGCCAAGAAACCACCATCATCGCGACGCAGATCACACTGCAGCATCACGGCATGATCATCGTCGGCCTGCCCTACGCCTGGACCGGCAATACGCACATGAGCGAAATCAGCGGCGGCACGCCCTACGGCATCTCGACCCTCGCCGGCGGCGACGGCTCGCGGACGCCGAGCGCCAACGAGCTGGAGGGCGCGCGCTGGCAAGGCCGGCACGTGGCCGATATCGCCGCGCGGCTCTTTCGGTAGAACGCCGAACAACAACGCGTCGTGATCAAACGGGTGATGGATCGAACCAAGGAGAGGATCGTCATGGGAATCTTCGGAAGCGCCGCCAAGAAGCAGCAGCAAGCCGCGGGTCTGCCCGCGCGGCTTCACCACACCGCCTATGTCACGCGCGACATGGAGGCGACGCGCCAATTCTACGAGGACGTGGTGGGTCTCCCGCTGATGTCGACGTTCTGCGAGAAGGACGAGCTCTTCGGCGCGGAACGCACCTACATGCACACGTTCTTCGGCCTCGCCGACGGCAGCGCCCTCGCCTTCTTCCAGTTCGCCGATCCGGGCGATCAGGATCTGTTCGGCCCGAAGATGCCGTTCTCGCCCTTCCATCACATCGCACTCTATGTCGACAAGAAGACGCAGGACGAGATCGAGGGCCGGCTGAAGGCCGCGGGCTTCAAGGAGCCGGAGCATTTCGTGCTGGAGCATGGCTATTGCCGCTCGGTCTACGCCACCGACCCCAACGGCATGATCGTCGAGTTCTGCTGCGACGACCTCCTGGCGATCAAGGATCAGGACAAGTGGCGCAGCAAGGCGCACGCCGAGATGAAGCGCTGGCTCGCAGGCGATCACACCAGCAACAACACCTATCGCGGCGAGCATCAGGACGCCTGACCCGGGAAGCGCCGCGCCGATGAGCGGCGTGAGCGGCGTACATATCGACGTCGACGGCGGCGCGCTCTATTGCGCGCACGCTGGCGATCCGCACGCGGCGGCGCCGGCGTTGATCCTGCTGCACGGGTGGACGCTCGACCACCGCATGTGGGGGCCGCAGGTCGCCGCGTTCGCGCGCGAGCGCCTGGTTCTCGCGCCGGATCGGCGCGGCTTCGGGCGCTCCAGCGCGCCGCCCGATCTCGCCCGCGAAGCCGACGATGTCGCGGCGCTGCTCGATGCGTTCGAACGCGCGCGTGCTGTCATCCTTGGCATGTCGCAAGCCGGGCGCGTGGCGCTGGATTTTGCGTTGCGGTTCCCCGATCGCGTCAGCGCGCTCGTGCTGCAGGGGGCGCCCGCCAGCCGCGTGACGCCGGGGCCAGACGCGGTCGAGATGATCCCCATCGTCGAATATGCCCAGCTCGCGCGCGCCGGCAGGCTGGACGAGATGAAGCGTCTCTGGGGCGCACACCCCTTGATGCACGCGACGACGCCGGAGGCTGCCGCGACCGCCGGCCAGATCCTCGCCGACTACGCGGGCCGCGATCTTGGCGCGGCGCCCTCGCTGCGCGATTCCGATCCGCAGCATCTTGCCGCGATCACCGCGCCGGCGCTGGTGATTGCGGGCGAGCACGACACGCCGTGGCGCCGGCGCGCCGCCGATGCGCTCGCCGCGTCGCTGCCGCACGCGCAGCGCGTCGCCATCGCGGGCGGAGGCCATCTCTGCAATCTCGATCGCGCACCGGCCTTCAACGCCGCGCTCGGCGCCTTCCTTGCGCGGATCAGCGCGTAGGACAGAAGGGCTACGTCCAGAATTGCCTGCTGGCGAGCGCTGCGCCGTCCGCCAGCGCCTTGAGCTTGGCGAAGGCGACGGCGGGATCGACGCCGCCGGAGCCGACGTGGATCGAGAAGCCGCAATCGACGCCGGCGATCACGTTGTCGCGGCCCACGAGATGGGCGTAGCGGGCGATGCGCTGGGCCACCAGTTCAGGATGCTCGATATAGTTCGACTGGCACTCGATCACGCCCGGCGCCAGCACCTTGCCTTCAGGCAGCTTCACGGTTTCGAACATTGCATATTCGTGCGCGTGGCGCGGATTGGCCGCCTCGAACAGGATTGTTTGCGGTTTCGCGCGCCAGACCATGTCGATGATGTCCTTGAACGGCACGTCGCAATGGTGCGGGCCGGGATAGTTTCCCCAGCACATGTGCATCCGCAAGTGTTCGGCCGGGATGTTCGCCGTGGCGCGGTTGAGCGCCTCGATGTGCAGCGCCATCCGCTCGCGAAAGCCCTTGAGATCGAGATGCGCGTATTGGGTGTGGCGCCCCATGGCGAGGTCGGGGCAATCGATCTGCAGCGTGATCCCGGCCGCGGCGACGGCTTCGTATTCGTGCCGCAGCCCCTCGGCCACCGCGAAGAGATAATCTTCGTGGCTGTCGTAATATTCGTTGGCGAAGAAGAGCGTCGTCACGCCCGGGGAGGCGGCGCTCATGAACGGCCGGGCCCCGGGATGCGCCGCCAGCGCTGCGGTGAGGCGTGCGGCGTCCTTGCGCGGCGCCTCCATGTCCTTCACCGCGATGGGGCCGTTGCAGGCGGGGGTCTTGCGATGCTTGCGGCCGGGATCGGCGAAGATCCGCGTCTTGATCTCGGGGAAGTCCTCGATGTCCTGGAAGGTGTAGCTGTTGCCGGCGCCGCCGAAGCCGCTCAGGCGATCCTTGATGTAGGTGGCGTAGCTGGGCTTCGACATCTCGCCGTCATTGACGATGTCGAGGCCGGCCGCGCGCTGGCGCGCCACGATCTCGGCCACGGCGGCGTCAATGCGCGCGTCTACGGCCGCGGGGTCGAGCGGCAGCCCGTCCTCGCGCGCGAACATGATCTCGATGAGATCCTGGGGCCGCGGCAGCGAACCCACATGCGTCGTCAGAAATCGTTGCGCGCCTGCCATGACTCTCCGCTCCTGCCTTCATCTTCTTGGCGCGGGCGGCGCTGCGAGGCAAACGACGCGCATGCGCTGAATGCGCCCTTCCCATCGGCCCTGCAATCAGGCTAAGCCGCGCCCCCTATCCCCTCTGCTCCGCGCGGAGCGCACCAAACAAGGGAGACGCGGGTTGGGCAAGTTCACGCCGGGCGATTTCGAATTCGAAGTGCGCCGTTCCTATGCCGGCCTCGGCCTTCGGACCAAGTCCGCGATCCCGAAGGGCGCCTGCGTCATCGAATATTGGGGCCGCGAGCTGACCGGCGACGAGGAGAACACGTCCAACTCCAAATACCTCTTCGCGATCACCGAGAAGAAGACCATCGACGGCGCGACGCGCGCCAACATCGCCCGCTACATCAACCATTCCTGCCGCCCGAACTGCGAGCCGGAAATCTATCGCGGGCGCGTCTACATCATGGCGAGACGCAACATCAAGCCGGGCGAAGAGCTCTCCTACGATTACGGCGAAGACTATTTCAACAACCACATCAAGCCGCACGGCTGCCGCTGCATCAAGTGCGATCCGGACCGCCACGAGACGCTGAACGGCGGCTGAGGCGCCCGCTTGCCCGCGCGGCCCCGTCCCGTTAGAGCCCCCTAGCCGCGCTGCGCCTTCGCCGAGCGACGGGCGCGAGGGGCCATGCTCGAGAACCGCTTCATCACGGCGCTGCTGATCGTGCTCTACGTGGCGGTGCAGCTCGGCATCGGGCTGTGGGTCAGCCGCCGGGTGAAGACGGACGCCGATTATTTTGTCGCCGGGCGCAGCCTCGGCGCGATCCCCGTGGCGCTCTCGGTGTTCGCGACATGGTTCGGCGCGGAGACCATTCTCGCCTCCTCCGGCGTCATCGCCGATGAGGGCCTTGCCGGGGGACGCGCCGAGCCGTTCGGCTATGCGCTGTGCCTCGTCGGCATGGCGATCTTCATCGCGGCGGCCTTCCGCGCGCGCGGCTACGTCACCCTCGCCGATTTCTTCCGCGATCGTTTCGGGCGCTTCGCCGAGCTCGCCTGCGTCTGGCTGACGATCCCGATCTCCGTCATCTGGGCGGCGGCGCAGCTGATCGCGCTCTCGGTGCTGATGAACGCAGCACTCGGCGTGCCCCAAGGCGTCACGCTGATCGCGGCGACGCTGCTGATCATGGTTTACACCGCGTTCGGCGGCCTGCTCGGCGACATCGCCACCGACGTCGTGCAATCGATCGTGCTGATCATCGGGCTCATTGCGGCGTTCATCGCGGCGATGGGCTGGTTCGGGGGGCTCGGGCCGATGCTCGGCGCGATCGAGCCGGCGCAGCTCAACCTCATCGGCGAGGGCGAAAGCTGGCTCGGGCGGCTCGACGCCTGGGCGATCCCGATCCTCGGTTCGCTGGTGACGCAGGAGGCGATCGCGCGTTTCCTCAGCGCGAAGGACCCCAAGACGGCGCAGCGGAGCTGCTACGCCGCGGCGGGGCTTTATCTCGCTGTCGGCCTCATCCCGGTTCTGATCGGGCTCGCCGGCGCCCATGTCGGCGTCGCCGCGGAGGGCGATGATTTCTTCCCCGCCTTCCTGCGCGAGGTGGCGCATCCGGCGCTGTTTATCGTCTTCTCGGGGGCGCTGCTCTCCGCAATCCTCTCAACCGCGGATTCCAACATCCTCTCGGTCTCGTCGCTGGTGTCGGTGAACCTTGCGGCGGGCTTTCACAAACGCGCGAGCGAAGCCGCCAAGCTCTGGTTCGCGCGCGCCTGCACGGTCGGCGCGAGCCTCGTCGCCTACGCGATCGCCGCGGGCGGCGCCTCGATCCGCGATCTCATCACCATGACCTCGGTGCTGGGCCAGGCCGGGCTCCTGGTCGCGGTGCTGATCGGCCTGCGCTCAAAGTTCGGCGGCGAGCGGGCGGCGCTGGGCGCCGTCGTCGCGTGCATTCTCGCCAATCTCTACACGCTGGTGATCTACCCGCTGCAGCTCGGCGAGTCGGCCGCGCTCATTCTCTCGGGCGAAGCGTCCGCGCCTGACGGATATTTCCTCTATTCCGTCCTCGCCGCCATTCTGGGCTATTTCGCCGTCGGCTATTGGGAGGCGCGTCCCCGCGCGCCTGTCGCGCCTCTGGATTCCCCGCCATGATCCGTACTCTGATGATCTCCGCCCTCGCTCTCTCCGCCTCAGCGGCGGCGCGCGCGGCGTGTCCGCCCGATGGGTACGACCGCGCCATGCTTGAGGCGCTCAAGGCGCGCGAATTTGCTTTGCCTGAGCAAGACCGCGACGCCTTTGCGCTCGCGCTGGCGGATTGCCTCGCCAGCCCCGATCCGTTCCTGCGCGACGACATCGGTTTCAGCGCGTTGGCGCATATGCTCCGCGCCGATCAGCTTTCGGCGGCGACGCGCATCGCGCTCGTCGCGCGGTTCCAGGCGCAGCTGAAAGCGCCTGATCGGGAAGGCGTCGCGCAGCCGTTCGCCGCGCTCGCGCTCTCCGAGCTGGCGCGCGCCGATCGCCTGGCGCCCTTCCTCGATGCGTCCGCGCGCGGCGCACTTGCCGCAGACGCCGTCGCCTACGTCGCCGGCGTGCGCGACTATCGCGGCTTCGACGCGCGCGAGGGGTGGCGCCACGGCGTCGCGCACGGCGCCGATCTCTTGGTGCAGTTCGCGGTCAATCCCGCGGTTCCACGCGGCGATCTCGATGCGATCCTCGACGCGGTGGGAAGCCAGATCGGCGCACATGACGGGCACTTCTACATCTACGGGGAAGGCGAACGGCTCGCGCGCGTGGTTTTGTTCGCCGCGCAGCGCGGCGTGCTGAGCGAAGCGGATTGGAGCGCTTGGTTCGAGCGCTACGCCGGCCCCGGGCCGCTCGGCACATGGGACGGCGCGTTCGCCTCGCAGGCGGCGCTTGCGCGGCGGCACAACCTGATGGCTTTCCTCACCGCGCTCTACGCCAACGCCAGCCTCGGCGGCGATGCATTCGCCGCGCTCCTGCCGGGCGTCGAGGCCGCGCTGCGCGCCATGCCATGACGCCGCATTGCGCGTCGCCGCCCGGCCCCGCACAGAGACCGCGGAGGATCACGCCATGCGCATCCTGTTCGCCGCCGTCTTGACGCTGGCATTGTCCGCCTGCGGACAAGGCCAGTCCGACAAAGGCGATGCACCAGCGGCCGCGAAAGCCGCCGCGCCGCAAGACTATTCGGCTGAAGACAACGCCGCAGCGGTCGCCGCGCTGGCGGCGCCGCTCAACGCCGCCGATTACGAGAACGGACGGCGCGTGTTCGCGCAGTGCCGCTCATGCCACGTGATCGCCGCCGGCGCCCGCCACGGGGTGGGCCCCAACCTGCACGGCGTGATCGGCGCGGAGACCGGCGCCCATGCCGAGGGCTTTGCGTACTCGCCGGCGATGCGCGATGCGGGCCTCACCTGGGACGCAGCCACGCTCGACCGCTACCTGGAGCGGCCGATGGCGCTCATCCCCGGCACGCGCATGTCGTTCATCGGGGTCCGGAATCCAGACGACCGGCGCGACGTGATCGCCTACATCGCGGTCGAATCGCAGCGCTGACCGCGTTCCGGGCAGTCACCGTCCCGCCGGTGCAGAACCGACTGACGTCTGCGTTTCCATGCCGGCGCTCCGAGCCGCTTCTATTCCGCGGGCGTGGCGCGGGCCTTCTCTTCGCTCTCTCCGAAGGCTTCGATTTCGCGCGCCGTGGCTTCCGGCGAGCGGGTGAACCGCGCGAGGAGATCGTAGAACACAGGCACGACGAAGAGCGTCAGCATCGTGGCCACGGCCAAGCCGAAGAAGATCACCACGCCGATGGTCAGCCGGCTTTCGGACCCCGCGCCGTGACCAATGATCAACGGGACCGAGCCGACGATCGTCGCGATCGACGTCATCAGGATGGGACGCAGCCGCAGATCGGACGCCTCCAGGATCGCCTCGCGGATAGACTTGCCCTCGTCGCGCATCTGATTGGCGAACTCCACGATCAAGATGCCGTTCTTGGAAGCGAGCGCGATCAGAATGATGAGGCCGATCTGGCTATAGATGTTGAGCGTCTGATCGAACAGGAACAACCCGAACAGCCCGCCGACCAGCGCTAAAGGCACGGTGAGCATGATCACCAGGGGATGCACGAAGCTCTCGAATTGCGCAGCGAGCACCAGGAACACGATCACCAGCGCGAACGCGAACGCAAAGCCGATGGCGCCGGATGCTTCGCGGAACTGGCGCGCCTCGCCGGTGAAGTCCACGCTCAGCGGCAGGGCGCCGATCTCTTCGCGGGCGATCTGCTCCATCGCGATCACGGCGTCGCCCAGCGCCACGCCGGGCGCAAGCGAGGCGCCGACCGTGATCTGCGCCTGGCGGTTGAGGCGGCGGCGCTCGGCGGCGTCGCCCACCGTCTCGTAGGTCACCACGGTCGAAAGCGGGATCAGCTCGCCCGTGCGCTCGGAGCGCACGTAGCGGTTGGACAGATCGGTGATGTCGGTGCGCTCGTCGAGTTCGGCCTGCAGGAAGACATAATATTCCTCGCCGCGGTCGCTGATGGTGTTGACGCGGCGCGCGCCCATGGTCGCTTCCAGCGTGCGGCCGATGGAGGCCACGGATACGCCGAGGGCTGCAGCGCGCTCGCGATCGATGTCGACGATCGCGCGCGGCGAGTTCGGTTCGTAATTGCCGCGCGGGCGCAGGAAACGCGGATCCGCGCCCAGCCGCTCCATCACCCGCTCCGCAATCGGCGCGATCTCTTCGTACTCGGCGCCGAGAAGCGTGATCGAAGCCTGATCGCCGCCGCGGCCCTGGAACGGGTTGAGCGCGGCCACACGGATGACGGCCCCGGGAATCTGGCCGAGGCGCGCATTGAGTTCGCCGGCGATCTCTGCGGCGCTGCGGTCGCGCTGCTCCCAATCGGTCAGGAACACGCGCGCGAAGCCGCTGGAGAAGCGGTTGGTGCCCTGATCCCCGAAGCCCGGCGCGACGACGAGATAGGTGCGCACCTCGCCGGAGGCCTTGTATTCCTCAAGCGTCTGCTCCACGCGCGCCATGATGCGGCTGGTGTATTCGAAGCCGACGCCTTCAGGCCCCTGCACCGCGATGATCAAATTACCGCGGTCCTCCGGCGGGGTGAGTTCCGACGGCAGGCGCGTGAACATGAAGCCGCCGATCACCAGGACCACGGCGAACACGATGAACACCACCGCCTTGGCCTGCAGCGCAGCTTCGAGCGAGGCGCGGTATGAGCTGCGCAGGCTCGCCATTGTGCGCTCGACGAATTGGCGCAGCTTTGAATCGCCGCGCGCCGGTCGCAGCATCTTGGAACACATCATCGGCGAGAGCGAGAGCGCCGCGAAGGCCGAGATCGCGATCACGCCCGCCACCGTGACCGCCAGCTCGATGAACAAGCGCCCGACATAGCCGCCGACGAATAGAAGCGGCGCAAACACCGCCACCAGCACCGCGGAGGTCGCCACCACCGCGAAGAACACCTGCTTTGCGCCGCGCTCCGCCGCGATCACGCGCGGCTCGCCCAACGTGTCGACGCGCCGCTGGATGTTCTCCAGCACGACGATGGAATCGTCGACGACCAGGCCGATCGCGAGCACGAGCGCCATCAGCGTGAGGAGATTGATCGAGAAGCCAAAGACTGCGAGCAGCGCGAACGCGCCGATCAGGCAGACCGGCACAACCGCCGCCGGCACCGCCGCGGCGCGCCACGATCCCAGGAACAAATAAATCACCATCAGAACGAGGCCCAGCGCCTCGGCCAGGGTCTGCCACACGCGCTTGATAGCTCGGTCGATGAAGACGGTGGAATCATAGGCGATCGCCATCGTCATGTCCGGCGGCAGCTCCGCCTGGATGCGCGCCACCTCCGCCTTCACGGCGTTGCCGACGGCGAGCGCGTTGGAGCGCGACTGGCGCACGATGCCGAGACCGATCTGGTCCTGCAGTTCGCCGCGGAAGAGCACGCGCGTCTCCTCCGGCGCCATCTCGATGCGCGCGACATCGCCCAAGCGCACCACCGCGCCGGCGCCGTCGCGGCTGATCGGGAGACGCGCGAATTCCTCCGGCGTCTGGAACGCGCGCTCGATGCGCACCTGGTAATCGCGCTCGGCGCTCTGGACGTAGCCCGCGGGCAGTTCGATGTTCTGGGCGCGCAGCGCATTCTCGACATCGTCCACCGTCAGCCGGCGCGCGGCCAGCGCGTCGGTGTCGAGCCAGATCCGCAGCGCGGGGCGGAACCCGCCGCTGCGGATGTTGGCGACGCCGTTGATGATGGAGAGCCGATCGATGATGTTGCGCTCGGCATAGTCGGAGAGCGCCAGCCGGTCGCGCGACGTGGAGCGCAGCGCAAACCAGATGATCGGATCGGCGTCGGCGTCGGCTTTGGCGACGACGGGCTCCTCCACGTCCGCGGGCAAGCGTGAGCGCGCGCGGCCGACGGCGTTGCGCACGTCATTGGCGGCGTCCTCGATGTCGCGCGAGAGGTCGAACTCGATCGTCACCGAGCCGCGTCCGTCGCGGCTGGTCGAGCTGATGAGGTCGATGCCTTCGATGCCGGAGAGTTCGTCCTCGATCGGGCGCACGACCTGGGTTTCGATCACCTGGGCCGAAGCGCCGCGATAGGCTGCGTCCACGGAGACCACCGGGCGGTCGACGTCGGGCAATTCGCGCAGCGGCAATGTCCCGAACGCGATCAGGCCGAAGACGATGATCAACAGCGAAAACACCGCCGCCAGCACGGGGCGGCGCACGGAGAGATCGGAAAGGGTCAACGCGTCAGCTCCGGCCGCGGAGGGGGGCGGCGGGCGCCGGGCCGGCGTCGGTGGGCGTCTGGTTCTCGCTGATCAGCCGCACAGGCTGATTGGGCCGCACGCGCTGGACGCCTTCGACGACCACGAGGCGTCCCTCGGCGAGGCCGCCCGTGATCTCGACCATGCCGCCGACGCGCAATCCCGTCTGCACGCGCGTCCGCACCGCGGCGTGGCCGCCGTCGCGCGGCGCGGCAACGAAGACATAGGCGCCGTCGGCTTCATCGATGATCGCGTTTTCCGGCACCGCCAGCGCGTCCCGCGGATTGGAGCGCACCTCCACCGTCATCAGCATGCCGGGACGCAGGCGCTCCTCGCGGTTGGGCAGGATCGCGCGCACCCGCACCGTGCGGGTTTGCGCATCGACGCGGCTGTCGACGTTCTCGATCTCGCCCTCAAACGCGACATCCGGGAACGCGGCGGTGCGCGCCACGATCGCCACGCCAGGCTGCAGGCGCGAGAGATGCGTCTCGGCGACGTCGAAGTCGAGCTTGATGAGGGAGATGTCGTCCAGAGTGCCGATGGAATCGCCGGGCCGCGCGTATTGGCCGGGGCTTGCGGTCCGCAAACCGGTCACGCCGGCGAATGGGGCGCGGATGGTGCGGTCGGCGATGCGCGAGAGGCCGGCCTGAAGACGCGCGTCGGCCGCATCGAACGCCGCCTGTGCGGAATCGAGGCGCGCACGCGGGAGGAAGCCCTGGTCGAACAGGTCCTGGTAGCGCACGAGTTCGCGCTCGGCCGCCTCGCGCGCGGCGCGCGCCTCGGCGACGTCGGCGGCCTGTTCTACGCTCGCGAGTTCGACAAGCACGGCGCCGCGGCGCACGCGCTGGCCGCTCTCGAACCGGATCGCGCGAATGGTGTCGGCGACTTTGGGGGTGATCACGATGCTCTCGCGGGCCTGGGCGGTGCCGATCGCCTGGACCGCATCGGTGAACGTGTGGCGCTCCGCAGCGGCGGCGCGAACGCCAGGGGCCTCGCCGCCGGGGCCGCCCTTCGCCGCGCCCGCGGGGCCGCTGGCGGCGGCGGCCCGGTCGCCGCCGTCGAGCAGGCTCTTGCCGGCCACGACCGCCGCCATGAGCCCGAGCCCGGCGACAATCGCGGCCGCGAAGCCGTAGCGCTTCAGCGGCCACGCCATGAAATCGTCCTTACACTAATCCCGAGACGGATATGTGGCGCGCGTGGTCGCCTGTCCATGCTGTTACGGCGAACGGCGCGACGAGGTTCTACGTTACGCTGAATTTGCGAATATTCCGCTCAAAACGCTCAGGCGCGTTGCGGACTCCACCAGCCCAGAACCAGCGCGGGCTCGCGCCGGTCCCCGTCCAGACGAAACCTGAGCCCGATCTGGAGCCCGCCGGCGGGACCAAAGCGCACCACCGAGGCCTGCGCCTTCACCGAGTTCTGGCCGGTCGCCGTCGATTCGAGGAACGTGTTCCCGATCGCCATCCAACGGTCGTTCGGGCGGAAACCCGCGGTCGCCTCCAGGCGCTGGCGCGCGCATCCGCCGGACTGCAGCCGGAAGGCCGCTTCGATATTGTAGAAGCTGCGCGGGGCGGAGACGCCGGCCAGCGCCCGGACTTCGCCGCCGCCCTGGCCGCAGCTGAGCTCTTCGGGTTCGTTGCGCCAGACTCCGCTTGCCTGCACGGCCGCCGCGGCCCAGGGGCCGCGATAGAGCTGCGCCTTCACGCCGGCGGCGACGTCAGCCTGGAACGGTTCCTGAGAGGTCTCTTCGGAATAGGAAAAGCGCGGCTGGGCGATGAACGCAAAGCGCCGGTTCATCGGCAGCTCAAGATAGACGTCGGCTTCGGAAACGGCGAACGCATCGCGTTCGCCGAGCGTGATCGCAACGATCTGCTCGCCGCCTTCCAGCGCCATCCATGCGCCGGCCTCGGCCTCTGCCGCGGCTGCGCACAGTGCGGCTGCGCTCACGCCAACCTGTACGCCGATCCGTCCGGCCCTGGGCCGCACCGTTCCGATGCGCTCCATCGCTCGCCCCCGATTGATGCGCTATCGGAACGATATACACACCTCTCGCGCGAACGGAACGGGCTTATTCAAGCGCTGCGCGATTTTCAGGCGTCGTAGCCAGGGTTCTCGCGATCGAGTTTGCGCAGGAGGCCTGGCCAAGCGAGGCGCGCGGCGCCGCCCATCGTCTGCGGCTGGGTCTGATCCTTCACCACGCCCTGAACCGCGTCCGTGCCGAGGAGCACGTTCTCGCGGCCCACCGAGAGCGCCATCACCTGCTGGGTGCAGGCGCGCTCCAGATAGAAGATGTTCATGAAGGCTTCCGCGCCTGAGGCGCCGACGGCCAGCGTGCCGTGATTGCGGAGGATCATGAGGCGCTTATCGCCCAAATCCGCCACCAGGCGGGGGCGCTCGTCATGATTGAGCGCGACCCCTTCATAGTCGTGATACGCCACCTGCGGCAGCGCGATCATGCCGTGCTGGGTGAGCGGCAGGAGGCCCTCCTTCTGGGCGGCGACCGCGGTGCCGGCGTCCGTATGCAAGTGGATGACGCAGATGGCGTCCTCGCGGGCGGCGTGAATCGCCGAATGGATGGTGAAGCCGGCCGCGTTCACGAAGTAGTCGCTCGGCGAGACGATCTGGCCTTCAAGGTCCACCTTCACCAGCGACGAGGCGGTGATCTCTTCAAACATCATCCCGTACGGGTTGATCAGGAAGTGATGATCCGGGCCAGGAACGCGATGGGAGATGTGGGTGAAGATCATGTCGTCCCAGCCGTGGAGGGCGACGAGACGGTAAACGGCGGCGAGATCCACCCGCGCCTGCCATTCCTCCGCGCTCACCCGGCCGCGCAAGCTTCGACCGCCGATATCGTCAGCCATGGCGCTCTCCCTTCGATTTGTGCATGCTCGCCATGTTAAGCCGCGCCCGACCAGACCTCAACGCATGAAAATCGCCTTCACCGCCAGCGCCCGCCCCGAGGCGCAGCAAGCGCTCCGCACGCTGCGCCACACCTACGGCGAAGCGGGCGAAGACGCCGCTGACGTGGTCGTCGCGCTCGGCGGCGACGGGCACATGCTCGATGCGCTGCGGCGGCGGCTGACCGACAAGAAGCCGGTCTACGGCATGCATCGCGGCACCATCGGCTTCCTGATGAACGCCTACGATGAGTCCGATCTGGAGGCGCGGATCGCGGCGGCGACAGAGGCGCAAATCCATCCGCTGATCGCGCGGGCGGAGACGCTGGCGGGCGTCACGGTGCACGAGCACGCGATCAACGAGGTGTCGCTGATCCGCGAGACGGCGCAGACGGCGCAGATCCGCATCCTGGTGGATGGGGCGGTTCGCCTGGAGAGCCTCGCCTGCGACGGCGTTCTCGTTTCCACGCCCGCCGGCTCCACCGCCTACAATCTCTCCGCGCACGGACCGATCCTGCCGATCGGGGCGCGGCTGCTCGCGCTCACGCCGGTCAGCGCCTTCCGCCCGCGGCGCTGGCGCGGCGCGCTCTTGCCGCACACCGCGCTCGTGCGGTTCGAGGTGCTGGAGCCCGATCGCCGCCCGGTGTCTGCGGCGGCCGACAATGTCGAGATGCGCGACGTCCGATCCGTCGAGGTGCGCGAGGACGCCGACACCACGCTGACGATGCTGTTCGATCCCGGCCACGCGCTCGACGAGCGCATCCTGCGCGAGCAGTTCAGCGTCTAGCCTCTAGACGCTTTCATCCTTCCTTCACCGCGCCGGCGCGATGGTCGGGCCATGTCGCAGCGCGCCCATCACCACGCCTTCAGCGAGGACGACGTGGCGCGTGCGGAAGCGGCGCTCGACGCGCTGGGGCCGAGCTTCCGCGACTGGATCTCGGACGAAATCGCTAAAGTGCAGGCCGCGCGCACCGCCGCCGAAAACGCCGGCTGGCGCGACGAGGCTCTGGCGATGCTGTTCGAAGCCGCGCACGACGCCAAGGGGCTCGCCGCCACCTACGGCTATCCGTACGTGACCCGCCTCGCCGCGTCGCTCTGTCGGCTGATCGAAACGCCGGAGGGCAAGACCGCGGCGCGCGCGACGCCCGCCTTCGTCATCGCCCATACCGACGCTATGCGCGCGGCCGTGCGCGACGAGATCAAGACCGACGACAGCGCCTCCGCCCGCGTCCTCATCGAGACGCTTGAGGCGCGCATCGACGCACTCTGCGTCGCGCCGCGCTGAAGAACCCGCTAAGCTGCGCGCCGAGGGAGAGCGCATGACCATCGACGTTTCGCGCCGCGCCATGATGGGCGCCGGCGCCGCAGGCCTCGCAGGTTTCGCCGCCGCGCTGCGCGCGGACGCGCAAACGCCGCCGCCGCCCGTGCCGGCGGAGGCGCTTCCGGGCGCGGAGGCCCTCGCCGGCGTTTCCTACACGGAGGCCGAGCGCTCGCAGATGCTGGCGGGCCTCGCCGAACGGCTCGACGTGATCCGCGCGCTGCGGGCGATGGAGAAGCCGAACAGCCTCGCGCCTGCGCTTACATTCGATCCGCGCCTGCCGGGCGTCGCGTACGACCTCGCGCAGGGCGGGGACCATCCGATGCCGCCGGAGACCGCGCGCTTTCCCGACAATCCTGACGACGTCGCCTTCGCGTCCATCCCGCAATTGTCGCGTTGGCTGCATCGTGGCGAGATCACGTCGCGCGCCCTGACGGAGATCTATCTTGAGCGCATCGCGCGGTACGGCGCGGGCCTGCAATGCTTTATCACGGTGACGCCCGAGCGCGCGCGCGCGGAGGCCGACGGCGCCGATCGCGGCTTCAGACAAGGCCGCGTCCGCGGCTGGCTGCACGGCGTTCCCTACGGGCTGAAGGACCTGTTCGACGCCGAGGGCGCGCCGTCCACATGGGGCGCGGAGCCCTACGCGAACCGCCCGCCCGCGACGCAGGACAGCGCCGTGGCGCGCAAGCTGCGCGAGGCCGGCGCGGTGCTGCTCGGCAAGACCGCGCTCGGCGCGCTGGCGTACGGCGACATCTGGCATGACGGCGTGTGCAAGAATCCGTGGAACCCCATGGAGGGATCGAGCGGATCGAGCGCGGGCTCGGCGAGCGCCACGGCGGCCGGGCTCTGCGCGTTCGCCATCGGCACCGAGACGCTCGGCTCCATTGTCTCGCCCTCGCACCGCTGCGGCACGACGGGGCTTCGCCCGACGTTCGGCCGCATCTCGCGCGCCGGCGCGATGGCGCTTTGCTGGTCGCTCGACAAGGTCGGGCCGATCTGCCGCCGCGTGCTCGATACGGCGCACGTGCTGGCCGCGCTCAACGGCGCCGACCCGGCCGATGCATCCAGTCTCGACGCCGGGTTCGAGTTTCACCCGATGCGCACGCCTGCCGGCATGCGCGTAGGCTATGATCCGCGCTGGTTTGAAGACGCCGCGGATCACGATCGCGCGTTCCTGGAGGCCGCGCGCGCCGTCGGGGCGACGCTGATCGAACGGGCGATCCCCGACATTCCCGTGGCGCAGCTCGCGATCGGGCTTTTTGTCGAAGCCGCCGCCGCATTCGAGGAACTGACGCTCAACAATTGGGACGATCAGCTCGACTGGCAGGACGATTCTGCGTGGCCCAACACGTTCCGGCAGGCGCGGTTCGTGACCGCGATCGATTATGTGCAGGCCGACCGTCTGCGACGCCGCGCCATGATCCAGATGCACGAGGCGTTCGACGGGCTTGACGCCATGATCGGCCCCAACTTCGCCGGCGGAATGCTGACGATCACGAATTTCACCGGCCATCCCCAGCTGGCGATGCGGTCGGGCTTCATCGACAGCCCCGCGCGGTCGCTGCAGAACCGGCCGATCGAGGGAACGCCCGTGCGCCGGGTGCCGCGGGCCTCGTCGCTCTGGGCGCCGCTGTTCGAGGAGCGCACCCTCATTCGTCTCGGACACGCGATCGAAACGCGCCTGGGCGTCGCCGCCGAGCGGCCGGCGCTTTGAATCTGGACCGCGGGCTTCCAGCGCGCCTTTCTTGTCGGCGTCACGGAGGCCAAAGAGCGGGCAGGACGCCCGCGCTCGCTCAAGACTTCACCTGCGGGTTCATCACGCCGTCGAGCTTCTCCACGGTCTGCATGTAGCCGGCTTCGGCGGGGATGCGCAGGACGCGCTGGCCATCCTCTTCGGCAAGTTCGGGGACGACGGTGACGATCGTGCGTGATTGCGCGGCGGCGATCGCAGCCTGCGACGATGCGGTGCGGCCCAGCATTTCGACATTCATCAGCGTCGGGAAGATGATCGTCCGTGTACCCGCCTTTTGCGCCGCCATCGCGGCGGCGGGCGAGATCCAGGTCGCGTCCACGGTCTCGGACCCGTCGCAGAGCGCCTCCTGGGCCCCGGGCGCGGCGGCGATATAGAAGCGCGTGTCGAACCGCCTCTTCATCATCGCCGGCGTGATCCAATGGGCGTAGGGCGTCAGCGCATCGAGCGCGAGCGCGAGACCAGCGTCGCGGATGGTTTCCAGAAAGCTCGTCTCGCCCTTGTCGATCGACCTGCGCAGGCCCTCCAGCGGCGCGATCCTCTCTGCGCCGACGAACGCGGCGCCGGCGCCCCGCGCGGCCGCCTCGCGCGCCATGAGCAAGCCGGATTCCTCGAACGCCTCGCGCACCGCGCACACCCGAAACGCGCGCTCCATGCCGTCGAAGCCGCCATCGGCGTGGGCGGCCCACTCGTCGCGATGATCGTCGGCGCTGACCTTGCCGCCGGGAAAGACCAAGGCGCCGGAGGCGAAATCGATCTGGTGGTGACGCTCCACCATCAGCACCTCAAGTGCGGGATGATCGCGCACGAGCAGGATCGTCGAAGCCGGGATCAAAGCGTCCATGAACTTTCCCCTAGAGCAGCGGACTTTAAATGCGACGCACTTTTGCGGCAGGCGGAGAGCGCATTTAAAGTCCAAAAAGCTGCTCTACCACTTTAGGCTTCTAAAGCATCTTTGGTGCGTAAAATGCGACACCCCGCTCAACCCCAATCGCAGGTCGCATCTAACGCACGATGCTTTAAGACAGGGCGCGGAAGACTTTCTTCACCCTGCCGATCGGCCTGAGTCTTAACCCTGTCTGCGCTAAAGCGCGATGATGCGCCCCAACCCGACCGCACGCCAGACGCTGGAGACCCAGCTGGAGACGCTTGTCGTCCCCTGCCCGCATCCCGTGCGGCCGCGGATCGACCTGCGGACCGGGCTGGTGGCGGCCGGGGCGCTTGAAGCGCCGGCGACGCTCTCCAAGCTCGTGCGCACGCTGCGCGACGCGCGCTGCGCGTGGCGCGCGGCCGGCTTCACCGCGCCGCTCTCGTTCGCGCTGCCGGACGAACTCCTGACGACGGACGCCGACTGGATCTGCGACGCCGCACGCGAAGCCGGCTGCAATCCGCGCACGCTCACCTTCGAACTCGACGAGCGCGCGCTCGTTCGCTGCGGCCCGATGGCGGCGGAGGCGTTGCGGGCGCGGGGCTGGGGCGTGGCGCTCGTCGCCGATGAGGATTGCCCCACGCCGTTCGGCGCGCGGGCGCGGGCATTGTACACAGAACTTGTGCTCGCGGTGCCGAACCCGATCGATCCTTATCTCGCAACCGATCCGCGCGAGCTTTCTCCGCTGGGGCGCCGGCTTTACGCGGCCAAGGAAGCCGGGCTCATCATCACCGCGCGCACCGTGAAAAGCGAAGCGCACGCTGCGCTCCTGGCGCTCGCCGGTTTCGATCGCGCCGGCGGACCTATCGCTGCGCAGATGTGATCGCTACACAGCGACGGCGATCTTGCGGTCCTCGATCGCATCCAGCTTTTCCAGCAGGTAGTCGAGATCCTCTTTCGGGATCGATTGGAAGAGCGTCAGCACGCGCTCGATCATCTTCTGGCGGAAGCGGCCGCGATCCTCGATGTCGCCGTCGCGCTCGACCTGATGATAAAGATCGACCGCGGCGCGGAACGGCGGGAAGAGCCGCGGCGGGAGGCCCGCGCGATCAAACGCGGCTTTGAGGCCCAGAGGCCCGTTGTCGTGGATCATGAGCCACATGCGCTGATGCGTGAGGCCGGCGAGCTCGGCCAGCGCATGCTCGACGAACTCGATGTGGCCCATGCACAAGGCGCGCATGATCAGAGACGGCGTCAGCCGGCCGTGCACATGAATGCGCTTGATGAAAGGCGCGACATCGGCCTGGCGCACGGCCTGCTCGATGAGGTCGATCGTGGCGCGCTCGCGGGCGCCCATCGCGATATCGATCGCGGTTTGCGGGGAAAGCTCGTGGTGATTGACGAGATGGTCGAACACCTCGCCGGAAACGATGGCGACGAGCTTCTCCGTGATCGTGACCGGCAGGACAGCGCGGTGCGCCATCGCGCGGGTGATTTTCTCCGCGGCCGGGAAGCGCTCTATCGTGATGTCGAGGCTCGATTCCTCGAAGATCGCATTGTCGTTGGAGAGCGCCCGCTCCACCGCGGCCGGCGCGCCGTGCTCGGCGATGGCGGCGGTGACGCTCGCCGACAGGGTCTCGCGGCTGGCGACCGCGATCTGTTTCGACGGCGGATTGACGCGGATGATTTCGATCAGATCCTCATCCGTCAGCGACGGCGAGTTCATGATCACCGGCAGCGCAATCTGATCGATGTCGGCGGCCAGGCGGTTGGCGATTTCACGCGGGAGCTTCGGTGAATTCTTCAGCGCGACGGAGAGCGCGCGGCGCACGAGCGCGGCCGCGTCCTGGGCCATGATGCCGAGAATCTCCTCGGCGTAGTCGCGATCGCCCGAGGACAGCTCCATGTCGTCAATGCAGCGGCAGATCTTGTGCGCGGCCTGGGCCCTGGCCTCCTCGGTGGGACCCTTGACCAGGGTTCGAATATCCGCCTCGGTGAGATGGGCGCGCATCGTGTGGATCGTCATAACCGCGCTCATGGCTCCACGCGCGGCGCTGGACTCAGCGCCGCTCATGCGTTGACTTTTGGCGACGAAGTTTAAGGAAGCCTTGCCCGCTCAAGGGATTGAGCCTGGGCCGGACGGATTGAAGGTCAGCGGGGATGGGAATGCTCGAAGGATTAAGGGTCATTGAGTACGCCACCTATATGGCCGCCCCCGGCGCCGGCATGATGCTGGCCGATTGGGGGGCCGACGTGATCAAGGTGGAGCCGCCGCAGGGGGATCCCACGCGGATGTTCTTCTCCACCATCGGCGCGGACGCCGACATCAATCCGGTGTTCGCGTTCGACAATCGCGGCAAGCGGGGCGTGGCGCTCGACACCGCCAAGGAAGGCGGCCGCGCTGCGCTCCTGAAGCTCGTCGACGGCGCGGATGTTTTTCTCACCAATGTGCGTCCGAGTTCGCTCGCGCGCGCGGGGCTCGATTACGACAGCCTCGCGGCGCGCAATCCGCGCCTCGTTTACGGCAGCCTCACCGGCTACGGATTGACCGGCGCCGACAAGGACCGGCCCGGTTTCGACATCGCATCGTTCTGGGCGCGTCCGGGGCTTGCGGCGATGTTCGCGCCGAAGGGCGCAGAACCCTTCCCGCTGCGCACCGCGTTCGGCGATCACGTGACGTCGATGGCGTTCGCGGCCGGCGTGCTCGCCGCCTTGCTCGAACGCAGCCGGACCGGCAAAGGCCGGCTGGTGGAAGCCTCGCTCATGCGCGCGGCGAATTTCGTGATGGGATCGGACTTCGCGATCCAGCATCATTTCGGAAAGCTCGCCTCCACACGGCCGCGTCATGGCGCGGTGAGCCCGCTGGCGAATTTCTTCAAGACGCAGGACGGGCGCTGGATCTGCCTGGTGCCGCGGCAGGGCGGCAATGATTTCGCAAACTTCTGCCGCGCGGTCGGCCGCGCGGACCTGATCGACGATCCGCGTTTCGCCTCCGGCGGCGCGCGGCGCAAGAACGCGGCCGATCTCGTCACGCTGTTCGACGACGCGATCGGCGCGTTCGCGTTCGACGATCTCGCCGCGCGGCTCGACGCGGAAGACATCGCCTGGGCGCCGGTGCAAACCGCCGCCGAAGCCGCGAACGATCCACAGCTTCACGCCGCCGGCGGCGTGGTGGAGGTGCCGGTGAAGGGCGGCGGGACGATCCGGTCGTCCGGCGCGCCGGTGCGCTTTCCTGGCGCCGACGACGGCCCGAAGGGCGCTGCGCCAAGCTTCGGCGAACACACGCGGTCGGTGCTGGCGGAACTCGGCTACAGCGACGCCGATATCGATGCGCTCTATGAAAGCGGGGCTGCGCGCTAGTCGCGTTCGGACTCGGCGAGACCGGTCGGGAGCGTGAGCGCGAACAGCGCGTCGAGCAACGCGGGCGAGAGCGGCGACGACGACGCCAGCATGGGCTTGCTTGGCGCGCTTGTTATCGCGGCGGGCTTCGCGCTGGCGCCGACATCCAAGGATAGGCGCTCCAGCAAGCCCTGGGCGCTGCGCGCGGCGCCGTCGCGGGTATAGAAGAGCCCGCGATTGGCGGCGGCTTCGCGCGGGAAAAGCGCCGATGCGTTCGGCACGCCGGTCGCTGCGGCGTCGATCAGGCGCGCGGCGCCGGTTGGGCCCATGACGTGGGCGGCGTAGAGTTCGCTTTCGCTCGGCGCGCGGCCGAGACGCGACGACAGGGTCGCTGCGTTTTCGCGCCAGAGTTCGCCGGCCATGCGCGCGGAGAGCTCCGGATCGAAGCGGAGATCGAGGATCGCGCGGCGCGTCGCGGGATCGACATTGCCGGCCTGCAGCGCCGCCGCCTGACGGCCGAGGCCGTGATCGGCGCCGTGGCGACGAACCATGTCGAGCCAGGTCGACTCGATGAATTGAAAGAGCCCTGCCGCAGACGAGGTTCCCGCGCGCGCCGACGGATTGAGCGCGCTTTCGCGCCGCGCCGTCGCCAGCAATGCGGAGAAGTCCGCGCCGCTCGCCGCGGCCCCGCGCGCGACCGCATCGATCGCGGGGTCGCGCGGGATCGTTGGCATCACGGAACGCGTCAGATCGCTCATCGTCTCTAGCGGTGACGGCGATTCCGTTCACCGTTTCTAAACGCGGCTTGCGTGCGGGCGCCGCGGCGGGCTTGATGCGCCGCCCATGGCCTGGACCAAAACCTTCGCCGGCGATGCGCCCGAGCGCGTCAACAAATGGCTCGCGCAAGCGGGCGTCTGCTCGCGGCGCGAAGCTGAAGCGTTCATCGCCGACGGGCTCGTCTTCATCGACGGCGACCGGGTCGAGGATCCCGGCCGCAAGATCGCGCCGGGGCAGACGCTGACGCTGGAGGCCGCCGCGCAGGACACGCTCGCGGCGCGTACGACGGCGGTGCTCAACAAGCCGGCAGGGATCGTTTCGGCGCAGCCGGAGCGCGGACAAACCCCGGCCGTCCGCCTGCTGACGAAAGCGAACGCGCTGGGCGACGCGACCGCGCTCAACGCGCAGGCGCTCGCGCCGGTGGGGCGGCTCGATCAGGATTCGCGCGGGCTGCTGCTGCTCTCCGACGACGGCGTGCTCGCCAAGGCGATCATCGGGCCGCAGGCGAAGATCGACAAAGAATATCTCGTGCGCGTGGAGGGCGCGATCACGCGCCGGGCGCTCGGCCTGCTGCGCGAAGGCCTCACGCTCGACGGGCGGACGCTCAAGCGCGCCGAGGTGGACGAGATCGGTCCGCAGCGGCTCCGGTTCGTGCTGCGCGAGGGACGCAATCGCCAGATCCGGCGCATGTGCAAGGCGGTCGATCTGCGCGTCGTCGACTTGCTCCGTGTACGGATTGGACCGGTGCGGCTGGGCGATCTGCCGGAAGGACGCTGGCGACCGCTGACGGAGAAAGAGCGCGGCGCGATCCTGGCGGCGGCGTAGGCGCGCGCGGGCGCCCGCGGCGAAGCCCGGCTTCGCGCGGCGCAAGATCAGATGCGGAAACGGGGGCGTTACGAGGTGTCGGCGCTGCAGACGGGCGCGGGCGGCGCGGCCGTGTGATGGACGAGAGCGGGCGGGCGCGTCAGCACCAGGCGGCCAAGGGCCAGGCCGCGCGAGAGGCGTTTGACAAGCAGCGCGATCGCGCGTTTGCGCGCGGCCAGCGCGGACAGGATCGCCGCGACAAGCGTGGACGGATCGCGCGATGCGAAGCCGGCGCGGGTGAACGCGGTTCGCATGGCGAGACGCAGCAGCGAACCACGCGGGTGAAGGCGCACCCGCGCGCCGGGCGGCGCGGCGGAGGCGCGGCAGGCGCGGCGCGGGCGGGGACGCAGCCGGCGGAGCGCGGCGAGCAGGAGCAGCGCGCGCACGGTGCGCCCAAGGCGGCGGAGCTCGGCGACGATCGTCGGCCGCGCATCAGCGCCGCCGACAACCATCGTCGCGAGGATCGAAAGCACGGCCGCCCAATCCAAAGTCGCACGCTTAGCGCGCGACAGCGCTCGCGCAATCTGCGCGGGCGAATAGGGATGGGCGACGACATGCATCGCGCCAGTCTAGGCCAGCGCGCAGCAGGGCGAATTCGCTGACGCCAATCCGCGCCCGCAGCCCCCTCCCCGGCCCAGGCGGGGCCGGTGAATTGCTACCTGATCGCGCTGTAGGCTAGGTTACGATCGAATGGAAGAGATCGCGCTCCCAGTCGAGTTCTTTGTTGCTGGGGTGCCAGTATCACACGCCGCATCGACTCCATCGCGGGACTCATGGAAGGAACTTGTAGCGCGCGCGGCCCGAGCCACTCAGCCCGAGGCCTACTTCTGCACGACCGCCAGCCTCGCCGTATCGGTGTTCTACTTTTCAAACCCAAATCCCGTCGGCGACCTCGACAACATCGCTAAACCCATCCTGGACGCCCTAAAGGGCGTTTTATACGTCGACGACCGACAGATTGACCGCCTTCTCATCCACCGTTTCCCGCGCGGACGCGCCGTGCAATTCGACAATCCCTCGATGACGCTCATTGCTGCTATCGAAACTGAGCCTCCCGTTGTATTCATTCGGGTGCATGACGATTTGAACGCTTTAGGGTCATGAGGATCATGGACGGTTCAGCAACACTCGAGAGGGACGTTCTCAGCCTCCTGCGAGACCACTACGAGGCCCGGGGGTTCCAGTTTATCGAACACCCCCCGAGGCAGCTCGTTCCAGCGTTTCTAGGCGATTATCTTCCCGACGCTCTGGCGTTGGGGGAGACGGAAAAGGTGGTTATCGAAGTCAAGTCGCGTAGATCAGCTCGGACCGGGGAATCGCTCCAAGACATCGCTTCGCGATTTACAGGACAGGGCCCCTGGATTTTCCGCCCGGTGTTCACAGACGAGTTTGCGGCTGATTCCTTGGACGCCGCCGATGTCGACCCCGAACGTTTGCACGCATTCCTTCAGAGCACCGGCGCCCTTATCGACTCAGGCCACGAGGACGCCGCGCTGCTTATGGCGTGGGCGGCTCTTGAGGCCGTCGCGAGAGCATCCGGGCCCGCGAACGGATCGAAGCGACCAATGACGCCAACTCAGCTGATAGAATCGCTGGTTGCCGATGGACGCATTGACCAGGATGAGGGAAAGCGATTGCGCGAGATTTCATCTCAACGCAATTCGCTCGCCCACGGCGACATCGCGCACGCGCGAGAACCCGGCGCCGCGAGTTTCGTCTATTGCCTAGCGACTGGCCTCTTCAAGACGGCGGTGAAGGCGTAGCCTCCCCGGCCCAGGCGGGGCCGGTGAATTCGGTTTCGATGATGATCTCGACGGCGTCGCCCACGCCCATCGTGGAGCCCGGCGGGGGGATGCCGACATCCATGCCGTAGGCGGAGCGCATCAGCGTTCCGTGGGCGGAGAATCCGATCCGGGCGTTGCGGTCATAGGCTTGGCCGGCATAGCCGCCGTTGAATGTCGCTTCCAGCATGAGCGGCCGGGTGACGCCGCGCATGGTGAAATCGCCGTGGATGCGCGCCGTGGCGGGGCCGGTCATCTCGATGTGGGTGGAGACGAAGCGCATCTCGGGATGCGCGTCCGCATCGAGCCAGATGGCGCCGCGCAGCGCGGCGTTGAAATCGAGCGTCTCGGGATCGGGATAGTCGGTCTCGATCGAGCGCGCATCGACGGTGGCGACAAGCGCCGCGTCCGCCGGATTGGCGGGATCGAGTTCAAGCGTCGCGTCCATCACGAGAAAGCGGGCCGTGTACCGCGAGATGCCGAGGTGATCGACGCGGAAGAGGATCGTGGTGTGGGCTTTATCGAGCCGGTAGGTTCCGGCCGTGGCCTCGGTGGCGACGGGGGCGACCGCCGCGGGCGGCGCGGGTTCTGCCGGCAGCGGCGAGGTCGCGCAGGCGGCGAGCGCGACCGCGCCTGCAACAAGGCTGAACCAAATTTTCCTGTGCATTCGCTGGTCCTCCTCGCCCCTCGCGCGGTTGGAGGGCGCAGCGCGGGGGAAGGTCAATTGCAATTTCTTGCTTGAACACTCAATCAAGTCGCGCAAAGCTGGTCGTTGAGGGAGGCTCACGATGAGCGCGACGCAAAAGGCGCTGGAGACCCAGATCGCCAACATCCAGAAAAAGACGGGGAAGAGCCTGGCGCAGCTGCGCGCCGCGATCGCCAAGAGCGGCAAACAGAAACACGGCGACATCCGCGACTGGCTGAAGGAGACTTATGGGCTGGGCCATGGGGACGCGAACACCCTCACCCATGTCGCGCTGCAGTCGGACGGCGACAGCGCGGCCAAGGCGAAGAGCGCGAGCGCCGAGGATGTGCTGGACGAAATCTACGCCGGCAAGAAAGCGCACCTGCGGCCGATCCACGAGGCGCTGATGGCCGCGATCAGCGCGTTCGGCGACTTCGAAATCGCGCCGAAGAAGGGCTACGTTTCGCTGCGGCGAAAGAAGCAGTTCGCGATGCTGGGTCCGAAAACGAACGAGCGGTTCGAGCTGGGCGTCAATCTGAAGGACGACGTGAAGAGCACGCGGTTCAAGCCGGTTCCGCCTGGCGGGATGTGCCAGTACATCGCGCCGATGACGTCGCCGGACGATGTGGACGGCGCCGTGATCGCGACGCTGAAGAAGGCCTACGACGCGGCCGGCTGAGCAGCAGGCGTCTCGGCTGCATCGAGGGCGGCGTCCGCCGGCGCGGCGGGCGCGGGATTGGACACGGGCGCGACGCGCGCGGCGCGCGCCGCCGCGGTTGCGCGCGGCGTCGGCGCGGGCGCATCGGGCTCGGCCAGCGTCGGCTCTTCGGCGAGGCGCGGCATGGATGCGAGCGTGGAGTACTCGAAGCGCGGGTTGGGCAGCACGGCGGACGCGTCGATACGGCGGCCCTCCGGCGAATAGAGCTCCACGTGCACGTGATTGGTGATGCCGCGATAGCGGCGGGAGAGATCCTGGGCTGTGCCGATCTCGTCGCCGGCGGTGATCGCGTCGCCGACGTTCACCGTGGGCGCGACGTAATAGACGCGCACAAGCATGCCGTGGGTCTCATCGCGGACCTCCACGAAATGGAAGCCCGAACGCGAGCGATAGGCGTCGCCGATGCGGGTAATCGTGCCCGAGACCGGGGCGAGCACGGTGTGGCCGGGCGCGGCCATGTAATCGACGCCCTTGTGGGCGCGGCGGCCGCGGTCGCGCGAGGCGCCGAAATGGCCGAAGCCGTAGGCGTCTTCACCGCGGACGAAGCCATTGGTCGGGTTTGC
Source organism: Alphaproteobacteria bacterium (assembly GCA_016124255.1). Taxonomy (GTDB): domain Bacteria; phylum Pseudomonadota; class Alphaproteobacteria; order Caulobacterales; family Aquidulcibacteraceae; genus CADEEL01. Next base: position 19,214 of record WGOB01000026.1, on the reverse strand, counting down.
AAAATCGGCGCGGCCGTCGCCGTTGGTGTCGATCGGGCGGGCGACGAGCTGGACGTCGGCGATGGCCGCCTGCGCGTCGGTGGCGGCGGAGACGTCCGCGGGCATGGCGACGGATGCGGCGAAAAGGCCGCAGAGGAGCGCGGTCAGCCCCGCACTCGCGGCGTGGGTGAGTGCAAGGGCGCGCTTGCGCAGCCGCTCCGGATCGCGCGGGGCGGCGGGATGGCGCGCAGCGGCGGCCTTCGACGCCTGCGCAGCCGCGCGGATGCGGACCTTGATCGCTTTGGCTTTTTTGAGCTTCTTCAGCGACGCGCGCGCCGCCGCATGCAGAGAGGAATCGTCCGCCCGACCCGCCATTCCGCGCCTTTCTGGGAGCCGGCGCGCTGACCCGCCGGATTCGCTTAACGAGAGTGTTTCCTCAAAACGGCGAAGCGCGGCGAAAATCTGGCGAAGGGACGCTTTTGCGGGCCGCGGTGCTGCGAAAAGCAGCCGCAGGCTGACGATCGAGGCAGCGCCGGATCAGTAGCTCTTGGGCAGGCCGAGGACGCGCTCGGCGATGTAGTTGAGGATCATCTCGCGGCTGACCGGCACGATCCGCGCAATCATCGCCTCGCGGAAATAGCGCTCGACGAAATATTCCTTCGCATAGCCCATCCCGCCATGCGCCATGATTGCGGCCTCGCAGGCGTTGAAGCCGGCCTCGCCGCCGAGATATTTCGCCGCATTCGCGTGGGCGCCGCATTCCTTGCCGGCGTCGAACAGGGCGGCGGCCTTGTAACAGAGGAGCTCGGCCGCTTCGAGTTCGGCCCAGGCCTTGGCGAGGGGATGCGCGACACCCTGGTTCTGGCCGATCGGGCGGCCGAACACGACGCGCTCCTGCGCATATTGCGCGGCGCGCGCGAGGGCGGCGCGGCCTAGGCCGACGGCTTCGGCGCCGATCAGCGTGCGTTCGGGATTGAGGCCGGTGAGAAGGATCTGGAAGCCCCTGCCCTCTTCGCCGACGAGATCCTCGCGCGGGACCTCCAGGCCGTCGATGAAGAGCGTGTTGCACTCCACCGCCTTGCGGCCCATTTTCGGGATCGGCTTGGCCTCGATCTTGGCGCGGTTGAAGTCGGTGTAGAAGAGCGAGAGCCCGTCAGTCGGCTTCTTGGCCTGATCCTTCGGCGTGGTGCGCGCGATGATCAGAATCTTCGAAGCGCGCTGCGCGTTCGTGGTCCAGATTTTCCGCCCGGTGATGACGTAGCCGCTGTTGGTGCGCTCCGCGCGCGTCTCGAGGCTTGCGGTGTCGAGGCCGGAATTGGGCTCGGTGACGGCAAAGCAGGCTTTGTCGGCGCCTGAAATCACGGGCGGCAGGAAGCGCTCCTTCTGCTCGGGCGTGCCGAACTTCACGATCGGCATCAGACCGAAAATGTTGAGGTGAATGGCGCTGGCGCCGGAGAAGCCGGCGCCCGACTGCGCGACGGTCTGCATCATCAGCGAGGCTTCGGTGAGGCCGAGGCCCGCGCCGCCGACCTCCTCGGGCATCGCAACGCCCAGCCAGCCGCCGTCGGCGATGTCCTTCACAAAGGCTTCCGGAAAGTCGCCGGTCTCGTCGGTCTTGAGCCAATAATGATCATCGTACCTGGCGCAGATGCGGGTGATCGCATCGACGATGGCCGTCTGCTGTTCGGTGCGTTCGATGGCGAGCGTCATGGGGCGTCCTTGAAGCGGTCGGGGGAGAGCGCGGCCCAGCGCGCCGGAATCTCTTCGCCCCACACATACGCGCAAATGATCTCGGCCGTCAGCGGTGCAAAAAGCCACCCGTTGCGGGAATGGCCGGCCGCGATCAGGGCCGCGCCCGACGGGCCGATCATCGGGGCGCCGTCCGGCGACATCGGGCGCACGCCGGCCCAGGGCAGCTCCGTCTCGCTTTGCTTTACGACCCGCGGCAGCGTCGCTTCCACCGCGTCGAGGAGCGTGCGGACCGCCTCCTGGCGGACGCCGCGATCGTAGCGGTCCCACTCCATGGTGGCGCCGAGCAGCGTGCGGCCATCGCCGTGCGGGGCAAGGTAGAAGCCGGGGGCGCGCACCGGGAGCGGCAAGGGCGCGGCGAGATCGACCGGGACGATGTGGCCCTTGGCCGGACGCATGCGCGCCAGCGCGGGCGCGGCGCGCGCCATCAGCGCCTGGTTCATGATCCCGGTCGCCAGCACGACGAGGTCTCCTTCGATGGATGCATCATCGAAGGTCCGTACACGGACGGGCTCGGACTCCACGCGTTCGATTTCGACGCCGCGGCGGACGGCGACGCCGAGCGCATGCAGCTCCATCGCCATGCCTGAAAGCGTGCGCGCGGGATCGGCGACGCCCTCCTCTTCGACAAACACGGCGCAGGCGATCTGCGCATCAAGGCCGGCGCGCTTGCGGAATTCGGCGGCCGAGAGACGCTGGGCTGCGCGCCCCTCGCGGCGCGCCTGCGCGAGGAAGGCGTCCGCGGCCGCATCGTCGGCGGCGATCACGACGCCGCCTTTGAACGCGACGGCGTCCTCCCATGGCCGGCCGGGCGTGCGGGCGCGCCAGAGATCGAACGCTTCGTGCGCGAGGGCCGGCATCGAGGGGTGGCCGCTGCTGTCGAGCGGGGCGTGGCCGACGACGGTGAGGAGGCCCGCCGCCGCGAGCGAGGCGGATGGGCCGCCGGCGGCGAAATCCTCGCGCTCGCCGTCGATCAATGTGACGCGCGCGCCGGTCTGGGCGAGGCGCAGCGCGCACCAGCTGCCGACGATGCCGGCGCCGACGACGATGACGTGCTTGCTCATGCGATCCGCACCTCAGGCCATCCGCACTTAGGCCACGCGCATTTCCGGCGGCCGCGCGGCGCGATCATAGTGCTGCGCCAGCGCCTCGTGCAGGTTGCGCCGGAACGAGCCTGCGCGCGGCAAGGGCGCCGGACCCACGAGCCGCACCGGCGCGGCGACCCCTGCGCCGACCGCGATCCAGAGCACGAGCCCGCCGCGTTCGAGCATCAACGCCGCGACCTCGGAGGTGCCGCCGGGGCCTTTCGGCGGGAGGCCGTTCCAGACGCAGAGCAACAGGTCCGCCCTCTCGATCACGGCGCGGCCGACGGCGGCGTATTCCGCGGCGCGCCCGCCGATGGCGGCGACGGCGTCGGCGCGCACAGGGGCCACGCGGTGCGAGGCCCACAGCAAACGCTGATAGTGCGCCTTGGACTCCGCGTCCTCGAAATCCTGTTCGTAGCGCGCGGCGTCGAACGGCAAGGGCGTGACGAGGCGCCAGCCCCGGCTGAGCGCGAGATCGGCGGCGTAGCGATCGGCGCCCTCCGCGATCGCAGACACGAGCGTGAAGCGCGCGCGGCCCTGGCACACGGCGAGCGCGGCGGCCTCGATGCGATCGAGGCTGGCGGCGATCTGATCGCGGATGCGCGGGCGCTCGCCTTCCGGCAATTGATTGAGCCGATGGCCGGTCACGGCGACGGTGACGACGCGCGGCGCGGGCGCTGGCCTCACGCGGACGCCCCGCGCCATTCGGGCAGGTCGAACGCGGGATTGGGATAGGCTGAATCCACGAACGTGCGGCCGACGCAGCGGCCGATCTCAAGCAGCAGCTTCATGTTCGCCGGCTTGCCATTGGCGAGTTCATCGAGCCCTTCGCACTCCTCCCAGGCGAGCGTGCGCTCCAAGAGCCGCTCGACCTCGATCAGGTCGGCTTCATCGGAGGTCTGCTTGCCGCGCCCGGGCTTGGGCTTCTGTTCAAGCAGTACATCCAGACGCTGATAATCGAGGATCGGGGCGCCGGAGATGCAGGTGCCCTGCATCGCGCCGATTTCGGAATCGATCACCCAGGGTTTCCGCGGCTCCGAGATCGCCTGCATGAATTTCACGCCCTGGATCTGGGTGTCGTAGATCATCGAACGCAAGGCGTGCACGCCGCGCACGCCGGGCGGGAGCCCCTGGAACCGGCGCCCGTCGAGGCGCGGGCGGCGCAGGCCGGTGCCGCACGACGTCATCATCAGTTTGCCGGCGCCGGGCTGCCAGGCGAATTTGTAGTTCGGTTCGAGCGCGAGCAGCAGCAGGCTGATGCTGGGATTGTTGTTGCCGCTCACGGCGCCGTCGAGGAAGTAGCCGCGCTGGATCACCTTGTTGCGCTCGTCATGAGCGATGTCGATGACGACCTCGTCGAAGAAGGTCGGCGCTGCGGCGCTTGCGAGCACGAGATCGATGAGCCGATAGCGCTTGTTCGGGAAGGTGCCGCTGTCGGGCGGCGTGTCGAAATATTTCGATTGCGGATGGTTGGTCAGCACCCAGGCCGAGCCGGTGTCGATCCGCTTGGCGTGAAGGGCCAGGCCTGTCTTGATGTCGGGCGAGCCGAGCGTGCGCGTTGACAGCGTGCCGCGGAGCGCCTTGCGCAATTTCTTGTCGTCGAACTTCGACTGGATGAAGATCCCGTCGCCGGCCTGCTTGCCGAACACCTGCGGCCCCAGATCGGAATAGAGCGTCGTCAGGTCCTCAACCGACAGACCGAGCGCGAGGCCGGCGGCGATGATCGCGCCCGTCGAGGTGCCGCCGATCAGATCGTAATAGTCTGAGAGCACGAGCGCGCCGTCGCCGGAGCGCCGGCGCAATTCGTCTTCCAGGGCCTTCAGCATCCCCAGCGTCAGGATGCCTTTCACCCCGCCCCCGTCGAGCGACAGGATGCGCTTGGGCTGGCCATCGGCCGCCAAATGCTGTTCCAGCGTTCTCGCCATCGCCTCTTCTCCCTCGCCCGTTGTCCTAGCGCGGAACGGCGGGCCGGCGAAAGGCGTCCGGGCGCCTCAGAAGAATTGGAGGGCTGCGGGATCGCGGCCGAGATGCACCGCCTTGAAGGCGCTGGCGAGGAAGAGGCCGCCGGCGACGTAAACCGGGCGGCCGGCGCGGAGGGCGGCGGCGTGGGCGTCCGCGACGCCCGGCGCAATCGTTACGGTCGCGGCGGGGTTGGCGGCGCGCGCGAGGGCGGCGATCGCCGCCGCGGGCGCGCCCTTGTGCGGCGCCTCCGCCGCGATGATGACGGGAAAGGCCGGGGCCAGGGACGCGATGATGGCGGCTGCGTCCTTGTCCCGCGATGCGCCGCAGACGAGCGTGCTCACCGCGCCGCCAACGAGCGTCTTGAAGCCGTCGAGCGCTGCGCGGATCGCCCCCGGGGTGTGGCCGACGTCGATGATGATCGGCGGCGATGCGCCTTGCAGACGTTCGAGCCGGCCGGGCCAGCGGACAGCGGCGAGCCCGGCGGAAATCGCTGCGTCGCTGGCGCTGGCGTGGGCGCGGGCGAGCGCGATCGCGAGGGCCGTGTTGGTCCGCTGGTGCGCGCCGGCGAGCGGCGGGGCAAACGCCAACGCATCGCTGGGCACGGCCGCCACACGCACGCGGCGCGGCGCGACGTGCGCTTCGATCGCGCGCTGATGGGCGATCGCGGCATCGCCGAGAAACAGCGCGCCGCCGTCGGGCGTGATGTCTGCCTTGTCGAGCGCGATGGCTTCAAGCGTGTCGCCGAGGAGCGCGGTGTGCTCCAGATCGAGCGAGACGAGCGCTGCGAGACGCGCGCGGGCGAGGCGCGTCACGTCATGGCGCCCGCCGATGCCGGCTTCCCACACGATCGCGTCGCAGCCGGCGTCGGCGAAAAGCTTGGCGGCGAGGAGGAACAGGAATTCGAAGCCGCCCATGCCGCCGTCTGCGGGGCCGCAGGCGGAGGCGGTTTCCGCCCACGCCGCGGAAAGCGTCGCATCATCGACCGCGGCGGCGTCGATGGCGAAGCGCTCGTTGATCTCGAGCATGTGCGGCGAGGTGAAGAGGCCCGTCTTCTTTCCGCACGCCTTGAGGATCTGCGCCGTCATCGCGGCGGTGGAGCCTTTGCCGTTCGAGCCGGTGACGGCGATCGAGCGCGGGGCGAGCGCGTCCAGTGAAACGCCGAGCCGCGCGGCGGCGGCGGCGATGCGGGGCGCCTGCCCCGGCGCGCCGAATTTCGGATAGAGCGGTGTACGGATCATCGCAGCGCAGCGGCGAAATTTGCGGCCCAGATGGCGACGACGAGATCCTCGCGCGCGACATCGTAGAGCGTCTCGATGCCGGGATTGGCGTTGGCTTCGATCAGGAGGCAGGCGGTGTGATCGCCTTCGGGCGAGACGTCGAACACGTCCATGCCGGCGAGTTCCAGCCCGATCGCGGCGGCGGCCTTGAGCGCGATCGCTTCAAGCGCGGGCGGCGCGCCGTCCTGGAAGTCGGCCGCGGCGCCGCCTTGGGCGCGGTTGGCGGCCGGGCCGGCGGCGATCTTGCGGTAGGAAAAGAGCGCGCGGCCCTGCAGCACGAAGACGCGATGTTCGCGCCCGGCGACGACGGGCTGGACCAGGATCGCCTCGTGGCTCTCGCGCACGCGGGCGAGGTAGTCGATGAAGGCGGCTTCGCTATCGACGATCTCGGCGTAGGCGCCGCGGCTTGCGTCATTCGGCTTCACGAACAACGGCCAGCGCGCGGCGTGCGCGAAGGCGAGCGCGTCGGCCACCTCGCGGCCGGGCGCGCGATGCTCGGCGCGGCGCGGGGTCGTGAAGAAGAGCTGGGAGGGAATGGTCGGCAAACCCGCCCGCGCCCAGACGGCGTTGGCGAAGGCTTTGTCGCGGGCGACGCCGTAGGCGCGGGCGCTGTTGAGGGCGTAGGGCGTGGCGTGGCCGGCGGCGAAGACCGCGCTGCGGGCGCCGTCACGCACTTCGAAGAGGAAACCGTCGTCGCCGTCCAACGAGTGAAAACCAAAGCCGAGCGCGCGCGCGGCGAGGGCGGCGTTGCGCGCGTGCGCGGAGCGGTAGTGCGGATGCGGCGGCGCCATGGGGCCTCCGGTTCACGGGAAAGCCCGCATGGCGGCTCCGGGCTGCAAAAGCAACACGCGGACGCGCTAAGATTTTTCTCTAAGGGCCTTCTTCCGGCGCCGGCTCGGCGCGATCTTCGCGTTCGAGTTCGTCGGCGGCGTCGTTGACGCTGGCGGCGCGAAGGGGCGGGCGATGCTGCGTCGCCTCGCTGCGGCGCTCGTCGAGGCCGAGGGCGGCGAGGGCTGCGGCGTCCTCGCGGCCGAAGAAGCTCCGTACGCGGACATCGCGCTGCGGGAACGGCACCTCGATGCCGGCGGCGCGCAGCGCGTCGTCGATGGCCCAGGTGTAGGCCGCCTGCATGGCGGCGGGGCGCTTGCAGGCTTCCAGGCTCGGCCACACGAGAAGCTCGAACTCGAGCGCGGAATCGCCGAAGCCGACCATCCACACCTGCGCGCGGCGATCGCCTTCGTCCGGCAAGGTGAAGGGAACGCTGTGGGCGGCCTCAAGCACGGCTTCGCGGACCCTGGATTTGTCGGCGCCGTAGGCGACGGAGAACGGGATGTGGATGCGGCGCACGGCGTTGCGGAACGTCCAGTTCACCACGGTGTTCTCGATCAGCGCGGAATTGGGGATGAGGATGTCGATGTTGTCGTTGTTGCGGATGCGCGCGGCGCGCGGGCCGATCTCCTCGACAACGCCGCGGCGCCCATCGCTCAGCTCCACATAATCGCCCACCCCGACGAGACGATCGAGCACGAGAACGAGCCCGGAGAAGAATTCCTTCACGATGCCCTGAAGGCCCAGGCCGATGCCGATGCCGAGCGCGCCGGCGAACACCGCAAGCGCAGAGAGATCGAGCCCGACCGTCGACAACGCCACGACGAAACCGATGGCGACGACGCCGTAGGAGACGAATTTCTCCATCAGGAAGAGCGTGCCCTGGCCGTGCCGTGTTCGCCCGCGCAGACGCCGCAGCGCGCCTCCAGCCAGCGCCGCCAGCGCGAACGCGACGATCAGCACCAGGATCGCGGCCGCGACGCTCGCCACCGTCACGCGCGCGCCGCCGATCTCCATCAGCACGAATTGCGATATGTTCTCGAAACTGCTCTGCATGGCGACAGCATCGCGAACGCGCGCCCGCGACGCAACCGCTCTTGGCGCAGGCCGCGCGCGGCGCTACGCGGAACCCATGAACGCAGACGCCAACCTCTACGCCCTCCTTCGCGCCAAGTTCCAGGACCGGTTCGATGCGCCCTGCTTCATCGCGCCGGACGGCGCGGAGACGACCTATTCCCGCATCGACGCGCTTTCGGCGCAGTTCGCGGCGGCGCTGCGCGCGCGCGGCGTCGGCGCGGGCGACCGCGTGATCGTGCAGATCGGCAAGTCGACGCTCGCGGTCGCGCTCTATCTGGCGTGTCTGCGCGTCGGCGCGATCTATGCGCCGCTCAACACCGCCTACACCGAAGCCGAGACCGCCTATTTTCTCGCGGACGCAGAGCCGGCGCTGTTCATCGCGGAAAGGACGAGCGCGGCGCCGCTTCCGGTGGAGATCCTGCAGACCACCTTCTGGATGGAGGGTCTGAAGGCTGCGCCGGACCACGCGCTTGCGCCGCGCGTGCGCGACGATGTGGCCGCGATCGTCTACACATCGGGCACGACGGGGCGATCAAAAGGCGCGATGCTCACGATCGGCAACCTGATCTCGAACGCCGAGACGCTGGTTTCGCTCTGGGGCTTCACCTCGAAGGACGTGCTGCTGCACGCGCTGCCGATCTTTCATGTGCATGGGCTTTTCGTGGCGCTGCATTGCGCGTTTCTCTCGGCGTGCACGACGATCTTCATGCCGGTGTTTGTGGCGGAGGCGGTGCGTTTGGATTTGAGGCGATGGGACGTCACGGTGCTGATGGGCGTGCCGACGTTCTACACGCGGCTCTTGGCGGTTCCCGCGTTCAACGCGGAGGATTGCGCCACGATGCGGCTTTTCATCTCGGGCTCGGCGCCGCTGCTGGCGGAGACGCACCGCGCCTTTGAAGCGCGCACCGGCCATCGCATCCTGGAGCGCTACGGCATGAGCGAAGCCGGCATGATCACGTCAAACCCGCTCGACGGGGCACGGACGCCGGGAACGGTGGGCTATCCGCTGCCCGGCGTCTCGCTGCGGATCGTCGGCGACGACGGCGCGACGGTTCCGCCGGGCGAACCGGGCGTCATCGAGATCAAGGGGCCCAACGTGTTCAAGGGATACTGGCGCATGCCGGAAAAGACCGCGCAGGAATTCCGCGACGACGGGTATTTCATCACCGGCGACATCGGGGTCGCGGCGGCTGACGGACGCGTCTCGATCGTGGGGCGGGCCAAGGACCTCATCATCTCCGGCGGGTACAACATCTATCCGAAAGAGATCGAGGACGTGCTCGACGCGGTGGAGGGCGTTGCGGAAAGCGCAGTGATCGGGGCGCCGCACGCGGATTTCGGCGAGGCGCCGGTCGCGCTCGTCACGCTGCGCCCGGGGGCGACCACGAGCGTGGAGGCGCTCGCGGCCGCCGCCGCGGAAAAGCTCGCGCGGTTCAAGCATCCGCGCCGGATCCTCATCGTCGACGGCCTGCCGCGCAACGCGATGGGCAAGGTGCAGAAGGCGGCGCTGCGCGAACGCTATCGCGACCTGCTGCGGTGAATCCTCCCCTGCACGGGGGAGAGTCGGCCTCCAGCGGCGCGGACCGAGGCCGACGCCCCCCTCTCACGCCCCCTTGCAGCGGGAGAATGGGGGATGCACGGCGCTTATCCGATGAGAGCAGATGGTACCGCCTCCAGGGCTCGAACCAGGGACCTCTGGATCCACAATCCAGCGCTCTAACCAACTGAGCTAAGGCGGCGCGTCCGGAAACCGGGCGGGGGCGGAACCTAATCGCGGGGCCGGCGCGATGCAAGGCGCCCGCATAATGGTCAGGAGTCGAAGCGCTTGCGGCCGCGTGAACTGAGGATGAGCGTGCGCAGCCAATCGCGCTGGACGCCGCCGCGGACGGCGCGTTCGGGCTTCTGGTATCGCTCCCAGCGGAGCGCCTCGACGATCTCTTCGCAGGTCTCGAAATGGCCGCTGCGGGCGAGTTCGCCGGCGCGCTGTCGCACCGCCTCCAGGCTGGAATAGTTCATCGATGCGTCCCCTCCGGCCATGGCTAGACCGGCCCCCACCCGCGCTCGTTGATATAGTTGCGCAGCGTTGCGATGCGGTTGGACGGTTCGGGGTGGGTGGAGAGCATTTCCGGCGGGCGCGAGCCGGTGTTGGCGGCCTGCATCCGCTGCCAGAACGTGATCGCCTGGCGCACGTCGTAGCCGGACGCGTGCATGAAGTTCACGCCGAACACGTCGGCTTCCGTCTCCTGCTCGCGTGAGAACGGGAGGCTGAGGCCGATCTGCGAGCCGAGGCCGAGCGCGGCGAGCGCGATCTGGCTGTCGGTGACGGCGCCGGCGAGGCGCAGCGCGCTCTGCTGGGCGACTTCGCGCGAGTAGCGCTCCGCAGCGTGGCGGCCGATCACATGCGCGACTTCGTGGCCGAGCACGGTGGCGAGCTGATCGTCGGTCGCGGTGAGCTCCATCATGCCGCGATAGAAGCCGACCTTGCCGCCGGGCAGGACCCAGGCGTTGAGGTCCGGGCGATCGAAGATCACGAATTCCCAGGCGAGATTGGCGGCGTTGGCGGCGCGGGCGATGTTCATGCCGACGCGCTCAAGGCGCGCCTGCTGGGCGGCGTTGCGCCAGGCGGGCGTCTGCTGGCGCTGTTGCGCCCACGCCTGCAGCGCCATCTGCGACAGCTCGCCCTCATTCACGAGGATGAGCTGATTGCGCCCGGTGACGGGATTGGTTTCGCACGCGGCGACGGCTGCAGCGGCGCCCACCGCAAAGAGCGCCCGGCGGCGCGTCAGTCCGGTTCCCCAGCACGCCTGGCACATGAGCTTGCGTCCTCCGTTTGCTTAGGCTCTGAGCTACCACGCCATTTCCGCGGAATCCAAGCGCGCGGCGCCGGCCGTCGCAGACGCGGCGGAAAAGCGTCCCCGTTGCGGCGCATTCATTGCTAGAAAGACGCCATGGAACCGACATCGGATCGCCGCGCCCGCCTGCCCGCCGCCCTGGCGCTGATCGCGGCGGCCGCCTGCGCGGCGGCGGCGCCGCTGCAGGCGCAAACCTATTCCGGGGAATCCCCCGGGATCATCTTCTTCGAGGGCGTGAATTATTCCGGCCAGCAGCGCGACTTCCCCGACATCGTGACCGATCTCGCGCGCTTCCGTTTCAACGACCGCGCGCGCTCGGTGGCGATCGATGAGCGCGCGTGGGAGCTGTGCGAGCATGCGGACTTCGAAGGGCGGTGCGTGATCATCGATCGCGACGCGCCCAACCTGGCCGCGATCGGGCTCGCGGGCCGGGTGAGTTCGGCGCGCCCGGTGATGCGGCCGGCGCCCCCGGCGCCGCGGCTGGCGCTCTACCCGACCACGGGCATGGCCGGTCCGCCGCTCGAACTCACCAGCGAGACGCCGGATCTGCGGCCGCTCGGCTTCAACGATATGGCGCGGTCGCTGCGCACCGACGAGCCATGGGAGGTGTGCGCCAACGCCGGGTTTGGCGGGCGCTGCCGCACGGTGCAGGGCGAGGTCTCGGACCTGCGCGCGATCGGGCTCGCCGGGGCGATTTCGTCGGCGCGTCCGCTGGCGGGCGGGCCGGCAGGCGAGAGCGCGTCGCTGCGTGGGCGCACGGCGATGTTCTTCGCGGAGACGCAACAGCCGGCGTGCGCGGCCGGAAGCGCGAACCAGGATTGCTTCCAGCGTACGGCGGACGAGTTCTGCCGCCGCCAGGGCTACCGGGAGAGCGGGTATTTCGCGATCGATCGGCGGCGCGCGCCGGCGCGGCTCGGGGACGTGCTCTGCCTGCGGTGAGTATGCGATTGGGGGGCCGGAGGCTTTGCTGGCCGGCGCTCCGCGCCACCTTCTCCCGCCCATGACGGAAGAACTAAGCCCCATTCCCTAGCTCGTGATCTCTAGTCGCTGGTCGCAATCATATGTCGCCTTCATTGCGCCCTCGCCGGCGGGCTCGAGGCTGGCGAGGGTGCAGCCGTCGGGCGCGGCGGCCTCAGCGGCGGCGCGGAAATCCGGGGCGGGGGCGTCGTCGGCCTCCGAGGTGCGGAAGCGGATCTGGAAGAGCGCGGCGTTCGAACCGGGCGCGCGGGTGATCCCGAAGCCGATCCCGGCGTCGTCCAGACGCTGCTGCATCGCGGCGATGTTGAGGCCGCCGTCGGCGCTGGCGCAGGCCGCGAGCGCCGCCAGCGCCGTCGCCAGGACCGCGTTCCGCATGGCCATGATCATCCTCCCTCGGCTGCCGGCCCCCCCTGTCGGCCCACGCGGGCGCGATGTCCAGCCATGCGCGAGAGCCATTTGACGGGCGCCGGCTTTCCTGTATGAGCAGGCCCCGGTTTGAAACATAAGCCGCGAAACGCGGGCCTAGGTAGCTCAGTCGGTAGAGCAGCGGATTGAAAATCCGCGTGTCGGTGGTTCGATTCCGCCCCTAGGCACCATTTCGGCGCCCGCGCTCTCGCCCGGCGCGCGAGATCAGGGGCGCACTCCGCACCGTTGCGCCGAAGCCGCCTCATGGCCGCGCCGTCGGTCACGGATTCGCCATGCCCTTCTTTCGCAAATCGACCGCGTCGGGTCCGAGCAAGCGGATCTTCGTATCGTATCGCTATCGCGAACCGGAGAGCGCTGACCGCGCGGCGGATTACGCGCCGGACGACGGGACGAACATGGCCCTCGTCACGGCTGTCGTCGACGCGTTGAGCGCGCATGGCCATCAGGTCGTCTGGAGCGAGGCCGTCAGCGCCTGCGTGCGCCGCCGCCCCGAGATCACGCTTCCCTACGTTCCGGTGTTGCAGGAAATCTCCGCATCGTGCGTTGCGCTGACCTCCATCTTCATGCCGATCGTGACCCGGGGCTATCTCAGCCGTGTCGCGGGAGACAATTGGGGCGCGGTTTTTGAGGAGTTTCAAATCGCCGCCTATCTTACCTCGCGCAACAAGGCGGTATGCGTCCCGATCATCATCAACGCCGACAACGATGCATTGAACGAGGATCCGGCGATCGCGGCGTTTGGCGGCGGCCTCTGCGACTGGCGCGACGGAGGCTTCCATAGCGCGGGCGAGCGCGCGCGCCATGTGGCCGCCGCGATCGGGGACCTCGCCACGCCCGATCCCGCCGCGAAGGACAAGTCCGTCGCATCCTGCGTGGACCTATTCTTTTCAACGACGCACAGGGTCTACAAGCATCGAGGATGCATCTCCGCCGACAGCTGGGCGACGGATACGCAAAGCGCCTTGCGTTTCGTCGGCTCGTTGATTGGCGACAAGAGCGTGCACGGCGCGCGAATCTCCGGCCATCCCGACAAGAGCCGAGATGCGATGTTCGTCATGGACGACATCATCAGCCTTCTCTACGCGCATATCGAGGATCTGAAGAGCAATCCTGATTGCATCCTGAATTTGGCGGAGACGATCAGCCAGGCGAACCAGAAACTCGAGACCTGGCGGTTCGAGGACGGCGAAGAGTGGGCATGGGCTGAATCGGTGCGGCTGCAGACATTCCTGCATTGCTCGGAGGCGGTGCTCATGACCTGGAAAACGCCGCCCTACGATCACCATCGGGTCAGCGATCCCTATCAGGTTTATGTCCGCATCTATCGGCGACTGGACCAGGCGGCCTCGTTCTACGCGCACCTCGCGAACGCCAAGCCAAAGATGAAAGATGAGGCGAGCGTCTCATACCTCGACGGTTTGCTGAACGCCGTGCAGTTCGCGCTGGTTGCGATGCATGCCTCCGCGCTGCAGAGCGCCGCCGGCCTGGACTCATCCCTGCACTGGGCCTCCACGGCTCTTGAGGATCAGCTCGTCGGCAAGGGGTATTCTTTCCGTCACAATTTCTCGGCGATCCCGATCTACGTCGCCTACAGAGACGGAGCGTCCGGGGCCGACGTCGGCCTACGCGACATCATCTTCGCCGCGCTCGGCGCCATCTACTATCACGGCACCTACATCGCGCCTCAGTTCGCCATGCAGCCCTACACGGCCGGGGCGGCCAGGATGCGGGCTGGCCTCTAGCGGTGCGAAGCGGCGCATCGCGCCGGCTTTGACGCGGCCGGCGCTGCGCGGTAGCAGCGGGGCGGGACCAGACGCGCCGCCGAGGGGACTGACCATGACCGCGTTGCTGATCAGTCGCCGCCGGGCGCTTTTGGGGTTCGGGGCGATGGCGGGGTTCGCGGCGTGCTCGTCGCGCGCGCCGAGCGCGGGCGCCGGCTACACGCCAAGCTTTCCGCGGACCAAGGCGTTGATCGAGGGGTTCGTCGCGGAGCGGCGCCTGCCCAACGCGGTTGCGGTGCTGAAGGTCGGCGCGTTCGCGGAGACCACGCTGGAAGCCGGCGCGACAGCGTTCGATGCGCCCGAAGCCGCCGACGCGCAGACGCTCTTCCGCGCCTATTCCATGACCAAGCCGGTGACCGGACTGGCGACGATGCTCCTGGTGGAGGACGGCGCGCTCTCGCTCGATCAGCCGGTGGCCGACATCTTCCCGGAATACGCCGACATGCGGGTCATGATCGGCGAGGATCCGGCGGATACGCGCGCGGCGGCCGGCCCGATCCTCATCCGCCACCTGATCACGCACACCGCGGGTCTCTCCTATTTCATCCTGGGCGACGCGCCGCTGCCGCAGCTCTATCGCCGCAACGGTCTTTTCGCTGCGGGCCGGACGCGCGCGGAGGCGATGGCGGGCGACGGCGAGGAGCCTGCGACGCTGCAGGCTTTCGCGCAACGGCTCGCGGAGATGCCGCTGGCGTTCGATCCGGGCGCGCGCTGGAGCTACAGCGTCGGCCTCGATCTCGCGGGCGCGGTGATCGAGCGCGTCGCGGGCGAGCCGTTCGACGCGTTCCTCAACCGGCGCATCTTCGCGCCGCTGCGGATGCTCGACACCGCGTTCTACGCGCCGCCGGAGAAGCTGGCGCGGTTCACCACGACCTATTGGCGCACGCCGGAAGGCCTTCGTGTCGTCGACGAGCGCAGCAACAGCGCATTCGCCAACCCCGACGGGGTGCCCTATGGCGGATCGGGACTGGTGACCAGCGCGCGGGATTTCTCCCGCTACGCATCGATGATGCTCAATGGCGGCGCGCTCGACGGCGTCCGCATCGCAGCGCGCGAGACCATCGCCGCCGCCGTCTCCAACCTGATGCCGGCCGGCGCCGATGCGCGGGGAATCGAGAACGCCGCGTTCGGCGCGGGCCTTGCGATCGCGACGCCGGAGACGGCGGGCCCCGGCGAGCGCCCGGCAGGATCTTATTCGTGGGGCGGGGCCGCGGGCACGATCTTCTGGGTCGACCCGGCCAACACTGCGTATGTCGTGTTCATGACCCAGGTGATGAACGAGAACATGCGGATCTGGCGGCCGCTGGAAGAGGCTGTCTACGCCGACATCGCGGCCCTGCCGGCGCTTCGGCCGGATCAGATCAACCCGCTGAACCGGCCCGCGAAATATATGTAGGCGCGGGCCCACATCAGGCGCGCGATCCGGCTTGAAGCGCGCGCGCCGATCCGGCAAGCATCGCGCGCTTCATCATGTCCGCCGCACAATACGACGTCATCATCATCGGCGCCGGCCACAACGGCCTTGTGTGCGCCGCCTATCTGGCGCGCGCGGGGCTGAAAGTGTGCGTGCTGGAGAAGCGGCGCGTGGTCGGCGGCGCGGCGGTGACCGAGGAATTCCATCCGGGCTTCCGCAATTCCGTTGCGTCCTACACGGTGTCGCTGCTCAACCCGAAGATCATCGCAGACCTCCATCTCCATGCGCACGGGCTGCGCATCGTCGAGCGGCGGATGTCGAACTTTCTGCCGCTGCCGGACGGCGACAGTTTGAGCGTCGCGCCCGGCGTTACGGCGCGCGATGTCGCGCGGTTTTCGCCGCGCGACGCGGCGCGGCTTGAGGCGTATGACGCGCGGCTGACGGCGATCGTGGACGTGCTGCGCGCGATGGTGCTGAAGGCGCCGCCGAACGTCGTCGAGCGGGGCGCAGTGCACACGCTGGAGGAGGCGTTCGCGGGGCTTGGCGCGCTGTTCAAGGTGAGCGGCCTGGACACCGTCGCGCGGCGCGACCTGCTCGATCTCTTCACCAAATCTGCAGGCGACTGGCTGGACGACTGGTTCGAGAGCGACCCGATCAAGGCGGTGTTCGGGTTCGATTCCATCGTCGGGAATTATGCGAGCCCCTACTCGGCGGGCTCGGCCTATGTGCTGCTGCATCACGTGTTCGGCGAGGTGAACGGCAAGCGCGGGCTCTGGGGCCACGCGATCGGGGGCATGGGCGCGATCACGCAGGCGATGGCCGCGGAATGCCGCGCGCGCGGCGTGACGATCTACACTGAAGTGGGCGTCGGCGAAGTGATCCTCGACCAAGGCCGCGCCGCGGCGGTCGCCACGCTCGACGGCAAGGTGGTGCGCGGGCGCGCGATCGTCTCGAACCTGAACCCGAAGCTGTTGTTCGAGCATCTGGTGGAGCCGGAGCGGCTTCCCGCCGATTTCAAGGACCGCATCCGCCGCTACAAGGTCGGCTCCGGCACGTTCCGCATGAACGTGGCGCTCTCGGCGCTCCCGCGCTTTTCGGCGAAACCCGAGCCGGGCGATCATCTCACGGCGGGCGTGATCATCGCGCCGTCTCTCGCCTACATGGACCGCGCGTATCACGATGCGCGCGCCCGCGGATGGTCGCGTGCGCCGATCGTGGAGATGCTGATCCCGTCGACGCTCGACGACACCCTGGCGCCGGCGGGACAGCACGTGGCGAGCCTTTTCTGCCAGCATGTTGCGCCGACCCTCTCCGACGGGCGCTCGTGGGATGAGTGCAGAGACGAGGTTGCGGACCTGATGATCGATGCGGTCGATGCGTACGCGCCGGGGTTCAAGCAATCGGTGATCGCGCGCCAGGCGCTGACGCCGCTCGATCTTGAGCGCACGTTCGGGCTCATGGGCGGCGACATCATGCACGGCGCGTTGTCGCTCGATCAGCTGTTCTCTGCGCGTCCGGTGCTGGGGTGGGCCGATCACCGCACGCCGATCCGCGGGCTCTATCAGTGCGGCGCGGGCACGCATCCAGGCGGGGGCGTCACCGGCGCGCCGGGCCACAACGCAGCCCGTGTGATCATCCGCGACTTCAACTGGCGAAGAGTCTGATTTCTGCGCGCCGGCGCCTTGGGCGACCCATGCGCAGATCAGTACGCCAGGCGGTAGGCGGTGAGGGCGCCGGGCTCCCAGTTGGGCATGAACAGGAGATCCTCATGCACCAGGAAATCGTTCTGGTAGATGTTCTGATCGCGGGTCATCTGCAGGGTCCGCCGTTCTGAATCGGCGCCGACATAATAGAGCGCGCCGGGCCATTCGCTGACGAGATAGCCGCCGCGATAGGGCGCGACGCCATCGCCCTGCCCCAAGCCTTCCGCGATCAGGATGATCTCGCGCGTGGCGGGATAGATTGCGACGAGACGGCCTTCCATCGTCGCGGCCACCAGGCGCTGATCCTCCACGTAGAGGCCGTTTACGCTTTCCAGCAGCGGGCCTTCGGCGAACACGGTGACTTCGCCGTCGCGCACGGCGAAAATGCGCCCCGAACCGGAATCGGACACCAGGACCATGCCGTCCGGCGTGACGGCGACATCGTTGAGGAATTGCGCGCCTTCGATCGGCACGCGCGTGCGGACTGTCCCGGTGTCGGCCGCGATGACGACGAGGCGGTCGATGTCGGCGACGTAGAGGGCGTCGCCGAAGCGCGCGATTCCTTTCGGCGCATCGAGCCCCGTCACCCAATCGCGCTGAAGCATCTGGCCGCTCACGGACACAAGAGAGACGAACCCGCTTCCGTCGCGCGCATCGGCCTCGCCGTCGACGTTGGTGACGTAGAGCATGGCGCCGTCTGCGTTGATCGCGACGCTTTCAGGATTGGCGAGGCCGTCCAGGCGCCAGGCTTCGACCAGGCGCGGCGGGCCTGACGGGGGAGCGGCGTCGAACGCATCTTCGCCGCCGCTGCACGCTGCTGCGCACAGGGCTGCAAGAGCGCACATCGCTCTCCCCATCCATCCCGTCATTCTGGCGTCCCCCGATCCACACCCGAAAGGTCTTGTGCGCGCGAAGGGCTTCGGTGTCACCCTTCCGGCTGCGCAAAACCGGCGCGCGCTCACCAGGTGTCGATGAACGGGCGCTTCTTGCCGCGGCGCGGCGGGGCCGGCGGGTGCGATTTGAGCCCGCGCAGGAGCCAGGCGCGGGTGTCCTTGGGATCGATGACCGCGTCGATCTCGAGGGCGCGGGCCATCGAGATCGCCTTGCCGCGTTCGTACATGTTGGCGACGAGCTTCTGGTAGAGCGCCTCGCGGGCGGCGGGGTCCGCTTCGGCTTCGAGCTCCTTTCGGTAGCCGAGACGCACGGCGCCTTCCAAGCCCATGCCGCCGTATTCGCCCGTCGGCCACGACGCCATGAAGAACGGACGATGGGTTGAGCCGCCGGCCATCGCCTGCGCGCCGAGGCCGTAAGATTTGCGCAGCGTGATCGCGAAGAGCGGGACCGAGAGCGTCGCGCCGACGATGAACAGGCTCGACATGCGCCGCACGCCGGCGAGTTTCTCATGTTCGGGGCCGACCATGAAGCCGGGCGTGTCGACAAGCGACGCGACGGGCACGTCGAATGCATCGCAGAGCTGCAGGAAACGCGCGGCTTTCTCCGCGGCCTCGGCGTCGATGGCGCCGCCGAGATGGAAAGGATTGTTGGCGAGGACGCCGATGGCGCGACCTTCGAGGCGGGCGAACCCGGTGACGACGCCCGCCCCATAGCCGCCGCGCAATTCGATGAACGAACCGGCGTCGAACAGCGTCTCGATCACGGGGCGCACGGCGTAGGCGCGGACGCGGTTTTCCGGAATCATCCGCCGCAAGAGGCGCTGATCGGCCGCTTCCCAGTGCGCGGTCGTTCCCTGGAACATAGAGAGCAGGCGCTTGGCGGCATGCGTGGCTCCGGCTTCGTCCGTACACAGCACATCGATCACGCCGTTGGCGTATTGCACCGACGATGGGCCGACGTCTTCCGGCTTGAACACGCCGAGCCCGCCGCCTTCGATCATGGCGGGGCCGGCCATGCCGATATTGGAGTCTTTCGTGGCGATGGTGATGTCGGAGCAGCCGAAGAAGGCGGCGTTGCCGGCGAAGCAGCGCCCGGCGGCGATGCCGATGCGGGGGGCGAGGCCGGAGAGGCGCGCATAGGTCGCGAAGCTCGGCACGTCGAGGCCGGCGACGCCGGGGACATCGGTGTCGCCGGGGCGCAGATCGGAAG
>WGOB01000030.1 GCA_016124255.1 Alphaproteobacteria bacterium | reverse complement strand
CGGGGGCCCGCCCCTGATTCCGCCAACCAGAAGTGAGAGGAGGCGCGCTGCGTCCTGCGCCTCGGCTTCATCATCTCCTTCGTCCTGCACGCGCTGGTGATCGCCGCGCTGATGGTGGACTGGCCGTTCCTCGGGTCCGCCGAAGGCGCCGCCCCGCCGGCCGTCGCGCCCACGCCGATCGAGATCGTCACGCTGTCGGACATCGCCAACTCCCGCGCCCAGGCCCCGCCGGAACCGGAGGAGGAAACGCTGGAGGAGAACGAGGAGGCTGAGGTCCAGCCGGCCGCCGCGGCGCCCCCCCCATCGGCGCCGACGCCGCGCCCGGACCAGCCGCTGCGCCTCGGCGACATCGAGGATCGCCTCAAAGGCCCCGGCGCCCCGCGCCCGAACCCGGCTACAGCGCCGGGTCCGCGCCGCCCGCAGGTGGGCGACGGCAGCCGTGAATCGCAAACCATCGCCAGCCGCGTCGCCGCCCTCACCCAGCGCCACATGGTCGGCTGCTGGCGCTCGTCGATTGACGCCAGCGACCCCGGCCGGCTGCGCGTGGTGCTGCAATTCAGACTTGATCCGCGCGGCCGCCTGGATGGGAATCCGCGCGTGCTCTCACCCCGCAGCGTCGCCGGCGATCCGGAACTGCGTGTGGCGGTGGAGCGCGCTGTCCGCGCCGTACGCGATTGCAGCCCCTTCCCGTTCCCCGACGACGCGCTCGTCGGCGAGCACTATGACTTCTGGCGTGAGAACGTTTACCGGTTCGGCGCTGATCTCAATTGAGCGCTGTCGCTCTGAGATGCTCCGGACCCGAATGAACTGAGACGAGGCGATGATGCAGGCTTTGGCCCTCCGGAACACCTTCGATTGGCGCGTATGGATCGGCGCGCTTGCGGCGCTGATCGTGTGCGCCGCACCCGCGCGCGCGCAGCTCACCATCGACATCACCGAGGGCAATCTCGATCCGCTGCCGATCGCCGTGCACGATCTGACCCCGACCTCGCCCGAGGCCGCGCAGATCGGCCGCGACATCGCCGCCGTCATCCGCGCCGACCTTGAGCGCTCGGGCCTCTTCCGCTCGATCAGCCCGCAGGCCTTCATTGAGCGCATCAACGACATTTATGTCCCGCCGCGCTTCGCCGACTGGCGCATCCTCGACGCCAAGGCGCTCGCTGTCGGCGAAGTCACGCTCACGCCGGACAATCGCGTGCGCGTCATCTACCGGCTGTGGGACGTGCTCGGCCAGGAGCAGGTCGCCGACGGCACCTTGGCGATCGCCGCCGATTCCTGGCGCCGCATCGCCCATCGCATCGCTGATCAGATCTATGAGCGCATCACCGGCGAGAAGGGCTATTTCGACAGCCGCATCGTCTATGTGTCGGAAACGGGCCCGCGCTCGCGCCGCGTGAAGCGACTGATGATGATGGATCAGGACGGCGCCAACCCGTTCTTCCTCACCTCGGGCGATTTCATCTCGATCACCCCGCGCTTTTCGCCGACCGAACAGATGATCACCTACATGTCGTTCGAGTCCGGCCGCCCGCGCGTCTATCTCTTCAATCTGGAAACCTATCGCCGCGAAGTGCTTGGTGATTTCCCCGGCCTCTCCTACGCGCCGCGCTTCCATCCCAATGGCGGCTCGGTGGTGCTGACGCTCGATCAGAACGGCAATTCAGACATCTATTCCTACAATACCCGCACCCGCCGTGCGACGCGCCTCACTTCCGATCCCGGCATCGACACCTCACCCTCCTACTCGCCCGACGGAAACCGTATCGTGTTCACATCGGGACGTTCGGGCTCGCCGCAGATCTACGTGATGAACGCCGACGGCTCAGACCAGCGCCGCATCTCGTTCGGCCAGGGCCGCTATTCGACGCCCGCCTGGTCGCCGCGCGGCGATCTCGTTGCTTTCACCCGCGAAGGCGGCGGCGGCGCCGGCATCGGCGTGATGCGCGTCGACGGCTCCGGCGAGCGCATGCTCTCGCAATCCTATTGGGACGAGGGCCCGACCTGGTCGCCCAACGGCCGCGTAATCATGTTCTGGCGCGAACAGCCTGGCGGCTCGCCGCGGCTCTGGTCGGTCGACCTCACCGGCCGCAACCTCCGCCAGGTCCAGACCTCCACCGACGCGAGCGACCCCGCCTGGTCGCCGCTCCTGCCGTAAGAGCGCCCGGAGCGCGAGCGCCCCCGCCGGCGCGGAACCTCCAACGTTCGCAAAAGGACTCCAACGTTCGCAAAAGGATCGCCGGCGAGGGCGCCGGCGCTCCTATCGCCGAAAGTACGGCCTGAGCTTCTCCACGATCTCTTTCGGCGGCCGCTTCGGCTTGCCGTCGAGCGAGATGATGCACGCCTCCACGGCGACGCGCGCTATGGTGTCTTCCCCGCGCAGGATCGTCTGCGACACCATCATCCGCGGGCCTTCAACGCTGTCGTAGGCGGTGTGCACCGCAAGCGCGTCATCGATCCGCGCCGCGCGCTCGAACCCGATCTCCATCCGCCGGATCGCGAACGCGATCGGCGCCGCGGCCTGCGCCAGTTCACGGTGATGCACGCCGGCGACGCGAAGGAAATCGCTCCGTCCGCGCTCGAAATAACGCAAATAGTTCGCGTGATAGACGATGCCGGAGAAGTCGGTGTCTTCGTAATAGATGCGCACAGGCAGGATGTGCACGCGCCCATCAAAGCGCCCGGCGCTTGGCGTGTCGGCGCTCATGTCAGAACAAGAAGCTCTTGGGATTGGGGATCGGCTTGCGCATGATCGCCAGCACCAGATCGACGCTCGCACGCAGGAGCGTCCAGACCGCAATGGCGATCATGATGTAGAACACCACGTTGCCTGCCATCGGCAGGAACAACAGCAGATTCGCCAGCATCCAGGACGCGGCGCCGATCACCACCGTCCGCAACGCGTGCTCATGGTGCGTCACCGCCCAGGGCATGCCTTCGCGCCGGTTCGTCGCCGCCACCGCCACTGCAGCGATGCCGAACCCAAGCCCCAGATACGAGACCAGAGACCCCGCGCCGAGAACAAAGCTCGACGCCGCATAGCAAAGAAACGCCGCCATCGTCATCGCGTGCACGAACAGCACTTTGCCGCGATGGCTTTTCAGCGGATTGCCGCCCCGCTGGGTCTTCGGGGGCGGCCGCCTCGGCCGGAACGGTGTCACATTGTCGGGACGCGTCATGATGATCCGTCTACTGACTGTCAAAGATTGAGAAGCGCCGGATCGCCGCCTTGTGCGGCGATGTTTACCGTCACCGTGCGCTCGGTGGCGAAGCGCGGCAGATAATGCGGCCCGCCCGCCTTCGGCCCGGTGCCCGAAAGCCCCAGCCCCCCGAACGGCTGCACGCCCACCACCGCCCCGATGATCGAGCGGTTTACGTAGACATTCCCCGCCGGCACGGCCGCCATCACAGCCTCCGCGAACGACGAGAGCCGCGAATGCACGCCGAGCGTCAGGCCATACCCCTTGCCGGCCAGCGCCGCGCCGACTGCCGCGATCTCCCCCGGATCATACCGCACCACATGCAGGATCGGCCCAAAAACCTCGCGTTCCAGCACTTCAAGGCTCGGCAGGGCCACGATCGCCGGCCCGAAATAGCTGCCATTGAGCCCGGCGACATCCCGCTGCGCGATGATCCTCGCGGTCGTCGCCATCCGCGCCATGTGCGCCTGCAGCGCGCTCTGCGCCTCTGCGTCGATCACCGGGCCGACATCCGTGCGCGGATCGGCCGGATCGCCGATGCGCAATTCGTCCAGCGCCCCGGCCAATCCCTCGATGATCTCATCTGCGGTTTGCGTCGGCAGGAAGAGCACGCGCAGCGCCGAGCACCGCTGCCCCGCCGAGCCGAATGCGGAGAGGATCACATCGTCGATCACCTGCTCCTTCAGCGCCGTCGTATCCACGAACAGGCCGTTCAAGCCGCCGGTCTCCGCGATCAAGGTCGCGATCGGTCCCTCGCGCGCCGCGAGGCTCCTGTTGATCCGCTGCGCCACCTCGGTCGATCCCGTGAACGCCACACCCGCAATCCGTGGATCGGCGACCAGCGCGGCCCCCACATCGCCGGCGCCGAGGCACAGGCTCAACACATCGCCCGGCAGTCCCGCCGCGCGAAAGAGCTTCACCGCCTCATGCGCAATGATCGGCGTCTGCTCGGCAGGCTTGGCGATCACGCAATTCCCCGCCGCCAGCGCCGCCGCGATCTGCCCGGTGAAGATCGCCAGCGGAAAATTCCACGGACTGATGCAGACGAACACGCCGCGTCCGTGAAGTTCGAGCGCATTCGTTTCACCGGAGGGACCCGGCAACGGCGCAGCCGCCGCAAACTGCCGCTCCGCCTCCGCGGCGTAGTAGCGGCAGAAATCCGCCGCCTCGCGCACTTCGTCGATCCCGTCCTGCAGCGTGCGCCCGCCCTCGCGGGCGATCAGCGCCACGAAGCGATCCCCATCCGCCTCCAGTGCATCGCCCATCTTCCGCAGGATCGCCGCGCGCGCCACGCCGCCAAGCGCATTCCACGCCGTCTGCGCCGCACACGCGCGCGCAATCGCCGCTTCGATCATCGCCGCGTCCGCGACATACGCGCGCCCGACCAGGCGCGCCGCATCCGCCGGCGCGTGCATCTCGACGCGCGCGCCGCTGGAATCCGCCACCGTCCCGATCAGCGACGGCGCGTCTATGGGCGCAGCGTCCACCGTCGCGATTGCGCACTCGAACGCGGCCCGATCCGCTGCGATGGACAGATCGCGTCCCCCTGAATTGCGCCGGCTCGCCCCGTAGAGCGCCGGCGGCGGGGGCAGGCGCGGATGCCGGCGCGGCTGCGCCTCCAGGTGCGCGAGCGGATCGGCCGCCACCAGCTCCGGCGACACGTCCTCGTCGAGAAACGAATGCACAAAGCTTGTATTGGCCCCGTTCTCCAGGAGTCGCCGCACAAGGTAGGGCAGGAGATCCTCATGCCCGCCCACCGGGGCATAGACGCGCACCGGCGCCGATGACTCGAACGCCGCATAGAGCGCCTCGCCCATGCCGTGCAGCCGCTGGAACTCGTACGCTTTCGTTCCGGCCAGCTCCGCCATGCGCTTGACCGCAGCGGCGGTATGCGCGTTGTGCGTAGCGAACTGAGGATAAATCGCCGACGGCGCCGCCAGCATCGCCTTCGCGCAGGCGAGATAGTTCACGTCCGTCGCGGCTTTGGTCGTAAACACCGGGAAGTCGGCCCGCCCCATCACCTGCGCGCGCTTGATCTCACCGTCCCAGTACGCGCCTTTCACCAGGCGCACCATGAACCGCCGCCGCCGCCGCGCCGCCAGCGCCTGCACCGCTTCGATCACCGCCAGCGCGCGCTTCTGATACGCTTGCACGGCGAGCCCGAGCCCGTCCCAATCCGCCAGCGACGGCGCCGCCGAAAGCGCATCCAGGAGCCGCAGCGACAACACCAGACGGTCCGCCTCCTCGGCATCCAGCGTCAGCCCCACGCCATGCGCCTTCGCCTGCTCGCACAGCGCCAGCACGCGCGGCATGAGCTCCGCCGTCACCCGCTCTTCCTGCCGCGCTTCGTAGCGCGGGAAGAGCGCGGAGAGCTTCACCGAGATCCCGGACGCCTCGGTCGGTCCGCGTCCCCCCGCATCCTCGCCCACCGCCGCGATCGCATGCGCATAGGATTCCAGATACCGCGCCGCATCCGCCCCCGTGCGCGCGCCCTCGCCCAGCATGTCGAACGAGAAGGCGTGCGCGAGCCCCTGCCGGATATGCCCGCGCCCGCGCTTGATGGCCGCTTCGATTGTGCGCCCGAGCACGAATTGCTCGCCCAGAATCCGCATCGCCTGCATCGCGCCCGCGCGCACTACCGGCTCGCCCACCCGTGCGGCCAGCCGCTTCATGAAGCCCGTCGCGTCCCGCGCCATGTCGTCCGGCGGCGTCACGATCCGCCCTGTCAGCATCAGCCCCCAGGTGCCCGCGTTCACCAGCCAATGGTCGCTCTTGCCGAGATGGTCCTCCCAGCGCCCGGTGGCGATCTTTTCCGCGATCAGCTTGTCGGCGGTGTCTTCGTCCGGCACGCGCAGCAGCGCCTCGGCCAGGCACATGAGCGCGAGCCCCTCGGAATTGGAGAGCCCGAACTCCTCCAGGAAGCTCTCCATCACCCCCTTGCGGCGCTTCAGGTCCCGCGCCTTCACCACCAGCGCCCGCGCCTCCGCCGCCACGCTCGCCCGCGCCGCGGGATCGAGCGGCGGGTTGGCGATCAGCGCGTCGAGCGCCTGGTTCTCATCGGCGTACTTGTCCTGGTCGAGGACGTTCCAATCGAAGGCTGCGGGCGCTGAATCGGCCATGGGTGTCTCGGATGGGGAGCGATCCCGAGGCGGCTATCGTACCAGCTCAACAGGGGCAAGCCTGGGGCGGCCTCCGCTTGCGCGGGCGCCGCCGCTGATGCCAGAACCCCGGCCATGACCGTTTCCGCGGAACCCGCCCCGGCTGTCGAAGCCCAGGACGCGGCCGAGCCTCTCGCCCGCCGCATCATGATCGTGACGGACGCCTGGCATCCGCAGGTCAACGGCGTGGTCACCACGCTGGCGAAAGTGATCAAGGAATTGGGCGAGATGGGCTGCGAGCTCGAAATTGTCTCGCCCAATGACGGCTACCGGACCATTCCGCTCATCACCTATTCCGAGATCCGCCTCGCCATCAACGCGCGCGACGATATCGAGGAGCGCTTCCTCATCTTCGCGCCGGATGCCGTACACATCGCCACCGAAGGCCCGCTCGGCTGGGCTGCGCGCGGCATCTGCCTGAAATACAAATTCCCGTTCACGACCTCGTACCACACGCAATTTCCTGAATACGTGCACGCGCGCTTTCCCTGGGTGCCGCTCTGGGCGGGCTACCGCTACATGCACGCCTTCCACGACAAATCCGGACGCATCATGGTGGCGACGCCGACGATGATGAACAGGCTCGTCGACCACAATTTCAAGAACGTCACCGCCTGGAGCCGCGGCGTTGAAACCGATCTCTTCCACCCGGCCAAGCGCGACGTCGAAAACGGCGTGTACAAGGATCTTGCGCGCCCGATCTGGCTCAATGTCGGCCGTGTCGCGGTGGAGAAGAACATCGACACGTTCCTCAAGACCGATCTTCCGGGAACGAAGGTCGTCGTCGGCGACGGCCCGCAGCGCGCCGAGCTGATGCAGCGTTATCCCGGCGCCGTTTTCCCCGGCGTGAAAACCGGCGAAGAGCTCGCGCGCTATTTCGCCGACGCCGACGTGTTTGTCTTCCCGAGCCTCACCGACACCTTCGGCCTCGTGCTGCTCGAAGCGATGTCGGCCGGCACGCCGGTCGCCGCCTTCCCCGCACCCGGTCCGATCGACATCCTCCCGGGGACCGACGCAGGGATCTGCGATGACGATTTGCGCGTCGCGTGCATGGAGGCTCTGAAGCTCGACCGCACGACAGCCCGCCGCATCGCGGAGGGCTATTCCTGGCGCGCCTGCGCCGAGGCGTTCCAGCGCAATCTCGAACCGCTGCCGAAGCCGGAGAAGCGCCGCTTCTGGAACCGCCTCGCGGATTTGCGCCGGCGACGCCGCGAACGCCGAGACGCCCGCCGCGCCGCCAAGGCCGCCGCCGCGCGTTCTTAGCCCAGGTGCGCTGACTCACCCATCCCCGGGGCGTCGCGAGGCGACGAGGCCAGGGCCCATGAACTCATGCATTTGTGGTCATGAGTCCCGGACGTGCGCCTGCGCACAATCCTGGGATCGGCAGCTGATCAGTGTCGACGACGCTCGCTCGCACCAACCGCTCCGTACACGGAACATCACCACCGAATCCGCCGCCGCAGGCGATAGCGCAGCCAGATCGCCCCGCCATTGAGCAGGAGCGTGATCGCCAAAAGCGCAAGCCCGGCCGCCGCCGCGTTCTCGCGGAACGCCGCCTCCGGCCGGCTCGTCCAGTTGAACATCTGGATCGGCATTACCGTGTAGGGCTGATCGAGCCAGTTCCACGGCAGCCACGACGCCGCCGCATCGGAGAGGCTCGCCGTCGTGGAGACGTCCGCGCCCGCCGGCGCCTCGGCGCGTTCGCCTGGCGTCAGCGTCACCAGCCGCCCATCGGGATACTGGATCGTCGTCTCATTCGTCGCCCGCACCGTGAGCGTCGCATCCGGATTCCGCTGCGCCGCCGCCGGCGACACGTATTCCACCGTGTAGCGCACCGGATCGCCCGGCGCCTTCACCGGCAGGAACGCCATGAACGTCGCAGCACCAATGCAGATCAGCGGCGCCGTCTCCCCGATCGCGCGCGACATCCCGATGATCACGCCCGTCGTCACGCCCGGAAGCGCGTTGGGCGCCACGTGATGCGCCGTCGTCTGCCATTTCGTGGCGCCGAGCGCGAGCGCCGCCTGGCGGATGTCCTGCGGCACCGCCCGCACCGCCTCCCGCGTCGCCACGATCACCACCGGCAGGATCAGCAGCGCCAGCGTCAGCCCCGCCGTCAGCACCGTCTCGCCCATCGCGAACGCCTGCACGAAAAGGCCGAGCGCCAGAAGCCCGTAGATGATCGACGGCACGCCCGCAAGATTGTTCACCGCGATCTCGATCGCGTTGGTGAGCCAGTTCCGCCGCGCATATTCCTCAAGATAGACGCCCGAAAGCACCCCCACCGGCACAGCGATCACCGCCGTCGTCAGGATGACGAACAGCGAGCCGACCCAGGCCGGAAAGATGCCCGCATCCGCCGCAAACCGCGATGGAAAGGACGTGAGGAACGACCACGAGAGCCGGCCCCCCCCGTCGGCGGCGAGATCCGCCACCAGCGCGACCAGCGTCCCAAGCCCGACCAGCGTGGCCGCCAGGCCCCAATAGACAAACGCGCGGTCGCGCAGGTTGCGCCCTTTGACGCGCTCCGACGCTGCAAGAAAAGGCGCCGCCATCAATACGCCTCCCGGAACCGTCGCTGCAGTGCGAACGCGATGAAGTTGAACACGAGCGTGATCACCAGCAGCGCCAGCCCCGCCGCAAAGATCGAGTTGAACTCCAGCGATCCGAACTCAAGATCGCCCTGCGCCACCTGCGCGATGAACGCCGTCACCGTTGCGCCCTCTTGCGTCGGCGCGGTCACGATCTGCGGCTTCAGCCCGCCGGCCACAGCCACGATCATCGTCTCGCCGACAGCGCGGCTCATCCCGAGGATGATCGCGCCCGTGACACCCGAAGCCGCCGCCGGCAGCACCACGCGGAACGCGGTTTCCAGCCGCGTCGCGCCAAGCGCCGTGGAGCCGTCGCGCAATCCGGTGGGCACGGCCCGCAACGCGTCCTCCGAAAGCGAAGCAATGTAGGGAATGATCATCAGCCCCATGACGATCCCGGCGGAGAGGAGATTGAAGCCGGGCAGGCCGGGGATCACGCGCTGCAAGAGCGGCGTCATAAAGAGGAGCGCGAAATAGCCGTAGACCACCGTCGGCACCCCGGCGAGAAGCTCCAGCACCGGCTTCACCACCTCGCGCGTGCGCGGCCGCGCGAATTCCGACAGATAGACCGCCGACAAAAGCCCGAACGGCACCGCCACGCAGAGCGCCACCAGGGTCGACATAAGCGTCGCCGAGATCAGCGGCGCCACCCCGTACTCCGGATCCTGGAAAGTCGGCGTCCATCGCGTGCCGGTGAGGAATTCCACGATCGACACATCGGCGAAGAAGCGCGCGGATTGCGAGACCAGCACGGCCACGATCGCCACCACGATCGCGATCGCCGCGACCGCCGCCGCCAGCAACCCCGCCTCGATCAGGCGCTCTGTCGCTCTGAAACGCCGGCGCGTGAAATCTCTCTGCACGCTCTGCGCCCCTATTCCGCTTCGTCCGGCGCGTCTTCAGCGAGCGGCCGCGCCATCACCTCTTCGATGCTGGCCCCGATGTCCGCTTCCCCGCCGAACGCGGTCCCGGTGCGCCCCGTGAGCGCCCGGTTGAGATATTCCGTGTACGCAGCATCCGGCAACGGCACATAGCCCACTTCCGGCGCCAGTCGCTCCGCATGCGTCAAATAATATTCGATGAAGTCCCGCACTGCCGGCCGCTGCATCGCGCGCGCCGCCACATAGACGAACAGCGGCCGCGACAGCGGCTGATAGCTGGCGTCCGCCACCGTTTCAGTGGTTGGAAACACCGCCCCGCCGCCGGCGTCCACCGCCAGCGCTTTGATGCGGTCCTGGTTCTGCTCGTAATACGCGATGCCGAAATATCCCATCGCGCCGCGATTGCCGATCACGCCGATGACGGTGACGTTGTCGTCCTCCGTCGGCGTGTAGTCCGTGCGCGAGGCGCCGCCCTCGCCGTTCACGGCTTCCGTGAAGAAATCGAATGTGCCCGACGCCGTGCCCGCGCCGAAGAGGCGCAGCGGCATGTCAGGCCACGCGGGATCGACGTCGCGCCAATTGTCCACGCGCCCCTCCGACCCCGGCGCCCAGATCCGCCGCAGCTGCTCCACGGTCACCGTATCGATCGGATTGTCCTTGTTGACCACGACGGTGATCCCATCGAACGCCACTGGCAGCTCGACATAAGCGATGCCGGCGTCGCGGCAGCTGTCCATTTCCGATTGCTTGATCGGCCGCGATGCGCCCTGGACTTCGGTCTCCCCGCGGCAGAAGCGCCGGAAACCGCCGCCCGTCCCGGATTCCCCGACCGTCACCCGCACCCCGCCGCGGTTCTCGATCGAAAAACCCTCCGCCGCAGCCTCCGAAAGCGGAAACACCGTCGACGATCCGTCTACGCGAATGGTCTGCGGCGCCCGCACCAGGCCGTTCGCCAGATCGCACGCCGCCGCCAGCAGCCCGAGGATCGCCGCACACGCGGCTCCCGTCAGCCCAGCCCATCGCATGCGCGGGGTTTGCGTTTTCCCAGCTTGATCCGTCATGTGCGCAGCCAAACCGCCTGCTACGCGTTCTCGATGACAAACGTGCGACACTCGCCCCGCCAATGACGGACCCGCCCGTTCTCGCCGCCGCATCCGCGACCCTGGCCCTCGCCGGATTGCTGCTGATCGCCGCCGCGATCGACATCCGCGAACGCCGCCTTCCCGATCTGATCAACGCCGCGATCTTCATGTCCGGTCTGGTCGCGACGTGGCTTCTCGGCCGCGATCTGCTCGCCGCGCTCATCGGCGCCGTCGCCGGCTATCTCGCCATCGTCGCCGTGAACGCGCTCTTCCGCCGCATGCGTGGACGCGACGGCATCGGCATGGGCGACGCCAAGCTGCTCGGCGCTCTCGGCGCATGGGTCGCGTGGTGGGGATTGCCGTTCGTCGTGCTGATCGCCGCCGCGGCCGGTCTCGCCGTCGCAGCGGTGCGGCGCGCCAATCGCGGCGATATGCTGCCGTTCGGCCCGTTCCTAGCCGGCGCCGGTCTTATCGTTTGGCTGACGCAGACGTATTCGTGAGGACATCGTCTTGCTAACGCTGGCAGGCGATCATGCCCCCGACCGGCACGACGGATTCCCAGCCATTGTTTTCGATCACGCGGATCACGCCGTCGCTGATGATCGTGCCGTCGCGCACCGTGCGCGTCTCATCCGCCCGCACCTGCACATCGAGCGTGACGCCGTCTTGCGCATATGTCTGCTGCTCGAAATGGCCCGTCAGCACGGCGCCGGAAAATGCTGTCCGCGGCAAGTCGCGCTCGCGTCCGCTGATCTTCACCCGCGCCGCAGCCGGCTGGTCGTACGCCACGAACACGAATTCAGGACGCTCCCCGCGCGACCACAGGAAGAGCCCGCAGCGGCCCGCCTCGAGCCCTTGCGGCTCAAGCTGCGCGAGCGTCAGCGCCGCTTCCGCGTCCGCCCCGCGCTGCGCTGCGGCGTTCGGCGCAAGCGTGGCGCACCCCAACGCAAACGCGATGATCAGCTTGGCATGGGCAGCCATCGGAAATCCTTGCTCAGCGCGACGTTCGGCCCGCCCTCGAACGTCCGGAAGCCCTGCTGTTCCAGCATCGCGCGCAATGTCGGCTTTTGCGTGCTCACGAAGGCGCGCCACAGGCCTTCGCCGCTCGGCGCCAGTTCGAGAATGGATTGCACCGTATCGCCTTCGGCGCTCGACCCGATCAACGTCAACTGCGCCGCGGCGTCCCGGCAGCTCGCTTCTCCGGTAAGCTGGGGA
This sequence comes from Alphaproteobacteria bacterium, assembly GCA_016124255.1. Classification (GTDB taxonomy): domain Bacteria; phylum Pseudomonadota; class Alphaproteobacteria; order Caulobacterales; family Aquidulcibacteraceae; genus CADEEL01. The sequence goes on along the minus strand of WGOB01000030.1, from coordinate 14,288 downwards.
CCTTGCCATCCCAAAAGCGCACCGCTGCGCGCCAGAACATCGCTGGAAAGACGCCCCACCGCAGTGACGCATCGGCCGTCCGAGAAATAGAGATCGAGGCCCTCGATCCGCGTCGCGCCGACAAGCGTCAGCCCGTCAGTCACCTGCGCGCCCTCCAGCGCGAGCGTCGGCGCGATGAGGCGCCGGTCGCCGCGCCAATCGGCCTTCAGCGTCAGGCTTTCGCCGCGCAGCGCGCCGCCTTCCATGTCGAAATCGACATCCAGCAAGCCGCGCACGAGATTGAACAGGGATACGGTGTAGGCGATGTCGCCTGCATCGACGCCGTTGATCCGCGCATCGATGAACCGCCCGTTCCAGATCGTGCCTTCGGTGCGTGCATAAGCGAGTCCATCCGCGCGCGACGGCACGATGAGAGACGCCGGCGCCCGCGCGATCGCGAACACGATCAACGCCGTCACAAAGAACGCGACATGCCAGATCCGGATCTTGAAACCGCCCATCCCTAGGGTCCCGCCGCAACTTCGAATTCCGCCGATACTACACCGTCCTCCCCAACGCGCGCCAGCGCGGTCCGCTGCACGAGCGCGCCGCCGCGCCCCATGAGGTCGATCCACCGATACGCCATCAGCGACTCCGCCGGTTCGAACACGATGACGAATTGATCCCCGCCCCGCTGTTCGATCCGCGTTGGCGTCAGTCCCACCGCCTGCGCGCTTTCCAACGCCAGCGAGCGGACATCGCCCGACAGCGCCGGCGCCGGCCCGAGCGCCTTCAGCCGCGCGACATCGGCGCGCAGGCTGCGCGCCGACTCCAGCTGCGCCGCCGCCGCATGACGGAATGACGACGCGCTCTGATACGCGACGAGCGGCAGGAGAATGAGGAAGACGAGAATCCCCCCGCCGGCGAGGATCAGCCGCTCCCGCGCTGTCCGTCCCCGCCACCATGCGGCGAGCGATGCGAAGAACCCGCCCATCACGGCGCCTCCACCGCCCATTCGCTCGCGTGCCGGCCGTCGATCGGCGCAAGATCGCGCGTCGTCAGCGCCGCGCCGCCGTCGCGCATCGTCTGCGCCGCTGCATTGATCGCCTGCAGATCGTTCGCCGACACCTGCACGATCACCCGCCGCCCGGGCGCGGCGTGCCGCACCGCGTCGATCCGCACCAGCGGGTTCGCCTGCACCGCGGCGATCAGCGGTTCCGACACCGCCAGCACCGGGTGGTTCTTCGATTGCTCGGCCGAATTCAACAGCGCCCGCACCTGCGCGCGCAGGTTCACGATCCGCCGCACGTCAGGCCGCGCCGCGCGAAAATCCTGTTCCGCGAGCGCCAGCGTCTCGCGCGCCGCGCGTGCATCACGCACGCCAGCGAACACCAGCGCGCCGATCTGCAGCAGCGCCGCGATCAGCGCCAGCACCGCCGCAAACCGCCACAGCGCCATCGAGCGCGCCGCGCCGCGCCGCTCGGATTGCGGCGCATGCACGCCCTGCAGCAGGTCCGGCGCGTAGTCCGGCGGCGCGACCGCGGCTTCCGCGAGCGTCGCCATCGGATCGTCCGCATCCTCGATCGGCTCCACCGCCGCGCCCGCCAGCGCGTCGCGCCATCCTGAATCGTCCGCTGCGATCCGCACCGTATGCGCGTCTGCGCGGACAGTGTCGAACCAACGCGGAAACAGGGACGGCGCCAACGCGCTCTCGATCGCATACCCTCCCCGCGCCCCGCCGGTGACGAACGTGAGCGGCGGGGTCTCCACGATGTCCACCGCATCCGGCGCCGTCGGCCAGATTGTGAAATCCACCAGCGCCGAGTGCGGCGCAAACCCCAACGCCTCGCACGCACTGAGCCATCGCCGCATCCGCGCATGGGCGACCACCGCCACCAGCCGCGCGCGGTCTGCGTCGACGGGATCGCCGATGGCGTAGTGCATTGTTTCCGGCGCAGCCGCGATGGCGCCGCGCAGCATCAGCGGCGCCGCGGCGCGCGCCTGCGCCTCGCTGCGCGCCGGCAGCGCCACGCGCCGCACCTGCGCCTCGACGCCGGCCAGCACAAGCACGACGCGCTTGCTCGCCGCCGCCGGCGTCGCCGTGCGCACGTCCGCGCCCCGCGCGGTCACCGTGCCGCTGCGCAGGTTGAGTCGCACATAGGCAAGCGTATCGTCGGTCCCGTAACCGCCGAACAGCACCAGCGCATCTTCGCCTGAGGGTCGCGCGTCGCTCACAGCGCGGACGCTCCCGCGCCCACGCCCATCAGCCGCCGCACCACATGCGGCCCCGCCGTCTCGATCAGCGCCATTGAATACTCTTCCGCATCGCCGAAGCGCACCTGCGCGGAGAGTACATAGAAGTTCGATTGCACCGCGATCTGCTGGCGCAGCGTCGCCGGCGTTTCAAGGCCGGACAGACGCGGATCGATCAGAAACGCCTCGACGCCGTCCCACCCGCCCCGCGGCCGACGCCGGATCACCTCCCGCGCCGTCGATGGCGAAAGGTCCGCGCCGAACACCGTCGCCAGCATCTCCGCCTGCGCCGGCGTCAGGGTGTTGACGTTGAGCCGCGCCGGCGCCGGGCTTGGACGCACGCACACATGCGGCGCAAGCGCAGCAAACACTTCGTCCGTATACCCACGCACCGATCGCAGCTCGCTGACGTCCGCGATCAGCGTATTGGGCGGCCGCTGGACGACCCCGTCGCCGGCATAGGCGCTGTCTTCCGCCCCATAGATCGACGCCTCCCCGTCGCTGTCGATCCAGTCGGCCAGCGCCGCCGCGAGCGTAACGCCGGAGCGAATATTGACGAGGTCAAAAAGCCGCCGCAGCTGCGCCTGCCCCCGCGCACTGGCGATCAGCGCGCCGCCCTCCTCCTGCTCCACAACGCTGTTCAGATTGAAGCAATTGGACCCATCGCGCAGGCGCAGCACGAGGAGGCCGCCATTGTCGAGAGGATAGGGAATGTCGCGATCCTGCCAGTCTGCTTCGTCAATGACGGCGTCGGCCGCGTGATTGTTGAGCTGCGCCACCTGGCTCAGCGCATAGCTCTCCGCGCCGAGCAGATACCAATGCGCCTGATCCATCGCGCTTTGGTTGGCCGTGCGCGCAAGGCTCTGCCGGCTCGCCTCGACCACCACGATCGTCAGCGCCGAGAGGATCGACAGCATCACCAGCACGGTGACGAGCGCCGCGCCGGCGTCGGGAGCGAGCCTTCGCGTCACGTCCCCGTCCCTGTCGCCGCCTCGATGCGGATCACGCCATAGCGCGGCGTGCGCAACGTGAGCGCCACCGCCCGCGGCGCGCCGGCTGCATTGATCGCCTGCCATTGCGGGCGCCACGCGACGCCGTCGAAGAACTCGAACCGCGCCTCCACGGCGTTCGCAAACATGACGCGCTCCGCCATCGCCGCGGCCTGTGGCTGCGCTTCATCGAGAATCGTCCGGCTGCGCCGCACGACGCGGTCCCCGTCGATCACGTACATCACATAGGCGAGACGTGTGCGCGGGCCCTGCGCGCTCGGCTCCGCGGCGGCGCGCACGAACGCCACGCCCTCCGTCTCCGCCCCCGCAAACGCCGGCGTATGTCCGCCTTCGAACTGCCGCACGCGTCGCGGCGCCAGCTGCAGGAGATCGTTTGTCATCAGGCTCCGCGCCGTCTGCAATTCCCGCAGCGAAGCCTGCGCCGCCGCCACCCGCCGCTGGCTCTCCACGCCCTGCATTAGCAGCACCGTGCAGCCGACGGCGATCAGGCTGAACACGAACAGCGACACCAGCGCCTCAACCAGCGTAAAGCCGCTTTCTCTGTGTACGGAGGATTTCATGGCGCCGCTCCCGACGTCGCCACAACATAGAATCCGTCCGCCTGTGCGATCGGCGCGGCCCCCTCGCCATCCGCCACGATCACCGTCACGCGGCGCGTGTTCGCATCCGCCGTCGCCGCCACCCGCATACGCCAGAGCCATGTCCGCCCCGCGATATCCACCGCGCCCACGCTCTCCCCGATGGGCGCCTTGTCGCGCGCCGTGATCGCTTCGATCAGCGTGTTCTGCGCCGCGATGCCGGCGAGCGCGGCGCGCTCCGCCCGCGTCAGCGTTTGCACCGAATGCGCCTGCAATTGGATCAGCCCCACGCCCGCCAGCGCAAACACCGCGAGCGCGACCAGCGCTTCCACGACGGAAAACCCCGCCTCCCGCTCAGCGCGCGCGTTCGACATGCGCCCGCCCCTGTCCGTCGATCTCGACGATCCACCGCACGCCGTCGCCGCTCAGCAGGATACGCGTCGGCGTCGCCCCGCCCATCGTATCGAACCGCGCCACAAGCCCTTCGTCGAGCGCCGCGTCCTCCGCGCCGGCGCTCACCACGCTCGGCGCAACACCCTCCGGCCACGGACGAAACGCCAGCGGCGACGTCGGCGCACTCTGGCGCCACCCGGTCGCTTCCAGTCGCGCGAACCCGTAGCCTTCATCCGTGAGAAAAAGCCCGACCGGCCGGTTGACGATGATGCTCTCCTCGCTCGCCGCCGCGATCCGCGCCGCCATGCCTTCCGCGAACCGCCCTGTCGTGCGGTCCGGGCCCGGCGCCAGGATCACCACCGCACTCGCCATCAGCCCCACGATCACCAGCGTCGTGAGCGCTTCAACGAGCGTGTAGCCGGCGTCGCGGTTCCCGAGCGCGCGCTCAGTTCTGCCAATTGCCGATATCGGCATCGACGCCCTCGCCGCCCTCCCGCGCATCCGCGCCGAGAGAATAAATGTCCACCGCGCCGCGCGCGCCGGGCACGACATATTGATAAGGCCGCTGCCATGGATCCTCCGGCAGGCGGCGGATGTAGGGTTCTGTGCGCCCCTTCTCCGGATCGGGCTGCACCAGCGCTTCAAGTCCATCCTCCATGCTCGGATAACGGCCGTAATCCAGCCGATAGAGATCAAGCGCCTGTTCAAGCGCCGCGATATCGGTGCGCGCCTTCTGCTGACGCGCCCGATCCTGCGCCGGCAGCACATTGATCACCACGATCGCCGTGATCAGCCCGATGATGACGATCACCACCATCATCTCCACCAGCGTTACGCCGGCGTCGGCCGGCAAACGCCCCGTGAGCCTGCATTTCATCCGTTCACGGATCATCCCTACGCTCCCGCGAGCTGGTTGAGCTGCAGCACCGGCAGCATGATGGCGAGCACGATGGACGCCACCACCACGCCCATGAAAACGATGATCGCCGGCTCCAGCAGGCTGATCGCCGACGTGGTCGCCGCCTCGATCTCCTGATCGAGATGGTCTGCCGCCTTGTCGAGCATGCCCGCGAGATCGCCGGCGTTCTCGCCGCTGGCCGCCATATAGACCACGATCGGCGGGAAAATCTTCGCCCGCCGCATCCCCTGCGACAACGGTTCGCCCTCTTCGATCCGGTCCGCGATCTCGCGCGCCGCCTTGGCCGCGGCGCGATTGCCGACCGCCTCTTGCGCCCCGCGCACCCCATCAAGCACCGGCAGCCCCGCCGACACCAGCGTCGCCACCGCGCGCACGAAACGACTCGCCACGATATCGCGCGCCCAGCGCCCGATGAACGGCGCGCCGAGGAACGCGCGGTCGAGGCGCAACCGCACCGCATCGCGCCGCATCATCGCCGCGATCCAGAGCCCAAGCCCGGCCAGCGCGATCAAGAGCAGCGCCCAATAGCTCGCCAGGAAGGTCGAGACGCCGATCAGGATCTGCGTCAACAGCGGCAATTGCGCCTCGAAGCTCTGGAACTGCTCCGTGAGGCTCGGCACCACGAAGATCATCAGGCAGCACACCACCACGATCGCGACGCACGAAAGCGCCGCCGGATAGATCATCGCCGCCTGCACCTTCGACGCCATCGCGTGCGATCGTCCAAGATAATCCGCCAGCCGCGTCAGCACGAAGCCGAGCTTGCCGGAGCGTTCGCCTCCCGCCACCGCGCCGCGATAGAGCCCGGTGAAAGCCTTTGGATGACGCCCCATCGCATCCGCAAGCCGCATGCCCTCCAGCACCCCTTCGCGCACGCTCTCGATCACGCGCCGCGCGCTCGCCTGGTCCTGCTGCGCCGCGATCATCGCCAGCGCTTCGTCCACCGGCACCGCCGCATCCACCAGCGTCGCCAATTGTCGCGTGAGCAGCACCAGCGCCCGCCGCGACATCGCCCCGCCGCCGCGAACCGGCGCGGCCGCCCCCCGCGTCGCCCGCCGCGCCTCGCCGCCTTCGTGCGGCGCCAGCTCCACCGGCAGGAGCTTGCGCTTTTGCAGCGTTGCGCGCGCGCTGGCTTCATCGGCCGCGTCGATGCCGCCGCTGCGCTCCCGTCCATCGATGTCGAGCGCGAGATAATGATAGCGCGGCATGCGTGATCGCTTCGTCAGGCAGGCTCGTGCGCGCTGCACGCACGCAGCACGTCCGTCAGCGACGTGACGCCCGCAGCCGCCCAACGCAACCCGCTTTCAAGCAGCCGATCGCTCGCCTGGAACGCGTGCGCCGCCATCTCTTGCTCGCTCGCGTCGGCATGGATGAGCCGCCGGACCTGATCGTCGACCGTCACGAATTCATAGAGCCCGATCCGCCCGACATAGCCGGACCCGGAGCATTGCGCGCAGCCTTGCGCCTCGAAAATCCGCGCCTCGCGCGCGCCGATCTTCTCCAGCATCGCCCGCTCGTGCGCGCCGAGCACCGCCGGCTTCCGGCAGGTCGGGCAGAGCCGCCGCACCAACCGCTGCGCCAGGATCACGCGCAGCGTGGAGGCCAGGAGGTATGGCTCCACGCCCATATCCTTCAGCCGCGTGATCGCCGCGACTGCGTCGTTCGTATGCACTGTGGAGAAGACGAGGTGGCCCGTGAGGCTCGCCTGCACCGCAATCTGCGCCGTTTCGGGATCGCGTATTTCGCCCACCATCACCACGTCGGGATCCTGCCGCAGGATCGCCCGCAGGCCGGTCGCGAACGTCATGCCGATCTTGGAATTGACCTGCGTCTGCCCGATCCCTTCGATCGCGTATTCGATCGGGTCCTCAACGGTGAGGATGTTCCGTGTCCGGTCATTCAAGAGATTGAGCGCGGCGTAGAGCGTCGTCGTCTTGCCTGACCCCGTGGGCCCCGTCACCAGCACGATGCCATTCGGCGTCGAAAGCGCGGCCCGGAATTTCGCCAGCATCTCCGGCGCCATGCCCAGCGCATCGAGGCTGCGCAGGCCCTGGTCCTTGTCGAGAAGGCGCATCACCACCCGCTCGCCATGCCGGCTCGGCAGCGTCGAGACCCGCACGTCCACGCCCCGCCCGCCAAGCGTCAGCGACACGCGCCCATCTTGCGGCAGCCGCTTCTCCGCGATGTCGAGCCGCGCCATCACCTTGATCCGAGACACCAGCCGCGCCTTGATCCGCCCAGGCGCCTTCAGCGTCTCCCGCATCACCCCATCGATCCGCAGTCGGACGATCAGCGAGTTCTCGTACGGCTCGATATGGATGTCGGAAGCGCCCTCGCTGATCGCCTGCGAGAAGAGCCCGTTGATCAGCCGGATGATCGGCGCGTCGTCCTGGCTGTCGAGGATGTCGGCGGTCGCGCCCGCCTCGTCCGCCAGCGCGTCGAGCGCATCGGCGTCGAAGCCCATCGCGATCGTGCGCGCGGCCTCTTCCGACACCGCGTAGCGCTGCGACAGCGCCTCGTCGAACGCCGCCGCGCTCAATTCCTCCACCGCGAATGGCGCGCCCAGGATGCGCCGCACCTCCGTCAGCGCCATCGGATCGGCGCCCGCCCGCATCCCGATCCGCCATGGCGCGCCGTCCGACAGCGTCACCACGCCGTGCGCCTTGGCGAACGCATAATCGATATGCGCGCCCATGACGGCGGCGGCGTGGGGTGTGGCTTCGCTCATGGTGGCCCTGATGCGTCGATGCGTCTGACGCGCGCGCAATCTATCCCCAGCCCGGCGCCCGTTCAACGCCGCTCCCCGAACCGGCGCTGCGTTCCGCTATTGCTGCGGCGGCAGATTGCTCGGATTGGCGAGCCCGTTCTGGAATTGCCGCTCCAGAAGGGCGCCGACGCCGCGATCGACTTCGGTCGTGTCCCGGAAGCTGCGATACTGCCGGTCTGTCATCGCCCGGATCTGCTCCTGCGAGGTCACCACGGTCGGCCGCAGGAACACCATCAGGTTGGTGCGCCGGCGCTGCGTGCCTTCGCTGCGGAAGAGCCGCCCGATGCCGGGGATGCTGCGCAAGCCCGGGATGCCGGAGTTCGAGCGCTGCACGTCTTCCTGGATGAGCCCGCCGAGCACGATGATCTCGCCCGCGTCCACCTGCACCACCGTCTCGATCGCGCGGCGGTTGGTGATGAGGTCCGTGGAATCGGTGATCACCGTGCCGAAGATCGACGAGACCTCCTGGCGAATGTTGAGCCGGATCGCTCCGCCTTCGCTGATTTGCGGCCGCACTTCGAGCTGCACGCCCACGTCCTGCCGCTCGATCGTCCGGAACGGATTGTCGTTGCTGGAGGACAGCGTCTCGCCCGTTGTGATCGGAATCTGCTGGCCCACCAGGATCGACGCCGTCTCGTTGTCGAGCGTCATCACGGAGGGCGTTGAGAGCACATTCGATTCCTGATCGTCCGCCAGCGCATTCAGGATCAGGCCGAACGTCGTCTTGCCGTCATTGGTCGTGCCGCCGATCCCGACCAGCGACCCCCGAGATCCCAGCAGCGACGACACCGCCGCGCGCCGCAGATCCTGCAGCGCCGCGTTGTCGTCGTCATCGTCGCCGTCGAGCAGCAGCGCACCGGTCAGCGCCAGGATGTTGGGCGCGTTCGCGGAGCCGTAATTCGTCGACAGGAACGGCACCGCGTTGGTGCCGTCGCCGCCCGCCACCAATTGCAGGCCGAGTTCGCGCGCCGCGTCGTCCGACACCTCGACGATGATCGCCTCGACCAGAATTTGCTCGCGCCGGACGTCCAGCTCGCGCACGACATTGGCCAGCGCTTCCTGCGTCTCCGGATCGGCGCTGATGATCAGCGAGTTTGTCGCCCGGTGCGCCGCTATGTTCGCGCGCCGTCCAGCGGTCGGCGCGCCGTTCTCCTGCGGCGAGGTCATCGCGCTGGAGATCTGCTGCAGCACCGGCACCAGCTCCTCCGCCACCGCGTAGCGCAGCCGCACCACCTGCACGCCGGATTGATAGTCCGCCTGCGTATCGAGCTCTTGCAGCACCGGCACGAGCTGTTCCAGCGAGCGCGGGTCGCCGCGCAACACCAGCGTGTTGGAGCTCGTCACCGGCACGATCTGCACCAGCGAGCGTCCGGAATCGTCCCCCACCGCCTGCGCCAGCCCCTGCGCCACCCGCGCCATTTCGGCCGCCGAGGTGTTCCGTAGACGGAGCGATCGGAACGAGGAGGTGTCGCTGTCGAGCCGCCCGACGACCTCCTGCAGCCGCGTGATCGTCGAGCCGTAATCGACGACGACGATCGAATTGCCGCGCCGGTTGGCCGTGACCTGCCCGCGCTCCGAGAGCATCGGCCGGATCGCGTTCGCCACGCCCTCGGCGTCGGCGTAGCGCAGCGTGAACACCTGCGCGACATAGCGGTTTTCGCTCGGGCCCGCGCGCGGCGATCCCGGCTCCCGCGCCGCGACGGAATCGGGGAGGATGCGATATGCGCCAGACGCCGTCGGCACCGCGACGAACCCGTTCACCCGCAGCGTCGACATGAAGAGGTCGAACAATTCGCGTTCGTTCAGCGATTCATGCGCAACGACCGACACCCGCCCCGTCACCCGCGGATCGACGATGAACGTCCGCCCCGTTGCGTTCGACACGTCCTCGATGAACGCGCGGATATCGACGTCGCGCAACGACACCGCGCCCTGCCGCTGCGCGTTCTGCTCTTGCGCCTGCGCCACGCCGGACGTGGCGGCGAAATAGGCGAGGCCGCACGCCGCAGCGACCGACAAGGGTCGTTTTGATCGGATCATGTGCGCCGATCGTCGCCGAGCGTGACCGACACCGCCGCGCCGTCGCGCACCACGTCGAGACGCACGCCGCCCTGCGCCGCGGCGCCCGCCGCTTCAGCGCTGCGCTCCGGGCCGTAGCCGTTGATCGCCACGACCAGGTCCCCGCTCTGCAGCCCCGCGGCCGCGGCGGCTTGCGGCAGTGGGCCGACGATGCGCCAGCCGGCGCCGCTGGTCTCCACCCGCGCCAGCGTCGCTGCGAGCCAGGTTTCCATCGCCGGCGCGCCCTCTGCGCGCGCCGGCGCATGCGCCGCAGGCGCAGCAACGATTGCCGCCGGCGCTTGTGTGTTGGCTGTGAACGGCGTCGGCGGCGCAGCCGCAGCGACGGCCGGCGCCGCATCCGGCGCATCGGACAAGAACCGCACTTCAGCCGGCGCCGGGGCGCTTTGTGTCTCGCCCATCAGCGCGCGCGCGAACGAAAACCGTTGCGGCGCCTGGTCCACTGCCACCTGCCGCTCACCGCCGTCATACGCGACAGTGATGTGGTCGGTCGCCACTGCGCTGAGCCGCATGCCCGGCGCCACGTCCTGGCCGACGCTGAACGCGCGCTGGTCCTGCCCGTCGATCACGAAGATCGCGCCGCTCTGCGCGCCGTCATCGGCCATCCGCACGCCCGACACCCGCAGCGTCGCGAGCAGCGACGATCCGTTCGGCTCCGCAAGATTGGCGGTCGGCGAAAACGGCGACCGCACCGGCGCGGCGGCGATCAGCGTCGTCGGCTGCGCGCCGGCGCCGGCGTCCGGCGCGGACGAATGCGCCGTCGTCGCAGACAGCGCGCTGACGCCCAGCTGCGCACATCCGAGCGCCACTGCGGCGAGCAGCGCCGCCTCCGCGGCCGGTCGCGCGGCGTGCAGCAGCCGTCCCGGCTCCGCCGCGTACACGCCGTGCGGCGCAAAACCCGTCCGCGCCCGCCACGCTCTCCTGGACTTCCCCATGGGGTCCCCCGAACTCGGTTCTGGCTCAAGCGGCGATCGCCCCTGCGCGGACGCCGGCCTCGGCTGCGCCGGTCGGCCCGGCGCACGCTGTTCGACCTTATACAAGCCCATACCCACGAAGAAAAACGTTTCCACAGATGCGACGCGTCACAATCTCGTCGCGCAGCCAAAATGACGCAACAAAAGCCCCGCCGCGCGGGCCCAGCCATGCGCCGCAGGCGTCAGCGCCGCCCGCGAACCCACGCCCGCGCATGCGCCGGACGCGCGAATCGGAAGCGCGGGCCGCTTGCATCGGAGGATCAGAACTTGCCGGTCAGGCTGATCGAGAACGTACGCCCGCGGGCGTAGGTGTTGAAGTCCGTCTGACCGAGCGTCGAGTTCTGGTATTCCAGATAATCCTCGTCGAGCAGGTTGCGCCCGCTGAGGCCGAGCGTCACTTCCGCCCCGCTCGCGAGCGTGAAATTGCGCCGGTACACCAGATCGATGTTCGTGCCCGGATCCTCATAGACCGTCGGCAGCGCGCCGAGGCCGCGTCGCGAGATCCGTTCCGACACGTAGCCGACCAGCAGCGTGAGCTGCGAGGTGTCGGTTTCGTAACCGAACTGGATGTTCGCGATGTGCTCCGGCGTGCCCTGAAGCTCAGAGCCGTCCTGGATCAGCTGCGAAGCCGGGATCAGCGCGAAGCTGGGCAGCACCGTAGGGTTGACGACCAGTTCGTCGCCCGCCGTCACCTCGGAGGAAGTGTAGGTGTAGTTCGCCGCGAACAGCCACGTCGCCCCGTCCATGAACCCCATGTTCGGCAGCTCGAACGTCGTGCGGTACTCGATCTCCGCGCCCGTCAGCGTCGCTTCCGGCGCGTTGATGAAGTTCGTCACCAGCCGCGCGAGCGGCACAAGCACTTCTTCGATCGGATTGTCGATCTGCTTGTAGAACGCGCCCACCGTCACGAACTGGTTGCGACCGAAATAATATTCCAGCCGCGCGTCGTAGTTCTGGAATTCGCTGTCCGTCAGGAACGGGTTGCCGGTGTAGATGCGGTCCGTTTCCGGATCGAGGTACGGCGTGAACGCAAGCTCGCGGAATTGCGGCCGCGCGATCGTCTGCGAATAGCCGATCCGCAATTGCAGATCTTCTGCGAAGTTCCAGGTCAGCGTGCCGGCAGGAAGGAAGTACTCCTCCTCGCGGGTCACCACCGGCGCAAACGGAACCTCGCCGAACCGGTTGCCGGTGCGCACAATCTGCGTCGCGTCTTCGTAGCGCACACCGATCGCCGCGCGCAGCAACGGAATGATCTCGACATCGGCCGCCGCATACGCCGCGTTGACCGTCAGCCGGCCCTTGTAGGCGTCGTCGCGGCCCGTGATCTCTTCCAGCTCGAACCGGAACGGATCGATATTGTCCGGCGAGAACAGGAAGTCCGGCCGCGCCAGGAGCACGTCGTCGGGAATCTGCGAGATCTGGTTGCGAAACGCGAACGACAACAGGCCGTAATCGCGGATCGTGTTCGAATACGCGTAGCCCGCGGAGAACACGGCGTCCCGCGTCTCCGACAGCGCCAGCGTGTACGAGCCGTCGAGCCCGCCGCTCACCACTTCATCCGTCAGCTCCGAAAACCGCGTCGAGTTCGCGTCGCTGGCGCCGGGATTGTAGCGGAATTCGTTGTTGACGACTTCGTAGCGGACGCTCCGCTCATACGGCGCATCGCGCGTCGATTGAGCGAAGGCGCCGCGCCAGTCGAAATCGAAATTGCCGAACGTATGATCGCCGGAGAGCTGGATCGACGCCAGCTGCCGCTCGTACCACGCCGTCGCTTCGGTGTAGACGTCCGCGTTCGGAACATCGACGTCGCTGCCTTGCGCAATCTCGGTGTCCTTTGTCGTCGACCGAACGAGCAGGCCCGACAGCGTGACGTTGTCCTGCGCGCCCCATTCGAGGCTGGCGCTGCCGAACGCGTTGAAGACGATGTCCTGCGCCGTGGAGAGGGTGTTTAAGTCGGAATCGATCGTGTCGCCCACGACCGAGACGCGCCGCGCCTCCTGCGTGCGCCGTTGCGTGTCGTAGCCGACGACGCCGATCAGGCCGATGCGATAGCTTTCACGATCGAACAGCGTTCCCGCTGTTACCTCGCCCTCGAAGTCCGGATCGACCGTTTCGCTCTGCACCACAGTCAGCGGCGAGTTGACGAAGCTTTCCCCGATCGCCTCCAGCGCATCCGCGGAGAAGTTCGAATCATTGATCCGCTGGCCCTGCGCGATCGCCGCCGCCAGCGGGCCTGGAATGTCGCGCAGTCCGGTGTCGTAGCCCGTCCAGTCGGTGTCGTCGCCATAATAAAGGAGCCCGCGCTGCGTCGTGCTCTCGGAATTGTACGCTGTGCCCACCTTTAGCGTCGCGAATTGCTCGCCCGGGATGCGCAGCGTCCTGAGATCGATGATGCCCCCGCCGAACTCTCCGGGATAATTCGGCGAGAACGTCTTCTGCACCGTCGCGCCGTCGAGGATGTTCGACGGAAACAGATCGAGCGGCACTTGCCGGCGCAACGGCTCCGGCGACGGCAGCGGCGACCCGTTCAGCAGCGCTGACGAATAGCGGTCGCCGAGACCGCGCACATAGACAAACCGCCCCGACACCACCGAGAGGCCGGTGAGACGCGTCAGCGCTGCGGCGGCGTTGTCGTCGCCCTGCCGCGCCAAGTCTTCCGTGGAGAGGAACGTGGCGACTTCCGAAGTCTCGCGCATCGGCTCGGGGATGAACCGCCCGAGAACGACGATCTCGCCCTCTTCTTCCGGCATGTCGGCGAACGGATCGGCCTCGTCCTGCGCCGGCTGCGCGGCGTCTTCCACGGGGGCCGGCTCGGCATCCGGCGTTTGCGCCAGCGCAAACGCGGGCGCGATCAGCATCGACGTGACGAGAAGCGCAAGCTTGTTGAGAGAAGTGAACGACGGTCTCATCGTCTTAAAACCTCGAATTCGTGAACCTTGGAGCGGGGTCTCCGCGCGAGTTCGGCGCTGGCCGTAAGAGGAATGCGGGCGGCGTCGCCGCCGCCCGCACCCTGAACGATCAGCAGCTCGTGCCTGCCGCGAGATTGCAGCTCCAGGACACCCACCACGTGTCGCCGCTGTTCCGCACCGCGCCGATCCAGCTCACCGAGGTGAACCATGGATCGATCGTGGACGGATCGAGCGCCGTCACGGCGTTCTCCGCGGACCCGTTGATGAACGTCGAGGTCAGCGTGTTCGCCGTTGCGGTGGAGTTGTTGGCGCCCGCCGCCAGCGCCGCCGCGCCCAATCCGCTCGTCGCCGTCGGGCAGTCGAGCAGCGTCGAGTCGAACCGCGGCGCCGGGTTGGTGTTGGTCGGATCCAGCACGCGCAGGCAGGTCGT